>PCUO01000034.1 GCA_002771015.1 Candidatus Yonathbacteria bacterium CG17_big_fil_post_rev_8_21_14_2_50_43_9
TCGCCGTCACACAAAGACCCACAATAATAAAGCCCCTTAACGGGGCTTTATTATTGTGGGTTGCGGAGACGATGAGATTCGAACTCATGAGAGTATTGCTACCCTGCCTCGTTAGCAGTGAGGTGCCTTCGACCAGCTCAGCCACGTCTCCCTATAACATTTTGTAAACAAAATGGTTTTGCCATACATTCTTCAAACCTTTCAACAAAGCAACCTTATCATATTTCCTTAGGTTTTGCTACAATATTACCTATGCGCCACAACCTAACGATTACTGACAAAATTCTAGCAAGGACACTTCTTTTGATTATCCCAAAATGGATCACTCCAAATATTATTTCGTGGCTCCGCTTTTTTAGTGTGCCGTTCATTGGGTACTTCTTGTGGAACGAAAATTATGTCGTCGCTCTACCGCTGTTTTTCATATCAGCATTTTCTGACGCAGTGGACGGCTCGCTCGCGCGCACGCGAAACCTTGTTTCAGGCTTCGGAAAAATGTTTGACCCTCTTGCAGACAAGCTTCTTGTGTCCACAGCGGTAATAATACTTATTCCTCGATACCTCGGTTGGGAAATCGTTCTTGCCATAGTTGCCATTGAACTTACTCTCGTCGGAAGCGCCTACTTGCAAAAAACTTACTATGGAAAAATTGTTCAAGCAGAAAACACAGGCAAGCTAAAAATGATTCTGCAATCACTCGGTATTGGCGCGTTACTAGTACACGCGCTATGGAGCATTCCGCTATTCCTCGCGTTTGCAACATACGCTTTTTACGCGGCAATCTTTTTTGCTCTTCTCTCTCTTGTAGTATATCGCGCAATCTAGTGAATAGAATGTTGAATGTGGTATATTAGCCATGTTGCCTAATAACTTTTCTGTTGCAGTTTCTTGTTTTTGACTACGATTTGTCCAAAATTATTAAAAATATATAGATGTTCCTCATAATTTTAGACTGCATATCGCTCAAAAATAAGAAACTTCACTACGAAAATTGTTATGTAACAAGGCTATTGAATATGCCGAGATTCGACAATCGTATTTTTTTCTGATTCATCTTCTGTATTCAATATTCTATATTCTATATTCTACCAACATGAACCGAACACCATACACACCAAAAGATTTCGCATGGGCAAAATGGACAGCAAGCGACATCAAAAAACTCGTACCCAAAATACTTGCCGAGAAAAAAGCTAGACTTTCTGTAATTAAAAAAGTCTCTGCGTCTAAACGCGATTTTGAAAACACTATTTACGCGCTTGAGTCGTCTGACTACGGCATTTCTGAAACAATTTTTAAAATTGATCTTCTTCAAAATGTTTCACCAGAAAAATCTATCCGCGACACCGCAAAACGCGCCATTGACACTATACAAAACAAAATGATTGCGATTGAACGCGACCCAAAGATTTGGCAGGCGCTCAAAGACTATGAAAAAGGCGTATGGCGCAAAGAGCAGAGAAATTTGGACAACGAAAGCAAAAAACTTTTTCGCGATATGTTTCTCAACTATAAACGTCTTGGATTTGATTTGCCACCAATCAAGCAAAAGCGCGTGAAAGAACTTTCCCAACGTCTCGCAAAGGTTTCAAATGAATTTCGCCAGAACATCAATGCGTACGATGACCACATACTAGTTACAGATGATGAATTGACGGGGCTTCCAGAGCGATACAAGGCTGGTCTAAAGCACACAAAAGATGGACGATATAAAGTGACTCTCGCCTACCCAGAACATCACCCGTTTATGGAGCTTGCAAAAAATGAGACGAAACGAAAAGAGCTTGCGGAAAAAGCGCTTCAAAAAGGTGGTAATAAAAATATGAAGGTGCTCGCAGAGATGTTAAAGATTCGCATTGAGAGAGCGCATCTTCTCGGTTACAAAACACACGCAGACTACAAGACCGAGCTAAGGATGGCAAAATCTGGCGCCCGCGCAATTGCATTTGAACAAGACCTTCTGAAAAAAGTTGCAAAAAGAGGAATGGAGGAAATAAATATACTCCGTGAGCTAAAACGTAAAAAGACCAAAAACAAAAAAGCTATGCTTCATTTTTATGATATTGCTTTCTATAGCCATGAGCTACAAAAGGAAAAATTTAATTTAGACAGTGAGGAAGTACGCTCATACTTCCCTCTTTCACGTGTTTTGGACGGAACTTTTAAAATCTACTCAACACTGTTTGGAGTAAAATTTGAAAAACTGACTGACTTCTCACTCTGGCATCCAGACGCATCGTTATATGTAGTCAAAACACTCAAAGGTGAAGTGCTTTCATATTTTGCGCTTGATCTATATCCCCGAGATGGCAAGTATGGGCATGCGTGTGTTAACGACGTGGTAAATGGTAGGAAAACTTCATTTTCTGGAAACGATTACTTCACCCCGTTTGGCACTATGATCACAAATTTCCCAAAACCAACTAAAAAGAATACTTCATTACTTTCACACGGTGAGGTTGAAACATTTCTGCATGAGTTTGGACACATGATACACCATTCGCTAACTACTGCACGTTATGCTTCGCAGTCAGGATGTCATACCGCATGGGACTTTGTGGAAGCTCCGTCTCAAATGCTTGAGCATTGGGCATGGGACAAAAAATCTCTTGCACTTTTGTCTGCACATTACAAAACTGGCAAACCTCTTCCACGAGAGATTTTGAAAAACCTATTATCTAGTAAAACACACATGCTCCGATACGGCATCCTACGACAGATAATACAAGGAATGCTTGACCTCACACTTCACACCAAAAACAAACCACCAGAACCCGCGAAACTTTATCGCGACCTTATTAAAAAATACACAGGTGTAGTACTACCTAAAGACGCAATTTTCCCCGCAGGGTTTGGACACCTAGACGGATACGACGCTGGATACTACGGGTACCTCTGGTCAAATGTATATGCAGCGGATATGTTTACTCGTTTTGAAAAAGAAGGAATTATGAGTAAAAAAGTTGGAGCGGACTACAAAAAATGGATTCTAGAAAAAGGCGGGAGTATGGAAGAAATTGATTTGGTAAAAGGGTTCCTCGGACGCGCGCCAAACAACAAAGCGTTCCTAAAAGAAATTGGCGTAAAATAACAAAAAGAACAGACATGATACAATATCGCCATGAAGAATGGCGATATTGTATTTTCTGGAACCCTACTTGAAACGATTTTTCGCCTCACTGAACCACAGAAAAAAGGACTTGCGAAACTTGGCATCTTAACCGCTGAAGACCTTCTTCGCTATTTCCCCACGCGCTACACTAGCATTGCGGAAATAAATAACATCGCCAATCTCATGAGGGGCGATACTGCAACAATCTACGGTCGTGTCGCATCATCAAAAACATCAAAAGGTTTTCGTACAAAAATACCAATGACGGAAGCTGTTATTGAAGACGGGACAGGACGCATTAAGTGTGTGTGGTTTCATCAAGCGTATATCGCAAAAATGCTTGTACCAGAAATGATGGTGAAGCTCTCTGGGCATGTGGAGGAACGCGGTGGAGTGCCTTATCTTGCAAACCCAGAGCTTGTCCGCACAAATGAGCTCCCACTAGACGCCAGTGGCTCACTTTTTGAAGGTGAGAAGAAGACACAATTTTATCCAGTGTATTCAGAAACAAAAGGCATCACATCTCGTTTCATTTATCATCATATTCAGAAGGTCTTTAGTAAGGGGGCATTAGATCATATTGTTGACCCAATTCCAAAAGAAATTCTCACAAAGTATAATCTCCCAACCATTACAACAGCGCTCGTATGGATTCATGCTCCGCAAAAAGAGACGGATGCGCAGTCTGCGCGCAAACGTTTTGCATTTGAAGAAGTTTTTATGATTCAGCTCACGCGTCAGCGTGAACGAGCTCTCACAAAGGAGCACAGTGGATTTATAATTGAGCCTGAGGAGAAAGCTCTCGCTAGTTTTACTTCGCGCTTTCCTTTCAAACCTACAGCATCGCAAGAACATGCGCTCAAAGATATTTTTTCTGATTTTAAAAATGGTGTACCAATGGCGCGCCTACTTGAAGGAGACGTTGGGTCTGGGAAAACATTTGTAGCAGCTGTATCCGCATACGCAGTCGCAACAACTCCTCCACACGATAATAAATTTGGAAATCTTCAAATTGCGTACATGGCGCCAACGGAGATTCTTGCGGAACAACATTTTAAAAGTTTCATAGAATACTTCCGTGGTCTTCCGATTGAAATCGGGCTTCTCACAGGGAGCGGAGCTAAAAAATTTCCATCTAAGCTTGCCCCAAACGAAGCGACAAAAGTTTCAAGAGCCCAGCTTCTAAAATGGGTTGCGGATGGCAAACTTCCAATTCTAATCGGCACACATTCGCTAATTCAAAAAAGTGTAGAGTTTAAAAACCTCGGTCTCGCTATTGTGGACGAGCAACATCGCTTCGGCACACTGCAACGTGGTAAGTTGGCTAAAAAAGACATCGTTATCCCGCATTTCCTTTCAATGACAGCGACGCCAATTCCACGCACCCTTGCGCTCACCATTTATGGCAACCTGGACCTCACACTTTTAGACGAAATGCCGGTCGGACGTTTGCCGATAAAAACAGAGTTTGTTAAAAAAAGTAATCGTCAAAAAATGGAGGAGCATATTCGCGCTCAAATAAATAATGGTCGTCAAGCGTATGTCATCTGTCCGCGCATTGACCTACCCGACCCAGACAAAGAACTCGCGCTCAATGCAAAATCAGTCATTTCGGAAGCAAAACGTATTGCGGAAGATATTTTCCCTGAGTTTGAGGTTGGAATCCTTCACGGCAAAATGAAGCCTGCCGAAAAAGAATGGATTATGGAGGAATTTAAAAAGGGCACGATACATATTCTCGTTGCGACATCTGTAATTGAGGTTGGTGTGAATGTTCCCAATGCGACCATGATTGTAATTGAAGG
>PCUO01000015.1 GCA_002771015.1 Candidatus Yonathbacteria bacterium CG17_big_fil_post_rev_8_21_14_2_50_43_9
AATCCTGATAATATCTTAATCCGAGCTACAACAGGCGGATGAAGATCTGTGTTTAAAGTTATAACGTCTTTTAAAAACCCATCAACACGAAAACGCACAATAGACTCATCCTCTCCATGTTCTATGTGTATGTCAGAAGCACCCTCAGCCGTTGCGTACTCTAACAAAGTATCTAGGACTTTCACGACAGGTACATCAATAGCTGCTTTCTCTACGTCTTCTAATTTGGCGCGACTAGTCTTATCTGCATTTTTTTTAATTATTTCGCTAAATTCCTCATTAATATTCTTTTTATATGAGCCTAACGCTACATTTAGCTCGTCCGAAGTTACCAAGGTTGGTTCGATAGAGTAACCGGTTTTCCGCTTAACAAACTCAATAGCTTCAAGATTACGAGGATCTTCCATTCCTAGCTTTAGTCTATTTTTAATTAACTCAAGTGGGATTACACGGAAGTTACGAGCTGTAGTCTCTGGGAGCAAAGCGAGCATCTCTTCTGAGACTCTTTTTTTTTGCAATGAGTAGTAAGGAACCTTAAAATGCTCAGCCACCAACTTACCAAGTATCTCGTCAGAAAGTAATCCTTTAAATACCAGGGTCTCTGAAAGGGGCATGCCTAGTTCAGAGGAAGATAAAGCCGCAGCAGCAAGCTTATCTTGGTCGACATATTTCGACTCTTCAACAATCTCCTTAATTAGCTTATCGGGCAGACGCATAGTAAAACTATCTTATCAAAACAGGATGAAAATTGCGAGAAAAATTAAGTTGAGCTTGGCAAATGCTTATTAACTGCATCTAGCACATCTTGTGGATCGCTATGTGATTTAGAGATAAAATCAGTGGCACCCTTATCCATGGCCTCTTTTTGTTTATCTTCAGAGTCCAGGTTGCTATATATTATCACTGGAGCTTTATTTCCAGCTTTATTTAATGCCTCAAGTACTCCTAATCCTCCTAACCTAGGCATCATCAAATCCAGCAAGATAATATCGGGCTTGTATTCTTTAACTTTATCCAATGCAGTAGAGCCATCAGT
>PCUO01000007.1:0-10374 GCA_002771015.1 Candidatus Yonathbacteria bacterium CG17_big_fil_post_rev_8_21_14_2_50_43_9
TTGCTCCCACGTGTGAAACAAGCCACAATGCTTACAGACTTTCTCGGCTCCGATCATTGCCCGGTATTGATTGAAATCAATATTTAGGGACACTGCCCTATCGTGCTGGAATTAAAGGGTTGACAATTTATATGATAATGTAATATGATAATATCATATAAATAATCAATAAATATTATGTCTACATTATCTGTTCCGTTGTCACCAGAATTGGAGAAATTCATAAATAGCCAAGTAAAATGCGGTCGCGCATCCAACAAGGCCGATGTAGTTCGCCGTGCCCTCACTCGCCTTTCTGAAGACGAAGCGGTGCAGGCTGTACTAGAAGCGTCAAAAGAGCCAACCCTCAGGGGAGATTTGCGGGAACTAGCAAAAAAAATTATTTAAGATGAAAATAAATATCGGTTACAAGCCGTCATTTATTCGGAAATTTAACAAGCTTCCGAAGGGTCTGCAAGACGAGGTTGTTGAGAAAATTGAATTATTTAAGGAGATTAGCAATCATCAGCGATTAGAAGTGCATAAATTAAAAGGAATACTAAAAAAATTCTACGGTTTTTCCGTCAACTATAGAGATCGTATCGTTTTTGAAGATATGTCAGAAAATGAAGTAGCACTCTTGGCAGTTAGCGACCACGAAATCTATAAATTATTTTTATAAATATTGACAAAAAAGTCAAAGAAAAGATAAAAATCGGCACATGTGGTTGGGTTTTTGTAATTATAAACGGCAAACTTGCCGAATTTTTCTTTTCTAATAAAAAGGGCAAGTCTGCTGTTTCTGCGCATTGCTATGTAAAGGAAAGCGACTATAAGGCGAAATGGGAACTAAAAGCAATAAAAGAAGATAAATCAAAATATAAATTTATATGGCGAAAATGGGGATACAAACAAACCTAAGTAACTCCTGCAAGATAAGACTCAACTTCTTTTTGAATATCTGAAAATTGAGTATAAAACTCGTCATTCTTTGCCTTTTTTGCATTTGTGTGATTTTTATTTGTCATATTTTTCTTTGGATTACTTCACCCCGTGGCGTTTGCGAATTACTGCGAGTTCTTTTTCTTCCTCTTCCTCTTTCTTTTCTTTTCCTTCTTCGCCGAGTTTTTTTAGTTCATCAATGGGAAGTTTCGAAAGTTCGAGTGTGCGTTTCACGAGAAACTCTTCTTTATTTCGCTCTGGGTCATCAAGTACCTCTTCTAGTAATGCGTGCAAAATAAATCCTAACTTTGGTCCAGGTGTTTCACGAGTAACCTCCATTATCTTTTCTCCGTCAATCTTTAGCATTCCCACAGACACAGGCGCGCGCATTGCTTCCTCTATCATTGATTCATATTTGCGCAAACGGTACGGAGCTTCCTTTGGGCGACCCATTCCTATGCGGTCGCATGCGCGAACTTTCATCAAGTCCCAAACATTTTCTGGTCCGACATTTTTTACGATACGACGCACAGCGGAGAGCGTAATTTTTTCTATGTCAGAAAAAAACAAATGATAACGCACGAGCGCAGAAACAACATCAACAATTTTTTTTGGATATTTTAAATGCTCAAGAACTTTCTTTACAACACGCCCACCCACTACATCATGACCATAAAATGTCCAATCATTTTTTTCTTCTGACCATCTTCGAGTTTCAGGTTTTGAAACATCATGAAAGAGCGCGCCGAGTCGCACGTGTAACGGCCACTCACGATCTGCAGAGTGTTGTAGCGCGCGCAAGTTGTGTTCCCATACTGTATAAATGTGATCACCATTTTGTTCCACATCAATCCCTCTCTCAATATCAGGCGCGATATATTTCAGAAGACCAAGTTTATGACACATAACAATTCCAATCATTGGATTTTTTGTCATTATCATTTTTGTAAATTCATCACGAATACGCTCCATAGAGATATGCTTCAATTCCCTCGCTTTTTCTACAACTGCGTTTTGAGTCTCCACTTCAATCGTGAAACCAAGGTCTGTAGCAAGGCGCACTGCGCGGAGAACTCGGAGAGAGTCTTCACTAAATCGTTCTATCGGACTTCCTACTGTGCGAATCACTTTGTCCTTTATGTCCTTTAGACCACCATGAATGTCCGTTAGATGTCCTTTAGATTCATCATAAGCAATAGCGTTAATTGTAAAATCACGACGTTTTAGGTCGTCTTCTAGTTTCCCGTGAAACGAAACGCTGTCTGGATGACGTTTATCTGTATATGCGCCTTCACTTCGATAAGGTGTAACTTCCACAACCTTTAGTGTTTCATCGTCTGTTTCTTCACTCACGATTCCTACGGTCCCGTAGTCGTTTTCGTAAAAAGAGTTTTCAAATAAGGCCTGGATCTGTTCCGGCGTTGCATTTGTGGTGGCGTCCCAGTCTTTCGGCTTAATCCCCTGTAGAATATCACGAACGCATCCGCCAACTAGGTATGCCTCAAACCCTGCGTTTCGCAAGGTTTTTGTTACATGTGAAACCTCAGAAGGTATTTTATACGAGATATCAGACTTCATTTAGTTATTGAAACTATACAGTTTTTTTTGCCTTTTGACTACTTTTGCTGTACAGTCTCATTATCACTCCAGTGTGATTTCGTTGCCCTCATAGCTCAACGGATAGAGTACCGGTCTTCGGAACCGAGGATGGGGGTTCGATTCCCTCTGAGGGCACAAAAACAAATGAAGAAAACAAGAAATCTATCGCTTATTGTAATTTATGGCGTAGTTGGCGCAGGGAAGACAACTCTTGCTGATTTTTTGCATAATGACCTTAGCTATACTGCGCATATTGGCGTTGATCCCACCAAACTTTTATATCGGAATTCAGGGCTATTACATCTCATAATGCTGTGAGTAGAAAGGTTGTAGCATTTATGGTATCCGAATACCTACAAAATTGCATCAGCGTTATTTTGGAGCAATGAATGAATCAAGACGAGATAACAGAAATAAGGAATATCGCAGAAAGAAGTGTGGCAGATTTCTATGTATATCGCATTGACGCTCCTAGAATTGTTCTTGATGAACGTGCTAAAGACGACCTAATGATTTAGGGAAACCACATATCCCAAAGGGAGTGCTTGACGCACCTTACGAGGTGCACCAAAGTAATGCATCCCCATGCGTGTCATTTTTGGTTCAAGTAGTATGAGTACGGAGGAAATAGCACACAAGATTCTAAAAGCTCCGGCCTGACCCTCTTCCAAAAAGATAAAAAATCTGTATACTGATAAAATATTTGCGGGTATGGTTTAATGGTAGAATGCGTCCTTGCCAAGGACGAGATCGGAGTTCGATTCTCCGTACCCGCACATCAGAAACAAGAAACCAACTTCTTTTCTAAAGGACATCCGTAACCAGAGAGCACTATTTTGACACATGGTGTCAACGGCTGGAAACGGAAAAATATGGGGGGAAATGCTCAAAACTGTGGATAACTATGTGGATAGTGTTGATAAAGGACATAAAAATGTGTCATTATAGAGTCATAAACTATAAAGGACAAGAGGGGGAATGACGTGAAACCCTTGATATCTAAGGGGTTCACAGGACTCACCCCCTTTTTAGGCTAAAATATGGCAAATCCAAAGTGTTTCACGAGAAACAGCATAAAATGATACAATGATTTTGATGGCAGAACCTACAGAAAAGCAGAAAATTGGACGGCTGGGGGAGGATATTGCCATAAAATACTTAGAAAATAAGGGTTTTACGATAATTGAGCGGAATTACCTCAAAAAGTGCGGTGAAATTGACATAATCGCTAAAAAAGCTGGGGTAATACACTTTTTTGAAGTAAAAAGTGTTACACGTGAAAATATCAGCAGTTCGGCGTATTCTTATATGGTAGCCAAATGTAATGCTCCACGTGGGACAGATAGTTATCGAGCAGAGGACAATTTACACCCATATAAACTCAAACGATTGTCGAGAGTTATCCAATTATATTTGTTTGAGAAGCATTCAAACGGGGAACCAGAATGGGTTTTTGACGCAATTATCGTGCAAATTGATACTAAAACTAGACGGGCACGTGTAAAATTTTTGGAGAATATTGTGTTATAGTCTTCGCAAATATATGTATCTGTGCTATGATTTCTCAACGGTTTCATGAGGAGATGATGATTTAGGCTTGTGTCTGGGTGTAGTATATCGGTAGTACGTCTGCGTAGGGTTGAAGTTTTAGTCGGGGTGTAGTATATCGGTAGTACGTCTGCTTTGGGAGCAGATAGGCCGAGTTCGATTCTCGGCACCCCGACTAAAACTTTAACCGGAAGCGTATAAACACTTCCACGGGAATCTACGTAAGAGATTTATATATATGGAATACCATATATTCGGCGCTCGCTCGGAAATGAGAAAGATTACTCTCTCATTTCGCTCAATCGCTTGAATATAACGGGTACAATATTTTAACATCACTCGGATGTTGTGTAAGTGAGTACACTTCCACACGCTCCCGAATCACCAGATTCTGAACTAGCAAGTTCGTGTATTGGACATAAACATAAGTAGATTCACATCTTGGATGCAGACTCACGGATGCAGTCTTGGATGAAAGCTCGGGAATAAATACAAGCATAATAATTATCCACATACTAAAATTATTTTTAGTTTCAATAGTGTATAATAGAATAAATGAAGTTGGGTACAAAAATAAACCTCGTGCTTATTATAGTTACAGCAGTTGTCCTCACAGTTGCGTTTTCGGTTATTGTTAAAATAGAAGCAGACACTACAAAAAAACAAGTTCTCAATGACGCGGGAACCTCAGCAGATATTTTTCATGACGAAATCGAGCGCATGTTTAAGCAAATACGCGATCAACAGGTTCGCTTGCAAAATGTCGTTGACGAACTCTCTAAGGTTGACGGAGTTGTGTATGTAAAGGTTTTGGAGGTTGATGGCGTTAATGCTGCAACATCAAGGCACGAGCTTATTGGCGTGATGGATAACGATAGAAGTGTTGCGTTGCTTCAGGATGTTATAAAAAAGGGAAGCATCCCAGACGTACTAAAGGATAAAGGAACATTTTACGAGATAGAACGTCGTATCCCAATCCACCTTGTTTATGGAGATGACTCATCAGAAATAATATATGTCATTGAAGTTGAGATTGGAACCTTATCTAAAAGAACAGTAGATATTGAACAGGCAAAAAAGTTATTGTATGTAATTTCATCAAGTATTGAACCAACCGCGCGCTCTATTGTTCAAACGCGCCAAGAAGATATCAGCTCTATCCAAAAGATTACTGACAGCATTGTACAGCTTGGCAAGGTTGATAAGTCTGATGAGCTTGGCTTCTATCACGATTTTATCGTTGCTGATAGTAATATGAACATAGTTGCAAACACAGGGCACGAGAAGGATGAGTATGAGCACGACCTTCCTGAATACAATAAGTACCGCGAGGATGTTCTGTCTGGCAAGCTCACTGAATCGTACCACACGCGCACACACGAAGGGCAAGCTATAATAGTTCGCATAAAACCAATTATGCTTGAGGTTGACGGCAAAAATAAAATAGTTGGTATTAATGAGGTCCATATCCTTGCTTCAGCATATACAAACAAAATCACAGTTCTTAAGTTTAGAATGCTCGGCATTGGTATCGTGTTTACTGCGGTACTCGTTATTGTGCTTGCGATAATCCTACGCATAGAAGTTGTTGTTCCAATCACAAAGTATTCCGAGGTTGCCAAAAAAATTGCTGATGGAGATTTAAGCCAAACAGTGGAGCATACTTCTAATGATGAAATCGGGCAATTCGGGAGCGTTTTTAACTCAATGGTTAGGAACTTGCGTGAGCTTGATAAACTGAAATCTGATTTTATTTCTGTCGCAGCGCACCAGCTTCGTACACCCCTCTCAGGGGTGAAGTGGGTTTTGAAGCTTCTTCTTGACGGTGACCTCGGCACTATTAATGAAGATCAGAAAGGAATGCTTAAACGTGGGTATGAGACGAATGAAAAAATGATTCAGCTCGTGAATGACCTCCTAAATGTGTCGCGCATTGAAAATGGGAAGTTTGGCTACAAGTTTGAGAAGAATGATTTTATGAAGCTAATCAGAGTTCTAATGGAAAACACAGTTCTTCCTTCAAAGGCGCGTAATATTGATGTGCGTTTGGAAAACCGCGCGGGAATGATTCCAGACTTTATGTTTGATCCAGAGAAACTTCTTATAGCGCTTCAAAATATTGTTGACAACGCAATGAAGTACACGCTTCCAGGCGGGCGTGTCACTATTATTGTAGAGCGACAAGGTGACTACATAGAGGTAAAAGTTTCTGACACAGGTGTTGGTATCCCAAAAGCAGATATCGCGAAGCTTTTCTCCAAGTTCTTCCGAGCGGCGAATGTGATTCACTTGCAGACAGACGGTTCAGGACTCGGCCTCTTTATTGTGAAGAGTATTATTATGCGCCACGGAGGGCAGGTTTGGGTTGATTCTGTTGAAGGGAAGGGAACAACATTTACAATCGTGGTGCCGGTTGTCGATGGTTTGATACCAAAGGATGAAGGAACGCCACAAGTGGTTGCACCCATAGCGCAAGTAGGGGAGGCGCCAATCGAACCGACTCTTTCTTAGCAGTTGCCACAGCCATTGTTTAAGGATATACTATAAAAATCATTATGGAAGAAAAAAAGAGAATTATTATTGTAGAGGACGACGCTGTTCTCCGTGACGTGCTCTCAGAGAAACTCCAGAAGAGTGGGTACGTTGTGGACACTGCGGAAGATGGTATTATTGCTATGGAAAAGATTCACGCCGTAAAGCCAGATTGCGTTCTATTGGATATTTTAATGCCACGCAAGAGTGGGATTGAAGTGTTGGAGGATTTGCACGCAGACCCAAATTTGAGCTCCATTCCAGTTATCATTATTTCAAACTCTGGTCAGCCTGTAGAGATAAAGCGCGCGCAGGAGCTCGGAGCAAAGGAGTTCTTAATAAAGGCGGTGTTTGACCCAAATGAAGTTCTAGAGAAAGTTGAAAAAGTATTGGCAGGTGGCATAATGGCTCCACAGGGTGAATGGGGGATCCGTACACAAAATGTTACAGGAGCAGGAGCCGCAGAGCATCCAGTTGAAAATCCCACAGTGGCTCAGGCTGCGGAAAGCGTTGCAAAGGCTGGAGAGGAAGGCAAAAAATTCGTGTTAGTTATTGAGGATGATAAGTTTCTTCGCGAGCTTCTCGTGAGAAAACTTTCAAGCGAAGGATTTGATGTGCAGAATGCCATTGACGCAGAGGCTGCGTTTGCTATTTTAGCCGAGCGTAAGCCGAATATAATCCTCTGCGACCTTATTCTGCCAGGGGTTGATGGTTTTGAAATTCTAAAAAGGATTAAAGTTGATCCAAAGATTGCAGATGTGCCTGTAGTTATTTTGAGCAACCTTGGCCAGAAAGAAGATTTGGAAAAGGCTATGGCTCTTGGAGCAAAAGACTTTATGGTGAAGGCAAACTTTACTCTTGATGAAATCGTTACGAAAGTACGCGGAATAGTTAACGGCAAGTAGCAGTAATTAAAAAGCTCTGTTTCGCTATAGTGGTTGCGAAACAGAGCTTTTTTTGCTATTGTCTTTCTAGTCGCAACTTTGCGGGATTAGTTAAATGGTATAACTTCAGTTTTCCAAACTGAAATCGGGAGTTCGATTCTCCCATCCCGCACAGTCAAATAAAAAAGTCTCGAGGAAATTCCTCGAGACTTTTTTATTTGACTGTGACGGGCTGATTGGAGAATCGAACTGGGATGGGGTCGTGGAACGGGAGTTCCCAGTTGAGGAAAACAACGAGTGAAGCTAGTGTTAGAAACCGTGGGTTTCTAAAGAGGAGCATAGTGACGAGTGAGATAGCGAAGCGTCTCCCATCCCGCACAATAGAAAAAGCCCAAGCCATATGGCTTGGGCTTTTTCTATAAGAATTTGAAGTCTTTACTTCACTGCATCCTTGAGCGCCTTTGCTGCGCGAAACTTTGGGACAGTCGTTGCCTTTACCTGAATGCTCTCTCCAGTCTTTGGGTTGCGCGCTGTACGTGCTGCGCGTGCCTTTGTTGAAAAGATACCTAGCCCTGCGATTGAAACCTCCTCCCCATTCTTGAGAGTCTTTACCATCTCCTCTAGGATTGCATCAAGTGTCTGCTCTGCTGATACTTTTGTACCACCCATTTTCTCGTGGATAATTTCTGCTATAGCTGCTTTGTTCATAATTTTTTTAATGATTAAAACCTTTTAATACTAAAACAAGTCTCTGTCACACATAAATCATTAGTATGATTTATGTGTGACCCCACCTCGCGCCGATGCGCTCCGGTCTTGCGAAAGCTCCACGCGTTCGCTTTCTCACCCGCGACACACCTCCCACTATTATTTGTGAAAGTGGAGTTGCCCACTTCTACGCGGGTCAGACCTCCTTGTCAAATAGTATACCCCTCTATGTTTTTTTACGCAATAGACACAAGGACTTCTGTGAAGATTGCCAAAACTCAATAACTATTTGGTAATTTTTTGACTTAAAATTACTATCTTGCGTATTCTATCGCGCGTGATTCGCGGATCACAGCAACTTTGATTTCGCCTGGATATTTTAACTCACTTTCTACTCTTATTGCGATGTCACGAGCAAGCTTTTTAGCATCTAGGTCAGAAATCTCCTCTGGCTTCACAAACACGCGGAGCTCCCTTCCGGCCTGTATTGCATAGGTTTTTTCCACTACTGGAAAGGATTTCGCTATCCCCTCAAGGTCCTCTAGGCGTTTTATGTAGTTTTCAGCTGAATCTCTGCGGGCTCCAGGGCGTCCCCCAGAAATTGAGTCCGCAGTTTGTACAATTATAGATTCCAGTGTCTCATACGGGTACTCCTCGTGATGTGACTGCATTGCTTGGATAACGCGCTGGTCTACTCCAAATTTTTTAAGGATTTTTCTACCTATTTCCACATGGGTACCTTGTACCTCGTGGTCTACCGCTTTCCCAATATCATGAAGGAGCGCGCCAGTTTTTGCTACCACTACATTCCCACCTACCTCCTCGGCAATCATCCCAGCGATATGCGCCATCTCTATTGAGTGCTGAAGTACATTTTGCCCGTAACTCGTGCGGAAATATAAACGTCCAAGTATTGCAATAACGCGTGGATCAAGATTAAATACACCACAATCATATACGGCCTTTTCTCCTTTTTCCTTGGTAATTTTGTTTATATCCTCACGAGCTTTTTCAACAGCCTCCTCTATTCTCGCAGGCTGAATACGTCCATCATCTATGAGAGATTCAAGCGCAGCACGGGCAATTTGGCGACGAATTGGGTCAAATGACGAGATAATTATAGAGCCAGGGGTATCATCAACAATAACCTCCACCCCCGCAGAACGTTCAAAAGCGCGAATATTCCTGCCTTCCTTGCCAATTATCTTCCCTTTTATTTCATCAGATGGAATTGGCACAGATGTTACCATCATTTCCGCTGCAGTAGATGTAGCAAGTCGCTGAATAGCTGTAGCCAAAATATCCCTTGCTTTTTGAGCGAGTTGATTTTCTCCGTTGGTTTCAAGTTTTTTTATTCTAGCCAAAAGGTCTCCTTCGTAGGTTTTTTCGACCCGCTTGACGAGTTCTTCCTTCGCGTCTTCTGTGCTTAAAAGAGCGACGCGCTCAAGTTCCCTGTGAACAAACTCGTTTTCCTTGTTGGTTTTCTCGCGAATAACCCTTAATTCTTCAGCCTTTTCTTTTATATGCGCCACTTCGCTGTCTATGTCGAGTTGGCGTTTGTCTAGAAACTCCTCCTTCTTAGCAAGACGTTCTTCTAGTTTTTTGAATCGTTCGCTTTGTTCACGTTCATCCTCGTGAAGTTCCTGACCATATACTTCGGCCCTTCGGTCGGCTTCCTCAATAATTTTTTGCGCCTCTTCCTTTGCGGAAAGAAGAACTTGTTTTACCTCAATCTCAACTGAGCCTTTTCTACTCATCGCAACGATGAGGCGTAAAAGGTAGCCGAGCGCCATCCCGACCAGAATTGCCATCACGCCTCCCAGCGTGAGTGCAATATTAATATCCATAAATTATCCCAGAAACCCTTGAAAGCTATAGCTTTCTTCGGTTCGCTGAGTGCTATCGCTACTGATAAGGTGTCAAATTAAATTACAAATTGGGTACACTTTCATACTACAGCTTGTGCTCCGCACAAGCAAGTCCACAAGTCCTAAAGTCTTAAAGTCAGAGCCCAGAAACCTACGGTTTCTGGGCTCACTTTTGACTTTTTAACCTAGACTTTCGACTCGCCGTTAGGCACGTGGATTCTTTGGCCTGTAAATTTCGTCCACAAGACCATACTTTTTTGCCTCATCGGCAGACATAAAGAAGTCGCGGTCGGTGTCTTTTTCCACTTGTGACA
>PCUO01000007.1:10387-36971 GCA_002771015.1 Candidatus Yonathbacteria bacterium CG17_big_fil_post_rev_8_21_14_2_50_43_9
GTTTTTTGAGAGAATTTTGTTCAAATTCTCTTTTATTTTTAAAATATGCTTTGCGGTAATGGCAATATCGGATGCCTGTCCTTCTGTCCCTCCAAGTGGCTGATGAATCATAACTTCCGCGTTTGGGAGAATGAAACGCTTGCCTTTTGCTCCTGCGGAGAGTAGCACAGCGCCCATTGAGGCAGCCATACCGACGCAAATAGTCGCAACATCCGGCTTCACGTGTTGCATTGTGTCGTAGAGCGCCATCCCAGCAGTGACTGAACCGCCGGGGGAGTTGATATACAAATAGATGTCCTTCTTTGAGTCCTCAGATTCAAGGAAAAGGAGCTGGGCAATTGTAATATTTGCCGTGTCGTCATCAATAGCGCCAGACAAAAAAATGATGCGCTCCTTGAGCAGACGTGAATAAATATCATAAGCTCGTTCGCCCTGTGGAGACTTTTCAATAACAGTTGGAATTAAGTAGGACATTTAGTTATGCTACCACAATTTTTGACGTATGCAAGTTCGCACTACGGACGTATCTAATACTATAGTATTAGATACGTCCGTAGTGATAATGTATTGACAGGAGATTTTGTGTGTGTATTATAGCGGGGGTGAACACAACTTTACAAATTCGACTAGATAATAAGCTAAAAGATGGCGCAACAAAAGTGTTTAGGGCAATGGGGCTCACGCTCTCTGGCGAAGTCAAACTATATTTAGCGTATGTAGTAAATAAAGGGATGATACCTTTTGAAATTACTACAATAAATAATATCTCCAAATCTAAAAATAAGGCGACAAAATAACATCATGAGGCTACACCGATTTTTTGTAGAAGAAAAGATTCCAGCAGTTGACGGTATCAACTTGGAAACAGGACGTCCAAGTGGGGAGTTTTTGGTTACGAATGAAATACTCTTGAATCAATGGCGGAATGTTTTGCGTATGGGAGAGGGCGACAAAGCAGTTCTTTTTTCTGGTGATGGGAGTGAGTCACTGTGTGAATTTGTTTCACTGACTGGCAAAATTGCAAAAAAGAGTGCAGTACTTAAAATACTTGAAACAAAAAAGGGACTTATGCCTTCTCGTGAAGTCACTTTATACATTGCGCTCATCAAGAAAGATAATTTTGAACTTGCGCTTGAAAAGGCGACCGAGCTTGGTGTTTCGCACATTATTCCCGTGCAAGCAGATAGAAGCGAAAAGAAAGGCGTGAACTACGAACGCGCGGAAAAGATTCTTCGCGAGGCATCAGAGCAGTCTGGACGCGCGACTGTTCCAACAATCAGTAAAGTAATTGATGTAGAAAAACTTCCGAACGATGTTGTCGTATTTGATCCGCGCGGAGAAGCCTCCACAAGAGAGTATTTTGCAAAACACACCAACGCTCCAATTGCAGTATTAATAGGCCCCGAAGGAGGTTTCACTGATGCTGAGATGGAGTCGTTCCACGCGCGCAACATCCCCATAGTCTCCACCGGCACCCAAATCCTTCGCGCCGAAACTGCCGCCATTGTCGCGCTGACACTTGCACTCGTGATGTAGCTATTTCGTCCTGTATTAAAAACGATTGGGTGGGTACTTGAAACTACGTAAAACCCCTTCTTGTGAGCCAAACGGTAAAAATTTCATACAAAAAGTCGCGGAAACGCACGCAATTGGGCACGCTACCGAGCACTCGTACCGCCCTACCCTCCAAGAATTGTTTGAGGAAATACCAGAGTTAGTGGATCTTCTAGAAGTTGTCTTCAAAAAAGCGCTTGGATTAAAATAACAAAACCACGCAAAAACTGATCTGTACCCCAAAAAGTAGACACCAAAAGTGTCTACTTTTTGGGGTACAGATCAAACTTGCGCGTTTTTGTTATGAGCGAGGTGTGCCTTTATAGCACCGTAGGGGATTATCTGTAACTCAGTCGTTCCTACTTCTCCGCGGGGGCGATTATAAAATAACAGTATTGTTTGTGGGAGAATACACAAGTGAATTCAGAACAATATAAACTACATATCTATATTTCTATATTGATGAATCAAGCACGCTTGGTATAAAGAAAAATGAGCCGTACTTTATCGTTTGCGCACTTGCTCTGTCTGAAGTAGAAAAACGCCCAATTAAAAATGCGGTAAAAAGAATTATAAGGAAAATTTCGGTAAAAGGTATTCTAGATGAACTACACGCGAGCGAGACGTCAAAACCGAAAGAATTATAACAAGCACGGTAAAAGCAATCGCTTGCATATGCTTGCAATCTGCATGCTGTATGATACCCTATAAATAGGTGAGTCTTTTAGTTACGCTTATTGTAAGTAAATGTACTGTAAGGACATCGTGCAAAAAGCTCTATGAAAACACACTGCGGGGTGTTTTCGCTTTATATACAAAAAACCAGCATATGCTGGTTTTTTTGCTAAAATTCCAGTTTCTGGGGGGCAGAAACTGGAAGACTTTTTCGTTGGTGAGTATGAGCTCGAGATTGAGGTGGGCGCGGGCTGGTGGGGGTTTTGTTTTGGGTAAATATTTGCTATTGTGAAAATACGCTTTATAAGCTTAATCTACACATTTATGGAAGGACTACAACAAGTAAAATCAGAAGAGGCTGTGGGTGTTCAGGTGGTTGAGGAGATTAATGATTATGAAAATGCGGAAATTCGCGACATGCTTGCAGATGCAGGGATGGTGGTTGATGGGGACGCCATTACTCCAGAGGACTACGAGGCAATAAAAAGTCGTGCGAAATATTTGGCAGAAAAGGCGACAGCGCCGATCTCTACAAAATCACTTTTGTTTGGAGCGTTTGTTGATCGTATGGAGCATGTGGGTAAGTCCGGAGTGGAGCGATTGAAGGACGTTTCAGATGATGTAATAAAATGCGTTGTTCGCGCTTGGGGTGAGGGCGATCTGGACGATGAAGAGATCAGCCTTTTTCGCAGTAGCAGATTGCCTATCAGCGAATGGATGGAAAAAAGAGCATCGGCGAAAGGGCAAATAAAAGATATCGTTGTCGTAATCGATGCGAACGAAAATGTTATTAAGTCGGCAGAAACTCCTGAAGTGGCGCTTCTTCGCGCGCAGGAGGCAAAGGAAGGAGAGGGGCGATAAAGAAGAGTATCGCTGGTGGAATGAAAAAAAGGTCGGCTAGATTCTAGCCGACCTTTTTGTTTTGAAAGGGTACATTCGTAATTTTAGTGCACCTTATTGAATGTGCTTGGGTTTGCATCAACAACCGCCCGCCCAAGTATTAACTGTAACCTGCGCCCCATTGCGAGTATTTTGCGTACGCGCTCTGCTGCCTTCTCGGGGGTTATGTCGTCCCCGATGTCCCGCTCCATGATAAGGAGCGGGAAGTCATTACTTTTTCTTTCAGTGCCGCTCATGATAAGGAACTCCTCTTTTGTTTAGCCTTTTACTTTATAACATAACTTCATAAAAAATGCAAGTTTCGTAATAAATCATCAAAAAATCCAGCTTTTTTAGCGGGAATTTTTGATGATTATTTCTGCGTCTCTAGAAACTGGAAGACTTTTTCGTTGATGAGCATCATTTCGAGGTGCATGCGGACGCTGGCTGGTTCGGCGTCTTTGTATTTTTCCATAAAGAATTTTGACTCGCGGTCAAGATCTTCTTTTAGAACTTCAATTTTTTCTACGAGAGAGATTTCCCTGATGGCGATTTGCACCTTTGCGCGCTTTTCTGCGTCTGCGGTCCATTCTTTTCGCATTTCCTCAATAGTTTTCTTTGTTGTCGCGAGGTAGTCTTCAAACTTCATCCCCATTTGTTCCACGTCATGTTTAAATTGACCAACCATTCTTTCAAGTTCGCCGTCAATCAAAGTTTGTGGAAGTTTCGCGGTGATGCCTTCAGCAATTTTTTCCATAGTCTGCATTCGTTTCTTTTCACGCGCGCGAGTGGTTTTTTCGTGAGCGATTGATTCCTTGATTTTTGTTTTAAATTCTTCTACCTTTGCAAATGGCCCAAATTTCTGCGCGAGCTCGTCGGTGACTTCTGGGAGAACCTCTCTCCCTTCAGCATCCTTGGTTGCAAATTGCCTTCGGAGTTCCTCAAGTGCTTTTTCAACTTCCTCGTCTGTGACATCCATCTTTTCTTCACCAGACATCACCTCTTTAGCAATTTTCTTGTAGTCAGGAAGTTTTATTTCGGGCATCACTTGAAATGTGAGTGTGAACTCAAAAGGATTTCCCTTTGCGAGTTTTGTAACTTTTACTTCTGGCATCGCAATGGCGTGAATCTTGTGGCGAGTGAGAACCTCCGAGTACGCGCGGTCCATAGCAATATTTGCCATTTCTTCCAAAATAAATGCGTCGCCAAACTTCTGGGAGATCATTGACTCAGGCACATGACCCTTGCGGAAGCCTGGAAGAGATATTTCTTCGCCAACTTTTTTGAGCGCGATTGGGCGTTCCTTTTCAAATAATTCCGCAGAAACTTCGCAGATAATTTCAATACTGCTCTCTGAAATTTCTTTTAATGTTGTTTTGATGTCGTTATTCATAGTTTTCCAATATAGCCTTTTCGTATTCATTTGGCAAGGAAAGAGACGGGTAGTCGCGCAGCGATTACCCGTCTCTTTTTTTAGAGAAATTTAGGAGATGCTAGCATCATCGCAATTTAATTCAGGCCACCTCGCCAGTTAATTTCGGCGACGACCTGTTGAAAATTCTTCAGAGATGCTCGCATCACCTTAGAATTTTCAACTGCGTCTCGCTCGAAATTTCCTTGGCGTGATGACATGAATTAATTTGTTCTGGCGCTAGATTGCGATGTCGCTCAAGCCTGCATCAAGTCCAGAGAGGTCCGTTGCGTCTAGGTCTTTCTGTATATCAGCTAGATCAGTTGAGGTACCTTGTGTAGATAGAGAAGAGATTGCTGAATCCGCTTGTATTTCTGATGGGGTTAAGACATCAGAGCCAGTAGGTACTTGCTTTAGGAAGTAGTAACTGCCAAAAGCAAGTACGAGGACAACAACAACGATGCTTACTGTTGCTCCAACCGACTTCTTTTCTTCAGGCGCTTGTGGCATTTGTGTGCCCATGTTCATTTGTTCCATAGTTGTGTGAATTAAATCTGTTAAATTACCTATTGAGTTGTTGTTGCTGTTGTAGTTGTCCCTGTGTTTGCTGGTGTTGTTGTGGCAGGGCGTGGTTTGTTAAGGCCCGGCTTTACAGTAGAGATGGAGAGTGCAACGTGCCTGTGAGCCTCTTGGATTGTTTTTGCAACATCTTTAACTAACGCCTGAACCTCCTTCATAGCATTTTTGGGTGTGGTGCTAGGAGTGGTGCTTGTAGTCGCTTCTGCTGTGGCTGTTGCAAATGCATTCTCAATTGCAATTTTGATTCCGGCTACCTTTGTGAGAGCTTCATCAAGCTTTGTTTTTGCTTCAGCGAGGTGTCCGCGAGAAACAGTTGTTGTAATACCCTCTGCTTCTAATATGGTCAATCTTTCCGCAACGCGGTCGGAAAGTTTCTGCACGCGCTCTATTGCAGCTTCTAGGCGTCTGTTGACAAGTTCTGTATGCTTGCGAGCTTGCTCAAAACGCCTTTTCAACTGTTCGTCTTGAATCTTCGCGCGCAAAGCTGTGGTTGAGGCGCGCATTTCTTTTGCGCGTCTCTCCATTCCCTCACGGTTGGCTTTCATAGCCGCGGTTGTAGTCGCGCCTAGGCGAGCCTTTTCTCCAAAAGATGCACCCTGTGTTTGCTTTGGACTCGTTGCCCCAGAGCGGAGCGCTTTTGCACGGGCTTCCATTTCATCGCGTGTCAATGGTTTTGGTGGCAAACCAACCGTTCTTGCGCCTGTTATGCTTGTGTTAGTAGTTGTAACCGTTGCGTCAGCACTCGTTGTTACTGCTGTTTGCGCGCTTGCAGTAACACCTGTGAAGGCGAGTAATGTTAAAAGCGCAATGCTTATATTTTTGTTCATATACTTACTTAATTATTTAAAACGAATAAAATTCTAACAATTTCTCCTACGTCTATTAGTATATAAGATGATGAAGTTGTCCACAATAGAGTGTTTTTACTTTACGAATTCTTTTTTATATAACTCAATACTCTTTGTAACAGCTTCTCGTGCTTCTTTTACTCCTTCAAATCCAGAAACTTCAACGATTTTGTTCTGAATTTTCTTGTAAGTTGTGAAAAAGTGCTCCATTTCCTTGAGAGTGTGTTTGTTTATGTCATTCAAATCATGAACGTCCTCCCAGCGTGGGTCGCCCACAGGCACAGCAATCACCTTGTCGTCACCTTCTCCAGAGTCCGTCATGTGCATAATGGCAATCGGGCGAGCATCTACAAGGATTCCTGGGAAAAGTGGATATGTTGTGAGGAGAACAACGTCAAGAGCATCACCGTCGTTCCAAAGCGTCTGTGGCACAAAACCGTAGTCAAAAGGGTAATCCTGTGCAGTATGAAGTGCGCGGTCAAGCGCAATTAGTCCAGTTTCCTTGTCTATTTCATACTTATTTTTTGACCCTTTTGGGATTTCAACAATTACATTGATTTCTTTTGGGGCATTGTCACCGAGAGAAACATCGTGCCAAAGGTTTAAAGACATAGTTTTTAGGTGTTAGGTTTTATCTGATAGATTTATTTGGAATCAGTTTCTACGGCAGGAGTTTCTGGTGGCTTTTCTTCTACCGCAGTTTCTTTTGTCGTTTCCTCAATTAAAACATCATCCTCTGATGTGCCATCGGCAACACTTTCTCCTGCAGTTTCACCAACGAGCCCCACAATATCAAGCTTCCACCCAGTAAGCTTTGCTGCGAGACGCACGTTTTGGCCTCCGCGACCGATGGCGAGGGATTGCTGATCGGCAGAAACCGTTACGGTTGCTTGGTGATTCCCCTCATCAAGAACCACCGACTGTACTTGTGCTGGCGAAAGCGCGTCCTCAATGAACTTTTTCGCATCATCTGACCAGATAATAAGGTCAATCTTTTCACCGCCGAGTTCGCTCATTACTGTTGAAACACGGACTCCACGCTGACCAACACACGAGCCGATAGGGTCAATGTGTTCGTCGCTTGAAGCCACTGCAACCTTTGCGCGGGAGCCTGCTTCGCGCGCAACTGCTTTGATTTGCACCGTGCCTGCCGCAACTTCTGGCGCTTCTTGAGAAAAGAGTTTCTCAATCATTTTTGGATGAGCGCGTGAGAGGCGAACGTCAATTCCTCGTGGATTTTCCTCCACTTTATATAGATATGCGCTGATCCTCTCTCCCTGCTTGTAACGTTCGCTAGGAATTTGGTCTTCGTATGCAAGTAATCCGGTTGTTTTGCCTAGGTCAACGAAAATATTTCCACGGTCCATTCTCTGAACAGAACCCTGAATAATGTCGCCAACCTTTCCGCCGTATTCGCCAACGATAGAAACCTTTTCTGCTTCGCGAATACGCTGAATAATCACCTGCTTAGCGGTTTGCGCGGCGATGCGACCGTAGTCGTCGTGCGTTTCAAGAGGGAAAATGATCTCATCACCAGAAACTGCGTCACGTTTGATTCGGCGAGCATCATCAATGAGAATATCGTGCTCGGGGCTGAAACGGCGAATGGAAATTTCCTCACCCTCTGGAACGTCTGTGTTGAGAGCCTTTTCCTTTGCCTCGGCATCCTCATCGGTGTCATTGGGCATACGTACTGCACCCTCGTCAACGACGATTTTAACCTGCACAAATTCAGTCTTTCCGGAGTTTATGTCAAAAACAGCGCGAACAATCTGACCTTTTTTACCAAAGTCCTTTTTGTATGCGGCCGCAAGCGCTTGTTCAATAGCCTCTATGATTTTTTCTCGCGGTATACCACGCTCTTGCTCAAGCTGTTCCAACGCTGAACCCAATGTTTTTAAGTCTAACATGGTGAATTTCTTTGAGCGAACGATTCTATAGAAAGGCTATTTACCCCAGTTAAAGCCTGCAATGCAGGGATTTTTCTACGAAAAATTATTTAACGGTGTATAAGTAAAATATAGTCGCTTTGCTCCTTATTTTTCTAATAAAAGTGTCCGACCTCGGCGGACGGACATTAACTTCACTATTATATCAAAATGGGTGGGGATGTCAACATCAACGCAGTAGAACCTCTATTGTATAATCGCACACGTGTTTGCTCCATTAACATAATCACTCGCGCATCCTCATTAAGGACAACCACTCCAGCACTCATACTTTCTCTACAGAAATTATTTGCTATAGCGTATAATTGCTGGAGAGATGGCGATGGTGAGTGGAGAGTGTTGTTTGTTGTTATACACACCTACTCTGCTGAAAAGTTTGCTATACTATTAGGATATAATGTCGAATGTAGAATATTGACGAATTAGCAAATTCGCACTTGGCGCTATAGAAAAAACAGAGGACTCTTTTGATCCCTTTCAACTTTCAACTTTCAACATTCGATATTCGATATTCAACACAAAGTGACCGTTAACAACAAACAACTCAAAGAATTTATAGCAGACTCGGGGCTCGTGCCACGCACAGAGCTTGACCTTGCAGAAAAACAATCTGAGGAAAAGAAAACATATCTCGGAAATCTTCTCGTTTCTAGTGGAAAAATTTCAGAAGATGGTCTTCGTCGCACCGAGGCATACATTTTGGGCATCCCGTTCGTAAACTTAAAAGGACAAAAAATTGATTTTGAAGTTCTTTCTCTCATACCAGAACCTATTGCGAGAAAGAACAACATTGTTGCATTTAAAAAAACCACTACAGCTCTTGAGGTTGCAATGTTGGACACCGACGACCTTGGCGCTATTGAATTCGTAAAAAAGAAAGTGGGATTAAAAATTCTCCCGCGACTCACTGATCAGGAATCAATAAAGGGTGTTCTTCTCCAGTATCAAAAAAGTTTGAAAGCCGAGTTTGGAGATATAATAGAAAAAGAAGCTAGCGCCTTAAAGATGGTCTCGGAAGGAGAGGGCCCACAGAGCGAAGAAGAACTAAAAAAACTCGCAGAGGATTTGCCTGTTGTAAAAATTGTAGACACTTTGCTTAATCATGCCATTATTCAAGGAGCATCAGACATTCATATAGAGCCACTTGATGCGCAAGTTGTAATTCGTTACCGTATTGACGGGATATTGCATGATGCAATGGTTTTGCCAAAGACAGCTGCGGCTGGCATCGTGGCACGCGTGAAGGTCCTCGCAAACTTGAAGCTTGACGAAAAACGTCTCCCACAAGACGGACGTTTCAAAATAGAATCTGCAGGAGAAAAAGTTGCGTTCCGTGTTTCAACGTTGCCAACATATTACGGCGAGAAAACCGTTATGCGTCTTTTGCGTGAAGCTGTTTCGGGCTTTACTCTAGAGGGGCTAGGTTTTATTGGGATCAACCTTGAGCGTATTCATGAGGCAACAAAACAGCACGTCGGTATGATACTCACCACAGGTCCAACTGGGTCTGGTAAATCAACAACGCTTTATACAATTCTAGATTTGGTTAATAGCCCAGAGGTAAACATCTCTACTATTGAGGATCCTATTGAATATCAAATGGCGCGCGTGAACCAAACACAAGTGAAGTCTGAGATTGGGCTCACGTTTGCGTCCGGGCTCCGCACGCTTATGCGTCAGGATCCAGATATTATTATGGTCGGCGAAATCCGTGATAATGAAACGGCGTCTCTCGCAGTGAATGCCGCGCTTACCGGGCACCTCGTACTCTCTACTCTCCACACCAATTCTGCGGCGTCAACAATGCCACGTCTTATTGATATGGACATTGAGCCGTTTCTGATTGTTTCTACGGTGAATGTTATTATTTCGCAACGACTTGTCCGTCGACTCACTAATGTGAATGAAAAGTATTTTCTTAGCACAGATGAAATAAACGCGCTCAAAAAATCTATGGACCTTGATCGCATTATGAATGTTTTGAAGGAAGAAAAAATTGTCTCGCAAAATGCAGAATGGAAAGACGTGCCACTTTATCGCCCACAAAAATCAACTGACAGCGAGGATGGTTACAATGGACGCGTTGGAATTCATGAAGTTCTAAAAATGTCTCCAACAATACGCGACCTTGTGATAAAAGGGGAAACAGCGACTATTGTTGAGGGTCAGGCGCGCAAAGAGGGAATGCTCACGATGACCGAGGACGGTATGATAAAAGCTGTGCAGGGTCTTACGAGCATAGAGGAGATTTTCCGTGTGGTTTCGGAATAAAGGTCGCTCGGGGTCGTCTTGTGCGTGGTACGGATATTTTTCTGCTGAAAAATTCCTCGTGCTCGTGTCGACACACTCGCAAGTCCCCGCACAAGAGACACCCTCGCTTAAAGTTGTAATGCAAATGCAAATTAAAACTTGTTTGATTGCTTGTAATGAGAGATAATATAAACAGCGATGCCAAAATTTAAATACCAAGTTCGTGAACTCTCAGGAGAGTATACATCAGGCGAGATGGGAGCCAAGGATCGTTTTGCTGTTGCTTCCGAACTTCGCGCTAACGGAAAGTCTGTCGTGTCTGTAGAAGAGGTTGCTGTAGGGTTTGTAATTAATATCGACAGCATCAACGAGATGCTTTCTCGCGTGAAAGTTCGCGAGCTTATTACTTTTTCTCACAACCTGAGCGCTATGATGACGGCAGGACTCTCCTTGTCTCGCGGGCTTTCCATTCAGGAGCGTCAAACAAAAAATCCCGCTCTCAAAAAAACACTGAAGACTTTGATAGCTGAGATTAGCAAGGGCTCTACCTTGTCGGCAGGAATGGAAAAGTCCCCAAAAGTATTTTCTCCAATTTTCATTTCTATGGTGCGCGCGGGCGAGGAGTCTGGAAGCCTTTCAGACGCGCTCCTTACACTAGGTGACCAGCTTGAAAAAAGCTATCTTTTGAAAAAGAAAATAAAAGGGGCGATGATTTATCCCTCTGTTGTTATCGCGACACTCATTATTATCGGTGTGCTGATGTTTATTTATGTTGTTCCAACACTCGCGGCAACATTCAAAGAGCTCAACACTGAGCTTCCAACAAGCACAAAAGTAATTATGTGGATTTCAGAGTTTCTTTCTAATCATTTGATTGTTGGCTTAGCTATTGTTGCAACAATAGGAACAGCGATATTTTTTGCTCTTCGCACAAAACAAGGTCAGCGCGTACTTGAATTCATATCGTTCAAGTTGCCGGTAGTTGGGGATCTTGTGCGACAGTCCAACGCGGCTCGCACTGCTCGCACATTGTCGTCGCTCCTTTCATCCGGGGTGGATATGTTGGAGGCGATATCTATCACAAAAGATGTTTTGCAAAACTCGTATTACAAGGATAGGTTGAAATTGGCGGGTGAGCGGGTTCAAAAAGGTATTCCATTGTCGTCGGTTTTTGCAGAGACAGATATTTATCCGCTTTTGGTCGGGGATATGATAGAAGTGGGCGAGGAAACAGGAAAGTTATCAGAGATGCTTCTCAACCTTGCGACTTATTACGAGAATGAAGTTGATGAGGCGACAAAAAATATGTCTACAATCATTGAGCCGGTTTTGATGGTGTTCATTGGCGCATCAGTCGGGTTCTTTGCTGTTTCTATGATTTCTCCTATGTACAGCGTGATGAGCAATGTGTAGGTTGGGGAACAATTGACATGAAACAATTAACAACTAACAAGATTTTCGACGAGTGGGTTTTCGCGAAGCGAAAACCCACTGTCAACTGTTTTCACCGTGGCTTCACCGCTCTTGAAATACTCATTGTCATTGCAATTCTAGCGATTCTTTTGGCGACTATATTACCGTCATTTATAAACTTTCGCAGGAGCAGTCTCTTGAATACAGACACAATGAATCTCGTAACAATTATCAACCGCGCGCGTTTACTTTCAGTCTCTTCAAAAGATGATGAGCGGTACGGTATACACCTTGAGTCTGGTAAGGTGGTGCTGTTCAAGGGAGACACATACTCCGAAGGCGAGCCAACAAATGAAACTCATTTGTTCAGCACGGACCTCACTCTTTCAATTATTGCGATAAGTGGCGGTGGTTCAGAAATTTTGTTTGAGAAAGTTACCGGCGCGACGACTGATGGTAAAAATGCAACTACGACACTCCTTGTTACTGGCACTACATCAAGTACGACAGTGTTGATATATCCAACAGGAATTGCGACTATATATTAATATAGAATATGGAATACAAAATATCAGAAAAAAGAATTTGGAAAAGAGAATGGAGAATCAAAAGTCCCCATTCCCCATTCCCTGTTTCCCATTCTGA
The DNA here is from genome assembly GCA_002771015.1 of Candidatus Yonathbacteria bacterium CG17_big_fil_post_rev_8_21_14_2_50_43_9. Lineage (GTDB taxonomy): Bacteria > Patescibacteriota > Minisyncoccia > Phycocordibacterales > UBA1550 > UBA1550. The sequence continues at coordinate 22,591 of PCUO01000007.1, forward strand.
TCAACGCGGTTTCGGGCTCATAGAGGTTGTCATTGGCTCTGCTGTTCTTTCGGTCGCGGTTTTTGGAATCTCTGGTTTTTTTCACACAGTTTTAAAGACGAGCAGAATTACAGAGTCAGCTGTTCAAGGAGACTACCTTTTGGAGGAGGGGATTGAGGTGGCGAAGATTTTTCGCGACATGAGCTACACGAGCAATATTAAAAATATGTCCACCACTACCACCTATTATTTTTTTTGGAGCGATACAAACTGGGCAACCACAACAACCAAAACAATTGTTGATGGAAAATATGAACGCAGTCTTACTTTTGAAGATGTGAAACGCGACTCACTCACAAAAGATATTTCTGCAACAGGAGTTTACGATCCAGACGTGAAGCTCGTTGCTGTGTCGGTGGCATGGTGGACGCCTGTAGTAGGAACAACAACACGTTCAATACAGACATACATAGTGAATCTTTTTAACAATTAAGTGGGTAGAATATAGAATATGGAATATAGAATAAAAAAAATCATACAAAGAGGAATAAAGAATATTCAAAATTCGATATTCAAAATTCGATATTCAGCCCAAAAAGGGTTCACTTTGGTGGAGATGATTATCTACATCGCTTTTTTTGCGATTCTGTCTGTTCTCTCCATCAACGCAACAATTTTGGTAATGAAGTCATTTTACACACTGCGTATAAATCAAAGCATAAGTCAATCTGCCACGACCGCGCTTGAGAGAATGAGTCGCGAGATTCGAAATGCGTACAGCATTGATATGGTCAACAGCACTTTTGGCACGAACCCCGGCAGGCTAACGCTCCTAACAAAAGACGATCTAGGCGCCCTAACTACCATTGAGTTTTATACTACTGCTGGCAACCAGATCAATATGAAGGTTGGTGGTGTTGAACAAGGGTCGTTAATGACAAAAACGGTTTTAGCGACTAATCTTGTTTTTCGTTCAATGTACAACGGAACAGCGACTTCTACGAATTCAAAAGCGGTCAAAATTGAAATGACACTTGCCGACAACAGGGCTGGTATCTCTAAAACAGTAAAGTATTATGATACTATAGTATTGAGAGGTTCAATGCATTAATTCAGTATGAGCAAGCACTACGTCAATCGTAAAAAGGGAGCCGCAATCATTACCGCTGTTATATTTTTTGTCGTTATTTCTGTTACTATGGCGGTCGGACTTTCTTCTCCTGTTGTCCGCGAGTATGTAACTGCGCGCGATTTTGAGAAATCCAAGGGCGCGTATTATTTGTCTGAAGCCGGAATGGAGGATGCTGTTTACCGTCTTAGGAAACCAAGAGCGATTGACGCGCAAGAAGTTATTTCACTCGGTGGCAACACTGCAACAACGACTATTACAACTGTAAGCGCAACACAAAAGACCATAAGCTCTCTTGGTGATATTTTTAGAAACACACGTAGGGTAAAATCCACAATTACCACTACAACTGGTGAGTCGTTTGTGTATGGTGTGTGGGCCGGGCAAGGTGGCGTTAGAATGAATGGTAATCTTATCAACTCATATATTTCTGGAAACCTCTATTCAATAGGACCTATTTGTGGCGGTGGAAGTTCTGGTGCAACATGTACTGGAGGCAGTGGAGCGAGCTTAATTACGGGAACTGTTATTTCTGGAGGAACTTCAGGATTAAATGGGACTATTGGTAGAATTCAAAATCAAGGAGATGCTTCTATGTACGCGGGGACCATCAAGAGTTCAACAATTTCAGGTGTAGCATATTGCAACACAATCTCAGGTTCTTCAACCTCCACTTGCCAGACACTTCCTGTACAGCCACCAGTAGAGCTCCCTATTACTCGAGGAGATATAGAAAACTGGGAAGCAATATCTACGGCAGGGGGAAGTGTGACGTGTACAGGCGGTAAGTATTATATTAATGGTACAATAAGCATTGGTCCTAAAAAGATTCCTTGTGATTTAGAAACAAGTGGAAGCAACTACACTATTACACTCACGGGGCCCATCTGGGTAGAAGGTGATATTAAAATTAATAACAACCAATCATGGCGCGTTGACCCATCTCTTGTGGGGCAAAGTATTATGGTAATTGCAGACAAGCAAACTGCGAGTACAACAGCCGGTACAATTGAAATTGAAAACAATCCAGTATTTTCTGGTGCCCCTGGTGGAAATTCGTGGGTGATGCTTCTATCGGAAAACACAGGTGCTTCTATTGGTGCTGACGCAGAGGCTATTTGGCTTGAAAACAATGTATCCGGTGCACTCCTTCTCTACGCTAGACTCGGGGATGTTAAATTACAGAATAACTCTAATATTAATGAGGTTACAGCGTATCAGATAACATTAGAAAATAATGCTGTAGTGAATTATCTTTCAGGGTTACAAAATACGCTGTTTACTTCAGGGCCTGGGGGCGCGTGGTATGTGCAGGGCTGGAAGGAAGGGCAGTAAACTAGTTAAAAGTCGAAAGTGGTTGCGAAAAACAAAAATAAAGGACCGTCCTTTTTAAATTCAGAAAGGACGGTCCTTTATTTTTATTTTTTCGCACCTGAAAACTCTGTGATATAATGATGGTATGAAAATCAAAAAACTCATCATCGGCAACTGGAAAATGTACCCCGCGAGTTTAAAAGACGCAAAGGCAAAGTTTACAGCAATAAAAAAGGTCGCAGGAAAACTCGCCAATGTCCAGACAGTTATTTGCCCACCTTTAGTGTACGTGAGCGAGATTAAAAAATTTGTGAGCGGGCGACGCATTGTTGTGGGCGCGCAAAATGCGTGGTTCGAAACAGAAGGCGCGTTTACTGGAGAGGTTTCCATAGCAATGCTTGCGTCTGTTGGCGCAGAGTATGTTATAGTCGGTCATTCTGAACGGCGCGCGATTGGTGAGAGTGATGAGTTGATAAACAAAAAAGTTTTAGCAGGCGTAAAAGCTGGGATGACAATTGTGTTGTGTGTTGGTGAGCGCGAGCGTGACCCAGACGGCGTGTATCTAAAGTTTATTACTGAGCAGATAAAAGAGGCCCTTCATGGCGTACAAAAAAAGGAGCTAAAGAAAATTGTTATTGCGTATGAACCAATCTGGGCAATAGGCAAAAATGCAATCCACCCAGCATCTCCAGATGACGCCCTTGAGGTTTCAATATTAATCAAAAGGACTCTGGCGGATTTGTATGGAAAAGACGGCAGTGTAATTCAGGTTCTTTACGGCGGTTCTGTGGACTCAAAAAATGCGTGGGAGTTCATACTCAAGTCCCAAGTCAACGGCCTCCTCGTCGGCCGCGCAAGCTTGGACCCAAAGATTTTTGGAGAAATATTAAAAAGCGCGGATACGATTAAATAAAAAGCTTGCCTAAATTTTATAATGAAGAAACCAACAACCTTGAGTTATGCAACATGGAACCCAAGCAATATTAAGGATCTTTCTTTTCCAAAAAATTTAGTATTAAAAAATACGAGTTGGGTTATTGTAGGACTCAATCCATCTAAGCGCATCTCTTTCCCAGAAAATTTTCATATGGGGAAATTTGACAAGTGGCATAGTCTTGCGTTTATACATAACGAGATTGAGGGGGCATCAATGCTTGATTTGATTGACGAAGTAGACTTAAATTCAAAAAATATTATTAAAAAATGGAAAGTGAATAATAATTGGAGAAAAAAACAAATTGCACGGTTTATCGCAGAAATAGAATTTCTTTTTAAAAAAGATAAACCTAATTTATTATGCATCGGCAAAAATGCATCAGAGTTGATTTTAAAAGGGAAGGGAATTATTAGGTTATTTTCTAGAATGCATGTTGTTTCCAATCCAAATGGAGTTCGGGTTAAGGGGGCACAACAGGAGTATGTAAAAATGGTAAATAAATGTGCAGATAACTAATGTACCTGTGCTAATATAGTCAAATGAAACAGCAAATCCTCCCCACCGTAAAAGACATTAAGAATCTCAAAGGTAAGCGAGTGGTGCTTCGTTTGGATTTCAATGTGCCAATCAAGAATGGGAGGATAGTGGAGACGATGCGTATTGACCGCGCGATACCGACTATTGAATACCTGCGCAAGAAAAAAGCGCGCATAGTTATTTTTTCGCACATAGGCAAAGACGCGACATCGTCTCTAAAACCAGTTGCGCAATATCTTTCAGGAACGATGAATATCGGTTTCGTTCCAGACTTTCGCACAGAGGAAGCGCGAGCAATCGCAGATGGTCTTCCTGAAGGGGGTGTGGTTCTTTTTGAAAATCTTCGCTTGGACGATCTAGAAACAAAAAACGATCCAGCGTTTGCAAAATATCTCGCGTCATTTGGCGAGGTGTATGTGAACGATGCTTTTGCTGTTTTACACCGAGCTCACGCGTCCGTTGTCGGTATTACAAAGTATCTTCCAAGCTACGCTGGTCTACTTATTGCAGACGAGATAAAACATTTGTCGCTTGCGCTAAAGCCAAAGCATCCATTTTTGTTTATTCTTGGCGGGGCAAAGTTTGAAACAAAGATGCCTTTGATGAAAAAGTTTATGAAGATTGCTGACAAAGTGTTCGTTGGAGGTATTCTTGCAAATGACTTTTTTCACGACCAAGGCATTGAGGTAGGAAAGTCTTTTGTTGATAAGTATAGTTTTAAACTCTTGCCACTTTTGAAGAAAGGAAAAATAATTTTGCCAACTGATGTGATTGTGAAAAATGGCGATGGGAATAAAACAAGCGTGAAAAAGTTGAGCGAGATTTTATCTGGAGACAGCATTGTTGATGTTGGACCGGAGACTATTAAAAATTTATCGCCAATACTAAAAAAAGCAAAGCTTATTGTATGGAACGGGCCTATTGGATTTTACGAGGGAGGTTTTGATAGGGCAACCATTGCGCTTTTGAAAGCGATAACGGAGGTCAAAGCAACATCAATCATAGGTGGGGGAGATACTGCGGTTATTGTAGAGAAACTTGGCGTAGCAAAGAAACTTTCATTTGTATCCACAGGCGGTGGGGCAACTCTAGACTATCTTTCAGATGGCAAGCTTCCTGGGATTGAAGCGATAGTGAAGTGTAAGAAAAGATAAGCTCTATGATGTCTCATTCTCAAAAAGACCCAGCGCGCAAGATTGTCCCGCTGGTTTTCATAACAGTTTTAATTGATATGTTGGGAATAGGAATCCTCATTCCAGTCATTCCTCAGCTTTTTACAAACCCACAGTCACCGCACTATATACTGGCAAGCACTGCGTATGGTGAAAGTGGGTATTTTTTGGTCGGGCTTTTGCTCGCGCTGTATGCTGGCGGAATGTTTCTCTCCGCGCCAATTTTTGGAGAACTCTCTGACAGATACGGTCGCAAAAAAATGCTTTCATTGGCGCTTACTGGAGGGGCTCTGTCGTATGCATTATTTGCTTTTGCAGTTGCAACACAAAATATTCCTTTGCTTCTTTTTGCGCGTGTCACTGGTGGTTTGTCTGCAGGAAACATTGGTATCGCGCAAGCTGTCATTGCGGATATTACTCCTCCAGCGCTTCTTGCCGGACGTTTCGGTCTTATTGGCGCGGCGTTTGGCATCGGCTTTATTCTTGGACCATCGCTAGGAGGCATACTTTCAAATCCCAAAGGCCTCGGCATTTTTGGAGCTTCGACACCATTTTGGTTTTCAGCATTTCTAGCTGGCGTGAATGTTCTATGGGTACTGTTTGTTTTGCCTGAAACAAACAAGCATATAGAGAGGATACACAAAAACCTTTCGCTTCTTCGTTCATTTACAAACATCGCTAAAGCTTTTCGCCCGTCAAAGCTCCGCGCTCTTTTCGGCGTTAACTTTTTATTTCAAGCAGGTTTCTCATTCTATACATCGTTTCTAGGGGTGCTACTTGTGTATCGTTTTGCGATGAGTGAGGTGGATATCGGAACATATTTTAGTTTTGTGGGGATATTTATTGTTCTTACTCAGGGGCTCATCACGCGCCCTGTGACAAAGCGATTTACAGAAAAACAAATCCTTAGCAAAATGATCCCAGCAGTTTCGTTGATAATCATTCTGATTGCGCTTGCTCCCACCGAGACTACTCTGTATTTGATTGCCCCATTTTTTGCGGTTGCAGTAGGGCTCTCAATGGCAAACCTTACGTCAGCAGTGAGCCGACGTGCTGGAGATACTATTCAAGGCGAAGTGCTGGGAATTAACAGCAGTGTCAATGCGCTCGCGCAAGCGTTTCCTCCGCTTCTAGGTGGAGTAATAGCTACGCTTTCCACCCCTGCCACAGCGCTTCTTGTAGGCGCGACCTCTGTTGCATTTGCCGCATACGGGTACAAGCATGTTACGCACGACTAAAAAGTCAGCCGAGCACAATTCTTGTGCTCGGCTGACTTTTTAGTGTTTACTTAGTCTTTTTTACTGTTTTCCTAGCGTGTTTCTTCTTTTGCGCTGGTGAAATTGATTTCTTTATGTTCTTCCAGTGTCCGTGAAGTTCTTTCATCATTGCGTCCACTTCTGCAGGGTCTATGTTTTTTATAGCTTTATATTTTGATGCAACCTTGTCTACGATCATCGCATATTGTTCCTCGGTTACATCTTTCATTTTTTCTACACCTTCAAGCACTTCGCCTTTTGCTTTAAGCATCCATCCGCGAACTTTCTTTCTATTTCTTGCTCCATCCTTGCTTCCATATAGAAAATATCCCGCTGCCGCAAGCGCTGCAATAGCCGCCACTCCCGCGCCAATAGCCACATTTGTTCCTGTTGTTTTTTTTGTCATATTAATATTTATAAATTATTAAACTACTTCTTTGATTTCATTTTATCTGTGGAAAAAGTCTGTACAAAAGCAATAATTTTTTGTAGTAAGCTCTCTCCCCGACCTTTTATCTTTTGACGCGCCGAGGCCGCTCCCTTTGCAAACCGCTCACTTTCTCTCCGTACGATATGTATCACCTCGCTTACGTCCTTAGCGGTACGAAGTATGTAGTAAAGCAGGACAGTCCCAAAAATCGCAATTACCACAATTGCGACAGTCGTAACCAAAAAGAAAATATCCATTTTTGCAAAAGCGTCCATAGATGCATTATACAGTTAATATCTAGCTATGCAAAAAATCACACAGAGTTTTTGATTTTTTGCGCCACTTCTCGAGCCTCTCCTTCGTTGTATCCTCGTACCCCGTGCCAGTGAGTGAAGCCGTCACCGGAAAATCTGGGTATGATGTGGAGATGGGTGTGAAAAATGATTTGACCAGCGATGGGGTCGTTGTTCATCTCAATATTTATACCGTCGGCAGAAAGCGCGCTCTTTATGGCGATTGAAAGTTTTTTCACGACCGTCATCATGCGCGCTAGGGTTTTGTCGGGTGTTTCGTATAGGTTCAAGTGGTGAACTTTTGGAATAACGAGAGTGTGCCCAATATTTACTGGGTGAATATCTAGAAAGGCGAGCACAGTGTCGTCCTCGTAGACTTTTGTGCTGGGGATTTCACCAGCGATGATTTTGCATAATAGGCAGTCCATAAGTTCATTATAGCAAAAAACATGGCAAGCGCGCATTTTTAATTTATCGTCGCGTAATACATGTTTCTGTCATTGCGAGTACCCGAAGCAATCCAGAGGTCGCGCCACACCGTGGATTGCTTCGGGTACTCGCAATGACGGTTTAGGAGACTTCCGTGACCATTTTCGACTTTAGGACTTTTGACTTTATAGACTATATCGAATACGATATATCGTCGGCATTCGCTCGGGAACAATAATGAGTACATTTTGTTCACTCACTCATTTGACGATATAATACCCCAATGCCATCCGACTTATCGAGTTGTCCAGATCTTGCGCAGATGCTCCTCAAAAAGAGAGGCATTACAAATGCGGGCGATGCGGAGCATTTTCTGTATCCAGATTTTGAGCGAGACGTACGCGATCCATTCGGGATTTTGAATATGGAAAAGGCGGTGGAACGTATTTTGTGCGCCATTGATACTAATGAACGCATTGCAATTTATGCGGATTACGATTGTGACGGCATTCCTGGCGCAACTATTTTTTACGATTTTTTGAAGAAGATTAAATATGAGAACTTTGAGGTGTATATTCCGCATCGCAATATTGAGGGGTATGGGTTGAACAATAAAGCGCTAGACGCTCTCGCGGAACGAGGAGCAACTGTTGTCATTACTATAGATTGTGGAATTGTAGATATAGAAGAGGCGGATCACGCGCGAAAGCTTGGCATTGACCTAATCGTCACCGACCACCATTTGCCACAAGATATTCTTCCAAAAGCGTACGCAATTATAAACTCCAAGCAGGCTGGTGATACGTATCACGACAAGATGCTCTGTGGAGCAGGTGTCGCATGGAAACTGGTGTGCGCTTTACTCGCGCGTCGTGGAGAAGTATGGGGAGTGCCAAAAGGCTGGGAAAAGTGGCTTCTTGATATGGCGGGGATTTCAACTATCGCTGACATGGTGCCACTACGCAATGAAAACCGCGCGCTCGCAAAGTATGGTTTGGTAGTGCTTCGTAAATCCCGTCGTCCGGGACTGCTTGCACTTCTTCAAAAAATGGATATGAATCAGGCGAACATCGTTGAGGACGATATTGGTTTTATGATTGGTCCGCGCATCAATGCAGCGAGCAGAATGGGAGAGCCGATGGATGCGTTTCGTCTGCTCTCTGCGGAGACTCGCGAAGAGGCGGATGAGTATGCAGAGAAGTTGATGCACTTGAATGATGCACGCAAGGGGCTTGTTGCAAGTATGGTCAAGGAGGCGCACAAGCATTTAGAAGGTCGTACACTAAGAGAAATTATTGTTATAGGAAATCCAATGTGGAAGCCGGGACTCGTGGGGCTTGTTGCGATGAGTCTTGTAAAAAAATACGAGCGGACTATTTTTGTTTGGGGTCGCACAGAGAGCGGAGAGATAAAAGGTTCGTGTCGCTCGGACGGCACAGTGCATGTGGTTGATATGATGACATCTGTTCCAGAAGGAGTGTTTATAGATGTGGGTGGACACGAAGAGGCAGGAGGTTTTTCTGTTTCATCTGACGCTGTTCACACACTTGAAGATGAGCTCGTGAAAGCGTATCAGCTTGCGCGAAAAGAAAAAGAAAATACCGAACTATCCGTAGATATGGAACTTGCTCTATCGGAGGTGAACTGGGTGAATTGGAAACAAATTGAAAAGTTTGCGCCGTTTGGAACGGCAAATCCGAAGCCAGTTTTCCTTTTTGAAAAAGTAAAAATAGCAGAGGCGCGATTCTTTGGAAAAGAAAAAACACACCTTGAACTTTCGTTTGATGGTTCGGGTATTAAGGCAATTTTATTTTTCGCTGACAGTGGAAAATACAAAATTTTGAAAGCAGGGGTCACGGTGGATCTAGTTGCAACGATGGAAGTAAATACATTTCGTAATAATAGAGAACTTCGTTTACGAATTGTGGAGGTGGTAAAAAAAATGTAAACTGAACACATGACAAAGTCACCTGACATCATTATTTACACAGACGGCTCGTCACGAGGTAACCCAGGGCCAGGCGGATGGGGGGCCATTATTGCGTACAATAATGGCGAGTCTAAAAGTTTTCATGACCAAGCCACGAATCAGCTGATTCGAAGTGTAAAGTCAAAAGTCAGAGAAATTGGAGGAGGAGACAAGCACACGACAAACAACAAGATGGAGCTCACGGCAGCGATTGAGTCACTCCATTTTGTTAGAGAGATGGGGGATGCATTCACTATAGATATGCATGTGGACTCGCAGTATGTTATCAACGGCATCACAAAGTGGGTCGCTGGTTGGGAGAAAAATAATTGGATGACGAGTAAAAAAGAAGAGGTGCTTAATCGCGATTTGTGGGAACCTCTCGCGCGCGTCGTTGCTGACCTTCAGATGAGCGGTTGCAAAATTTCTTGGAACTACACACCGGGACATGCTGGAATAGAAGGGAACGATAGGGCAGATATTATTGCGACAATGTGTGCTGATGGAGAAAATCCAATTCTTTTTAACGGACAAAAAAGTGATTATGAGGTTGACCTCGTGCCACATGCAGGCGACCCAAAGCTTCTTGCGTCAAAAAGAGCAAAATCTCCAGAAGAAAAAAAGCGACAAAAAATTAAAGCATATTCATATTTGAGTTTGGTAAATGGGAAATTGGAAAAGCATTCCAATTGGGCAGAATGTGAAAAACGCGTGAAAGGAGCACGAGGGACAAAGTTTAAAAAATCAGTCAGCGCGGAGGATGAAAAGGCAATAATAAAAAGTTGGCTTGGTAAGTAGTAGGAGTATGCAGAACCAGAGTATCAATCCTGTTTGCACGTACAATGGGGTTTTCTCCAAGTATTGTTTCGCTTATAACAAATGTTCTACTGTCTGCGATATTCATAGAACCTCCTACACTTTAATGTCTTATATAATGCTGGTAATGTATGTACAATAGACAATATGCGCCCGAATTATTTTTTTGGTTTCATAATCAGTTTCATTGTTGGTGTCGCGCTAGAAAGCATTTTAGATTTTGGATACTTGTTCGCGATATTATTTGCGCTATTGTCTCTCTTTGTATTGTTAACCCCTCGTGTGGTGTCGCAATCAAAAAGCGTTCTCATTGTTTCACTTATTTTGTTTGGTGTTGCTCTGGGAATTTACCGTGTAGATGTTTCCAAAACAAATACATCAGCGAGCGCGTTAGATGCTGTTGTTGGAGAGGTTCTAAAAGTTGATGGAATGATTGTCGGTGAGCCTGATGTACGAGAAGAATATACAAATGTTGTCATAGAGACAAAAAGTGTATATAAAGAAAAAACAAGAATCCTTGTTCGTACGCAGGCCTTCCCAGAATTAAAATACGGAGACCTAGTGTCTGTTGTAGGCAATGTAACGGTTCCTAAAAACTTTCCGAGTGATGACAATATGCGAGCGTTTGACTATCAGTCATATCTCGCAAAGGACGGCATTTTTTACCAGATGTATTTTCCAAAGGTGGCAGTAGTTTCACATGGCAATGGGAATGTAATTCTTGAAAAACTTTTTGCGTTTAAATCATGGCTTATAAAAAATATTTCACAGAGAATTCCAGAGCCTGAAGCGGCACTCGCGAACGGTATCACACTTGGAGCAAAGCAGTCCCTTGGCGAGGATTTAATTCAAAAGTTTCGCGAGACTGGGATTGCTCACATTGTGGTTCTCTCGGGGTATAACATCGCGGTGGTAGCAAGTATTATTTCTCGCCTCGTTATGTTTATGCCTTTTTCAATTCGTTTGATTATGAGCGCGCTCGGTATTATACTTTTTGCTGTGATGGTTGGCGGTGGAGCAACAGTAGTACGCGCGACATTGATGGCGCTTGTGGTGATCATGGCGAGAATGCTTGGTCGCGAGGGGGACGCGCTTCGAGTGCTCGCCCTTGCGGGAGGAATTATGATTTTTGCGAATCCAATGATTCTCCTTCACGATGTGTCGTTTCAACTTTCATTTTCTGCGACGCTCGCGATAGTTATTTTTGTTCCAATAATTGAAAAATATTTTTCGTTCATTTCAAACAGAATTTTTAGAGAAATTGTTGTCACAACTTTTGCAACACAAATCTTTGTACTACCGCTCATTCTTTATCATATGGGGAGTGTTTCACTCATTGGCTTCATTTCAAATATTTTCATCCTGCCAGTTGTCCCAATCGCGATGATGCTCGTGGCGCTTGTCGCAATATTTTCGTGGGTGCCACTCGTCGGAAGTTTGCTCTCATTTGTTGCGTATGCGCTTCTTTCGTACATTATCACCCTCGTAGAATTTTTTGCACTAATGCCGTTTGCGTCGCTTCATGGCATTCATTATTCATTCTCTATGTTAGTTCTCGCTTACGGCATACTCATGATAGTCTGCAAGAAATCTTTTTTAAAAACTAGCAGTGTAGATAAATAATTTAGATTCCATCTCAATATCTGAAACCACTATGTCCGTATAATATACTATAGTATATTATACGGACATAGTGGAAAAGTGTAATTGATTAACGCTCAAGCTCGCTCACGATTGCTGGGCTATTGATGTAGCGATAAAAAAGAAGGACAACAACTGTTGCGATGGTAACAAGAATGATTGCGTATTTGCCAAACACATCTGCAGATTTTCCAAAAAAATATCCGATATAAATAAATCCAAGTGACCAGATGAATGATGCGACAAACATTATAGGCGAAAAAAATACACGTGAGAATTTTCCAAGCCCCGCAGTAATCGGAACAAAAACTTTTATTGCGGGTAAAAGTTTTCCTATGAAAACAAACCATGCGCCTTTCTTTTTGAATGCGTGCTCAACTTTACTTAGCTCTCGTGTCGGAAAAATTTTCATTCGTTCAATAAATGTTCGTCCGTGTTTGCGAGCAAGTTCGTAAAGAATGATGTTGCCAATAGTGTTGCCAATGGCTCCCACGAGCGCAACAAGAAAAAGCGCAAGGTCTCCGCGCGCGATGAAGTATCCAGCAATGATGTAGAGCACTTGGCTTGATGGAAAAGAAACTGCACCATTTGCAATCATTAACATAAAAATTGTGAAGTAGCTCCCACCCTGTATCAGCGCCTCTATAGCAGTATCAGTCATGATACTATAGTAGCATATAGAATTATCGCATTCATGAACCTCCTCATATTACAATAAACAACTATATAGCTGGGTACAATATCTCCTGCATTTGCTAGGAAGTTGCAAATACCGTGTTTGCACTTCGCTCACTAACTTGGAGATAGCTGTTTATTGTAAAAACGCTGGAAGGGATGTTGGTCGTGGTACTATGTCGGTATGTTAAAAAATTTCTCTAGACGAAATTTGCAATACACAGTACTCTCAGTTTTTATTTTTACAAATATTTTTATTTGGTTTGCGGTTGCGCGCGCGGACAGACACGGCGTGCTCACTGTCGCATTTCTAAATGTTGGGCAAGGTGATGCAATGTATATTGAAGCGCCGAATGGGAACCAAATGCTTGTGGACGGGGGCCCTCCTAGTGGCGCAGTACTTCGTGAGCTCGGGAGAGTGATGCCGTTTTGGGACAGGTCCATTGATGTCGTGCTCGCCACGCACCCAGACCAAGATCATGTAGGGGGGTTGCCATCAGTGCTCGCGCGAATGCGTATCGACAATGTTATTACAACGGAGAACACATCAGACACAGGCGTGTATGGAGCATTTAAAAAAATAGTTTCTGAAAAACGCCCGACACGAATTATTGCGCGCGCAAGGGAAAGAATTATATTAGACGACGGAGTTGTATTTGAGATTTTGTTTCCTGATAGAAACGCTGCAGGTTGGGAGACCAACACTGCTTCAATCGTTGCTCGACTTTCGTATGGTGACCAGTCTTTCATCTTCACAGGCGACTCGCCACTCTCTGTGGAGAAGTATCTTGTTGGCAAAAATGGTGGTGCTTTGGATTCCACAGTACTTAAACTCGGTCATCACGGTTCCCGTACCTCAAGCTCAAAAGTGTTCCTTTCCGCCGTTGATCCAGAGTACGCTGTTATTTCTGCAGGCAAGGATAACAAGTATGGTCACCCGCATAAAGAAGTAACCGACCTCCTCGCTCTCCTAAAAATCCCATCTATTAGCACAGCTGAAAAAGGAACAATAATTTTCAAGACAAATGGAGAGTCGTTGCGCGTAGAATAGTTATCCACACATACTCTACTTGCCGAACACATCAGGGGGGGGGTATACTATATGTACTATTAACAATAGGATATTTTATGAAATCAATATTCCCCGCAATTAAGGTTTATGCGCTCGCTATCGTACTTTCTTTTGGACTCTCCTACGCACTCGCATGGACAGCACCAACAAGTCAACCACCAGTAGGAAATGTTTCCGCACCGATAAATACTGGTGCGACAGCACAGACAAAGACGGGACCGTTGACTATTTTGGGCGGGATTACTGTTGGCACTAATACAGCCTCATGCGACACTACCACAAAGGGCTCCATTCGTTACAGTAATACTTCAAACATACTTGAGTATTGCAATGCGACGACATGGAAGAGCATCGCTGATGTGATTAGCTCTCCAGCGTTTACTTCGTTCACGGCTCCAACCGTTGCGCGCACAGGAACAGCGTTTAATCTATCATGGGTTACCGTAGATGCCGTTTCTTGTCTCGCTGGTGGTTCGTGGACGGGGCTAAAACCAGTTTCTGGCAGCCAAAGTATTACTGAGACTATTGCTTCGCTAAAGACGTACAATCTCGATTGTACAAATGCATCTGGCACTGCAAATGGTTCAGTGTCTGTTGATGTGCTTTTATCTATCGGCACAATGACCACCTATACAGGAACAGGGGCTGCCCCCTCCGGTATCGCCTTTGACGGTACCAATATGTGGACAGCGAATCCCAGAGGATACAGTGTGACAAAAATCACTCCCACAG
>PCUO01000007.1:37007-52885 GCA_002771015.1 Candidatus Yonathbacteria bacterium CG17_big_fil_post_rev_8_21_14_2_50_43_9
CCTTCGGTATCGCCTTTGACGGTACCAATATGTGGACAGCGAATTACTCTGGAAACAGTGTGACAAAAATCACTCCCACAGGCAGTATGACCACCTATACAGGAACAGGGGCTGCCCCCTTCGGTATCGCCTTTGACGGTACCAATATGTGGACAGCGAATTACTCTGGAAGCAGTGTGACAAAGATACAGGCTATTTAATACCACATTATAAACCTATGGACCAAAATCAACAACCATTTATGTCTAAAAAACAAGTAGTATCTATTATTGTGATCACTGTAATTATTGTCTCTGGAGGGGTTTTTGTGGTACAAAAATATGTGCCCAGTTTTGCGACGGCGCAGAATATCTTTAGGGCAGAGACTTTTACCACGCACACTACACCTGTGGTGAGTATGCCTAAAATAACATACGCTATAAGCGGTATCGTGAAATCGATTTCCCCAAAACAGGTGTCTTTCGAACCCAACACTCTTGATGTTCGAATGGCAAGAATTAGTACTGAAACAAGGGTCGTCAGGGTATTAATGGCGGATATCCAGGACGTCCAAAAGGAAGAGGAGGAATTACGAAAGAATATTCAAAATCCAAAGATGCCTATCTCAGAGCAGATTGAGCAGTTTAAAATAACTCCACCACAAGAGATCGCAGGGACGCTTGCTGATATAAAAGTAGGGATGCGCATTGTAGTTGTTGCAGAAGAAGATACTGCTAATGCGAATGAGATAAATGCGCTTGAGATTAGGATTCAGTAATGCAGAATATAAAGAATCCATAGAAAAGAAAAAACCAGCTAGTTTGATCTGTACCCCAAAAAGTAGACACCAAAAGTGTCTACTTTTTCTTTTGGTACAATCATTAATATCCAACAAATATGAAATTCACCAACGAGGAGGTTTTGGAACTCCGTAAAAATCCAAATGTAGTTAAATGCAGTCAAAAAGCAGTAACGTACAGCAAAGACTTTAAGCTGAGAGCAGTGAAACAATACCTGGAGGAGAACTTGTCGCGCGCTGAAATATTCCGCATCGCAGGCTTTAATCTTGGCGTGCTGGGTCGTAATATTCCAAAAGACAGAATCAGCGACTGGAAGTACATATATCGCACCTATGGGGAAATCGGTTTAAGCACTGATAGGCGCGGGAGTAACAGCCCTGGTCGTCCAAGAACGAAAGGGCTAATGGAGAAGGAAAGGATGGAGAGATTAGAAGCAGAAGTTGCATACCTCAAAGCTGAGAACGATTTTTTAAGACAACTCCGGGCCAAACGAGCGGAGTAAAACTCAAGCCGCGACAGAGGTATCAAATTGTGAGAAACAGTAAGACTGGGAACATTAAGCTTGCTTGCGATATTGCCTGTGTGTCTCCCGAAGGCTACTACAAGTGGTTAAAATCAATTAACGGGCCCGACAAAGACTACCACGACTATTTGCTCATCAAAGAAGTATTTGATGCAAAGAAAAAGAAAGCTGGCTGGCGGACGGTGCAAATGAATCTCAAGGTAACCATGAACCACAAGAAGATTCAGAGGATCATGAAGAAGTACGGTTTGTATTGCAAGATACGAAGACGTAATCCTTACAAGAACATCGCCCAGAAAACAAGGGAACACCGCGTTTGTGAGAACAAACTTAACCGTGAGTTCGGCTCCTTAACTCCATATCGTTTCTTCTCTACCGATATTACCTACATCTTTTATGGCAACAAACTAGCCTACTTGTCGGTTGTCAAAGATATTGCCACAGGAGAGGTGGTTGGTTGGAAGGTGTCAGAACGATTGGGAATGAGCATTGTGCTCGACACATTGGCTGATCTAATGAACACCGTCACCTTTAGTTTGACAGACATTATGATTCACTCTGATCAAGGTTTCCACTATACTAATCCACAATATATTCGCACCGTGAAAGAGTTGGGCATGACCCAATCCATGTCTCGTCGAGGGAACTGTATCGACAACTGTCCCATTGAATCATTCTTCGGTCATTTTAAAGACGACGTTGATTACAAGAATTGCAAAACGTTTGAAGAGTTACGTTTACTAATTAATCAGTATATGAAATACTACAATTACGAAAGAAAGCAGTGGGGACGAAAAAAGATGACTCCTGTAAATTACAGAAATCATCTTTTAGTCCTTCAGTAGGTTTTTATTAAGTGTCTACTAAAAGGGGTACAGATCAAGATAGCTGGTTTTTTCTTTTCTATGGGTTCTTTATACAAACTTGATCTCTAGGTGCTTCCCGACTTTCATGCACTTTGTGCAGATTTTCAAGCGTGAGCCGTCAGCAAGAGGCGCCCATTGGAGATTTGGATACTTTCGCTTGTTTCCTGTAGGGTTGAATTTGGTAGCGCGAATACGATTAGAGTAGTGACCTACAATAATAGTACCTTTTCCGCAAGTTGGACATGATTTTGCCATAGTTTTCTCGTTTAGTTTTTGTATGGTATCATGTTTAAGTAATTTTGCAAGCCCCGTCAGAGGTCGCGAGCGTAGCACAGCGTAATCCACCTTTAACAGGACAAGCTCAATAAATCGCATTAATCTAATGGAAATCTTCTTTTTCTTAATTATCCTCATATTCTCCATAATTATCCATGAAATTGCTCATGGATATATGGCGGAATGGTTTGGCGACCCAACCGCGCGTCTTGCTGGCCGTTTAACACTAAATCCTGTTCCACATATTGACCCACTAGGCTCAATAATCCTCCCAGCGCTTATGCTCTTTGGTTCTGGTGGAACTTTTGCTTTCGGCTGGGCAAAGCCGGTTCCGTATAACCCATACAATCTAAGCAATTTCAAATGGGGCACAGTTGCAGTAGGGCTTGCTGGAGTTATGGCAAACCTTGCTCTCGCCATAATTTTTGGACTGATGATTCGTTATTCTGGATCTCTTGGAATAACTGATGGCGCTTTTACACAAATGCTTGCTACTATTGTATTTCTAAACATTATCCTTGCTGTCTTTAATATGATACCGTTTCCACCTCTAGACGGCGCAAAGGTGCTTTTTGCATTCCTTCCAATCCGTTATCAATATATACACGACTATTTAGAGCAAAATTGGCTTATTTTTATTGTTTTTGTGATATTTTTTGCAAAGTACATTCTATTGCCTATTTCAAGCTTTATATTCTGGTTGATTACAGGAGTGGGGATTTGAGAAACGTTTGATGTGTGGCATTTAGCATGTGACGGGTCCGTATCTATGTCAATTGTTGAGAAATTGCAAGCGGTGGGCGAGGTGGCGTAAGTCTCCGCCCACCGCTTGCAATTTCTCAGGCCCTATAGTAGAGTAGTTGCACTGTCGCCTATGCGACTTGTTTAATTTAATGCCAACAACAAACCAACTCGTAAAGCGCCCACGCAAACTTCTCAAAAAGAAGTCTAGCTCAATCGCGCTCGGTAAAAGCTTTAACAGCATTTTGAACAAGCCAGTTTTTCATAATTCTCCATTCAAACGCGGTGTTTGCACAAAGGTAACAACGACTACTCCCAAAAAGCCTAACTCCGCGCTTCGCAAAATTGCCCGCGTTCGCCTTACCAACGGTATGGAAGTTACAGCGTACATTCCAGGTATGGGACACAAGCTGCAGGAGCACTCGGTGGTTATGATTCGCGGGGGTCGTGTAAAGGACCTTGGCGGTGTGCGTTATCATATTGTTCGCGGTCATTTAGACGCAACACCTGTTGAGAAGCGTATGAAGGGTCGCAGTCAATATGGGGTAAAGCGTCCAAAGGCAGGAGCAGCGCCTAAAGGCAAGTAGAAAGTCAAAAGTAGATGCGAATGCAAATGCTTTATATAAATCCTAAAAAACTAACATGCGAAGAAAAGTAAAAAATCGTAATATACCCGGCGAAGACCTCGTGTACAATTCAACGAAGGTTGCAAAGCTTATCAACTACATAATGGAACGTGGAAAGAAGAACACCGCGCGCGCAATCGTGTACGAAGCATTTGATATTGTAAAAGAGAAAAAGAAGAGTCTTGAACCTCTCGAGGTTTTTGAACTTGCGCTAAAGAATACCGGACCTCTTATGGAAATCCGCTCACGTCGCGTCGGAGGCGCAAACTATCAGGTTCCGCACGAGGTGCGCCCAGATAGACGCTTCGCGCTTTCAATGCGATGGATCATAAACGCCGCAAAGGCAAAGAAGGGTCGCCCAATGCACGAGAAGCTTGCGGACGAAATCCTTGCCGCAAGTAACAACGAAGGCGAGGCAGTGAAGAAGCGCGAGAATGTGCATAAGATGGCGGAGGCAAATAAGGCTTTTGCTCACTTTGCCTGGTAAAAAATGGTTAATTTGGGCGCAGCGCTTCGTTGACTGCGTATGTGAACACGACCTCACAGTACTCATGTACAGCTCGTCGGTATCACATACTTGTCGCCTCGCGCTGCGCCCCAAATAAAACATTTTTGACCACAGTGGTCTCTGTTTGGCTCCGAACAAAAATACTCAGAGTCTGGAGTCGACAGTTTTTTATTTATTTTTTTGTATTTACCTAACCCCTAACAGCTAAAACCTATTTATCATGGAACGAGACTATCCGTTAGAAAAAGTTCGCAATTTTGGAATCATTGCTCACATCGACGCCGGCAAGACGACAACGTCTGAGCGCATTTTGTATTACACAGGAAGCCAGCATAAAATCGGCGAGGTGCACGAAGGCGAAACAACCACCGATTGGATGGAGCAGGAGCGCGAGCGCGGAATCACCATCACCGCGGCGGCTATCACTTGTTTCTGGAACAAGACTGACCAGGAAAAGAAAAAGGAGAACCTATCTCGTTTCAATATTATTGACACACCGGGGCACATTGACTTTACCGTAGAGGTAAAGCGTTCTCTCCGCGTGTTGGACGGAGCAGTGGTGGTATTCGACGGCGTTGCAGGAGTAGAGCCACAGTCAGAAACCAACTGGCGCTATGCTGACGAGGCAAAGGTTCCACGTATTTGTTTCATCAACAAGCTCGACCGCACTGGAGCGTCATTTGAACGTTCATACGCGTCTATTCTAGACAGACTAAACACAAAAGCTGTTCGCATGCAGATTCCTGTTGGACTTGAGGACGAATTTGAAGGGGTAATAGATCTTCTTAAAATGAAGATGTTTAAGTTTGAAGGTGAAATGGGAATTAAGGTAATTGAGGCGGAGATTCCAGAAAAATATCTCGCTGAGGCAAAACAGTTCCGCTCGGACCTCGTTGAACGCATCGTTGAGAATGATGAAGTTTTGATGAACGACTATTTGGAAGGAAAGGAAATTCCTATGGACGTTTTGAAAGCAACACTTCGCAAGGCCGTTATCAACAACGAAATCTTTCCTGTTTACGCAGGGTCAGCGCTCAAGAACAAAGGTGTTCAGCTTGTGTTAGACGCAGTGGTGGACTATCTTCCTTCTCCTCTTGACATGCCCGCAATCAAAGGCATTGATCCAAACACAGGCGCGGAAATAGAACGTCATGCATCAGACAAGGAGCCTTTTTCAGCGCTTGCATTCAAACTTCAAGCAGACCCATTCGTTGGACAGCTCGCATTTTTCCGCGTGTACTCAGGTACCATCGAAGCGGGTTCATATGTGTACAACGCAACCACCGGCGAGAAGGAGCGGGTAGGACGTATGGTGCGTCTCCAAGCAGACTCACGCGAGGAAGTGAAGAAGGTGTATGCAGGTGAAATCGCCGCAATGGTGGGACTAAAAAATACTCGCACATCACACACTCTTTGTGATGAAGCAAACCCAATTATATTGGAAGAGATTAAATTCCCTGAGCCGGTTATTTCGCTTCGTATTGAGCCAAAAACAAAAGCCGACCAAGAGAAGATGGGTATGGCGCTCAAGAAGCTTGCGGACGAAGACCCAACATTCCGCATTTCAACAGACGAGGAAACAATGGAGACAATTATTTCTGGTATGGGAGAACTTCACCTGGAAATTCTCGTAGACCGCATGAAGCGCGAGTTCAACGTGGAGGCAAACGTAGGGAAACCACAAGTTGCGTACAAGGAAACTATCACTCGCGAAGCAGAAGCAGAATGCAAGTACATCAAGCAGACTGGAGGTCGCGGTCAGTATGGTCATGTCAAGATTCGCATCAAGCCAATTGATAAAACCGTTGCTATTGAGGATTTGCCAAAGCAGACAAAGCGTCGCGATGATCATTTTGAATTTACAAACTCTATCAGGGGAGGTGTTATTCCGCAGGAGTTTATCGCGCCAGTTGAAAAGGGTATCATTGAAGCGATGGATCGTGGTGTGCAGGCGGGTTACAAGGTGGTAGATATTTCAGTAGAGCTTTACGACGGTTCCTTTCACGAAGTTGACTCATCAGAAATCGCGTTCAAGATTGCTGGTTCGCAAGCATTTCAGGATGCTGTAAAGAAAGCAGGCCCTGTTATTCTTGAGCCTATTATGAAGGTGGAAATTGTTATGCCGGAGCAGTTCATGGGTGACGTTGCCGGGAACCTTTCATCAAAGCGCGCGCAGATTGAAGGAATGGGCGAGCGTGGGATGATGAAGGTGCTCACAGCGCAGGTTCCTCTTTCAGAAATGTTTGGCTACACCACAGCTCTACGTTCTATGACCGAAGGTCGCGCGTCATCTACTATGGAGTTTGATCACTACGACATTGTGCCTCAAAATGTAGCTCTTACGATTATTGAATCGAGGAAGTAAAAACTACAGCGTGGGATAGGTTGGTAAAATGCGCGCCCCGCGATGAGCGAAGCGAATTTTGCGGAGTTGCAGCAACTATTATCGAATCCCGCAGGTAGCAACGCAGAACAAACGCGGATGGTCACAGAAAAGTTAAACAATAATCCGCCATCTGGCGGGTTATTTGTGTTGCTGTACTATAAGTAAACTATTAACACAATAACTATTCCTAGAAATCTAGTAAAAAATGATGATCTGGTGATTATTCCTCGTCTTGAATACCAAAACCTTTTAAAGTCAAATGTAGTCAACAAAGAACAAGAAGGTCTGTGGCATGATGCTGCTAAAAATAAATTCATTAAGTCATATAATAAATCGGACACAATTTATGACCAAATTTAAATTTGGGAATGTCGTTATGGTCGTTTCTACTCAAGTAGACGGAAACAGGAAGCAACGCCCGGCTCTCGTCATTCCAGATACTGGAGATGATGATATTGTGTTGGCTTCAATTACAACAACCGAACGAAAAAGCAAGAGAGATTATAAAATCAAAAATTGGAATCAATCAGGGTTGTTGCTGGGTTCATGGGCGAGGTTGGCAAAAATTGCATGCTTAAGTAAAAGTGATGTTTGCAGAAAGCTTGGTGCTTTTAGCCAAAGTGATAAAGGAAAAGTAGCTTTGGTTTGGAGGAAATTATATAAAATATAAAAAAACACTGGTCTATCTGTTTATACACAGTCTCTGCTTGTTTACTACTATAAATGGTATAATGCAATCACTAATTTATAAACCATTTTTATGGACAAACACACTAAAAAGATACTCATAATTGAGGACGATGGGCATGTTTCCAAGGTATATGAGACGAAGTTTATACAGGAGGGATATATTCCTGTGCTTGTTGAGAGTGGCGAACATGCGACTAAAAAGATTGTACACGAGAAGCCTGACCTGATAATTCTCGACCTAATGGTGCCTAAAAAGGATGGTTTTGCGATCCTTAAGGAAATTAAGGGTAATTCAATCATTGCGAATATCCCGATTATCGTACTTACAAATCTCGGAGGTAGGGATGACCATGAGCGCGCGCTAGGGCTCGGAGCAAATGATTATATGGTTAAATCTGAGAATTCAATACAGCATATTGTAGATAATATAAAAAAATACGTGTAATTTAATGATAATATATTAATTACACTTGAAAATTGTTCACTTCATATGTGATTTTGGATGATATATTATTGCATAATATAAAATACTCTAATCTTTAATATCCCGCTGTTTACAGGAGAACGGGGCAAAAGCGATGCGATGGGAGGGGTAGGGGTTGACTATTCTTCTTGATTTGGTAGTATGACCTTTGTATCGCGTCTGCGGTACTTTTTATTCGTTATCTATTAATTTTCTTTTATTATAAAAGGCTTCTGGGACCTTCCATTTTGGGTAGCCTCGTGTACAAGCCTTTGATAATAATAACCAAATATTATGGCAGAAGCATTTGATCGTTCCAAGCCACACGTCAACGTAGGTACCATTGGTCACGTTGACCACGGCAAGACTACCCTTACCGCAGCAATTTTGAATACTCTTCACCTTGCTGGTATGGATGTAAAAATGAAGTCAGTTGGTGATATTGACTCGGCTCCAGAAGAAAAAGCGCGCGGTATTACAATCGCGCTTTCTCACAACGAGTACTCTACGGCTACTCGTCACTACGCGCACATTGATGCGCCAGGTCACGCTGACTATATTAAGAACATGATCACGGGTGCCGCGCAAATGGACGGTGCTATACTCGTGGTTGCTGCAACCGACGGTGTGATGCCCCAGACACGAGAGCACATCCTTCTTGCAAAGCAAATCGGTGTTCCAAAGATTGTGGTATTCCTCAACAAGTGCGACATGGTTGATGACGCAGAAATGATTGATATGGTTGAAGAAGAAGTTCGCGAGCTCCTTACAAAGTATGAGTTTGACGGAAAGGACGCCCCTGTTATTCGTGGTTCTGCGCTCAAGGCTCTTGAGGCAAAGGACGTTAACGACGAGTGGGCAAAGAAGATTCTTGACCTTGTTGCCGCAGTGGACGCATATGTTCCAGTTCCAGTTCGCGATATTGCAAAGGCATTCCTTATGCCAGTTGAAGACGTGTTCTCTATTGAAGGACGCGGGACAGTTGTGACCGGCCGTATTGAGCGTGGAGTTGTAAAGGTAGGCGAGGAAATTGAAATTGTTGGTATCAAGGACACTGTAAAGACTACAGTTACCGGTATTGAAATGTTCAACAAGTCGCTTCAGGAAGGCATGGCTGGAGACAACGCCGGCATCCTTATTCGTGGCATCAAGAAGGAGGACATTACTCGCGGACAGGTTATCTGTAAGCCAGGCTCAGTAACTCCACACACAGAGTTTGAGACAGAAGTTTACATCCTTACAAAGGAGGAAGGTGGACGTCACACCCCATTCTTTAACGGGTACAAGCCACAGTTTTACATCCGCACAACGGATGTAACAGGAGACGCAACACTTCCAGCAGGAACAGAAATGGTTATGCCAGGAGACACAGTAAAACTAAAAGTAAAGCTCATTGTGCCTGTAGCTCTTGAAGTAGAACAGCGTTTCGCTATTCGTGAAGGAGGCCGTACAGTAGGCGCGGGAGTTGTAACAAAGATTATCGCGTAAGTAAGATAACGAGCAAAGCGAGATTAGATTACTTACCGAGCACCACTTTTATGTTTTTATAAAAACATAAAAGTGGTGCTCGGTGGCGATTTTAATAGTCGCTTCACTCCTTAAAAATCAACCATGACCACAGCAACAAAAAAACCAGCTGCAAAAAAGTCCGTAACAAAAAAAGTTGCAGACAAAGAAGTAACGCACAAGCTTCGTATTCGCGTACGCGCGTATGAAAACAAAGTGCTGGACAATTCTGTGAAGCAAATTGTGGACACCGTGCTTCGTTACGATGCTGAGGTCATTGGGCCAATACCTCTTCCCACTGAGATAAAGAAGTACACAGTCCTTCGCTCAGCATTCATTTA
This sequence comes from Candidatus Yonathbacteria bacterium CG17_big_fil_post_rev_8_21_14_2_50_43_9, assembly GCA_002771015.1. Taxonomy (GTDB): domain Bacteria; phylum Patescibacteriota; class Minisyncoccia; order Phycocordibacterales; family UBA1550; genus UBA1550. The sequence continues at coordinate 46,713 of PCUO01000007.1, forward strand.
CAAGAATGCGCGTGAACAGTTTGAAATGCGTGTTCACAAGAGATTGATTGACATCTTAAATCCGAATGCAAAAGTTGTTGAGGCTCTCACCAATCTTTCGCTCCCATCAGGCGTTAATATTGATGTGAAGATGATGTAAGATGGGAAACGATTGACAACTGACACCGCTTGTGGACAATTGACAGGAATACGAGAAGGAGAAAATGAAAGTTTGTTGATTATTAAAATACCAACAATCACATGAAAATGTAGATTGCAATGGTTACCGTAAATTACCGATATGAAATTTATTCTAGGAAAAAAAGAAAATATGTTCTCGTTCGTCGGCTCTGACGGGCGCGCAACCGCTGCAACACTTCTTTCTGTTGGGCCTGTTTCTATTACACAGGTAAAATCAAAAGAAAGCGACGGATACGATGCTATTCAAATGGGCTTCGGCACTCGCGCTGAAAAAAACATTTCAAAAGCAGTTCAGGGTCACACAAAGGACATCGGACTATTCATGACCATTTGCGAGTTTCGTGTTGACGACTCAAGCGCATGGAAAAAGGGCGACACTATAGACGCGTCAGTTTTTGAAATTGGTGACGAGGTTACTGTTTCAGGCACATCAAAAGGCAAAGGTTTCCAGGGTGTAGTGAAGCGTCATGGTTTTCATGGAGGAAGCCGTACTCACGGACAGAAGCATTCCGAGCGTGAACCGGGTTCTATTGGCTCAACAGGTCAGCAGAAGATTTCAAAAGGTCGTCGCATGGGAGGACGCATGGGTGGGGAGCGCATCACCGTAAAAGGTTTGCGTGTGCTCGGCGTTGATACTACTAATGGCAAGATTCTCGTATCTGGTTGTGTACCAGGTATTAAAGGAGCACTCCTTGAGATTAAGGCAACTTCTAAATAATCTTTACTACTATGGAAGCAAAAATTTACAATACAAAAGGAAAGGAAGCAGGAAAGATTGCCTTGAACGAAAAGGTGTGGGGACTTTCTTGGAATGCTGATTTGGTTCACCAAGTTGTTGAATCAATGCGCTCAAACGCGCGTACATCATCAGCACAGGTAAAGGACCGCAGTGATGTTTCTGGCGGTGGGAAGAAGCCATGGGCGCAAAAGGGTACTGGGCGAGCTCGTCACGGCTCGTCACGTTCACCTATTTGGCGTCACGGAGGTGTTACGCACGGCCCAATGAACGAAAAGGATTACTCAAAGAAGATTAACAAAAAAGTTCGCGCGAAGGCTCTCTACACTGTGCTTTCAGAAAAGATGCGCAATGGCGAAGTGCTTTTTGTTGATGCTATTTCCATGAAAGCTCCAAAGGCTACTGAAGCAAAGGGTATCCTTTTTGCTCTCGCAGGAGTGAAGGGCTTTGAAAAAATGCTCACAAAGAAAAAAAATGCGGCGTACTTTGCAACAAGCGAAAAGTCGGATGCTGTAAGCAAGAGTTTTGCAAACTTTGGAAACGTTGAGTTTGACTCGGTAGAGAATATGAACCCAATTGACCTATTGAACCACAAATACGTCGTGATTGTGAGCCCAGAGAAAGCTATTAGTTTTATTGAAGGCAAGCTCGCAACAGCAACTGCAGTCACTGCTAAATAACCCACACTATCATGGCTATTTTTACAAAAACAACAAAAGAAGCAAAGGTTACAAAGGTGACCAAAGCAAAAAAGGAGGGAGCTCTTGCTCTTGGTTCTCGAGTGAACGCTATCGTTCGCCCACACATTACCGAGAAGGCGGCTATTCTTGCTGAAAAAGGAACCTACGTGTTTGAGGTTGCAAGGGACACAAATAAGATTGAAATTGCAAAAGCGATTGAGGCTCTTTACAATGTAAAGCCTACTCGCGTAAACATTGTAAATCTTCCTAATACTCGCGTGTTTGTTCGCAACCGAAAGGGCGTGAAATCAGGAATTCGCAAGGCGTTGGTCACGCTGAAGAAAGGCGATAAGATTGAAGTCGTCTAATTTTTATTATCATGAAGAAAAGAAAACCAACAACACCATCAAATCGCCAAACATCTCACGTAACGTATCGAGGTGTCTTGACTGCAACAAAGCCTTTAAAGGCTCTTACTACTGGATTTAGCCGTGGCGTAGGACGCAATGCGTTTGGTCGCATCACTACTCAGCACAAAGGAGGCGGACACAAGCGTTCATATCGCGAGATTGATTTTCGTTTTGACAAAATCGGTATTCCCGCAAAGGTAGAGACCGTTGAGTACGACCCAAATCGCTCAGGATTTATTGGAGTAGTTTGCTATGCAGACGGCGAGCGCCGTTACAACCTACTTCCAAAAGGGATTAAGGCTGGTGATTCGCTAATTGTTGCCGAGGACGCTCCTATTAAGCCAGGTAACCGCACCATCTTGCGCAAGCTTCCTGTTGGCACATTTGTGTACAACATTGAGCTTCAGCCAAACGGTGGCGCGCGCATTGCGCGTTCAGCGGGAAATTATGCCGAAGTTGTCGCAAACGACCGCGGTCAGAGTCATTTGAAGATGCCTTCTGGAGAAATCCGAAAGGTTTCAGAAAATGTATGGGCTTCAATCGGCTCTGTTTCAAACGAAGAATACAAGCACAGAAATGTTGGTAAGGCGGGACGTAATCGTTGGCTAGGTATCCGACCAACAGTCCGCGGTTCTGCAAAGAACCCTGTTGATCACCCATACGGCGGAGGGGAGGGATCTCAAGGTCGCGGTACAAAGCGTCCAAAGACAAAGTATGGAAAGGTAACGGGAGGTCGCAAGACACGTTCACCAAAGAAATACTCAAACAACCTCATCGTCGCCCGTCGCAAGATCAAGCGTTCGAAGTAAATATAAATATTATCCCCGCTGTTCGGAGAACATCGTGGATAATATTTATCAATATTGGGGTTGACACATCTGCTTAAAAATGTATTATTTACCGCAGATTGAGTTTCTTTGTCAATCGAGCAATTCTCGTCAGACTTATGGTTTGTTGAGACTCGGTATCATTAATGCAGTACTATGAAAAGGAGTTAGTCATGAAAAAAATACTGATGTTGTTAAGCATCATCACCGTCTTTGCTCTCACAGCATGTGGCAGTAGCGGAGAATCTACTCCTCCATCAGCAACCTATACCATTACTGCAACTGCAGGTGCAGACGGCACAGTGTCACCACTTGGTGTCACAAATGTAACCCAGGGGAATTCACAGGGTTACACTATGGCGCCGAGTTCAGGTTTCCACGTAGCAACGCTCTCAATCGATGGCGCGTCAATATCACCTGTAAATGCCTATACGTTCACAAACGTTCAGGCTAACCATACCATCAGTGCTACATTCTCACTTATACCACCACCACAGACATACAGTATCTCTGGTTCGGTTACGGGTGGGGTTCAGTCGGGCGTAACGGTCTCTGTAAGCCCAGGAAGCACCGAGACAAATACGTTAGCAGATGGAAGTTACATGTTTTCTGGTTTGTCTAACGGGTCTTACACAGTTACTGCGTCGCATCCAGACAACCCAACCTTTTCACCGTCGGAAAGTATTACGGTTACGGTGAATGGCGCAAATGTAACTGGTGTAAATTTCACAACACCGGTGCCAGTGCTCGCGGTCGGGAAGCTTTTGTATCCGTGTTCTATGGCAATATGCACAAAAGACCTATCGTCAGGCGTGGAAAGTGTTGTTTATGGGGCATATAACAGCTACCCAGATACTATTGTCCCATATCGGACATGGAATAATGTTGCGTTTATCGGTTCTAATATCAATGGAGTTGTTGGTATGTCTTTATCAACACTTGCCAGTATCGGGAGGATAAATGCTAATTATTTACTGGCTTCATATTGCTCAGCATGGCCTGCGGATCACCCTGCTGTAAGTTTCGACATTAGCCCGCTTGGCGATTTTGCGGTTATGGCGAGTAATTGTACGCCACTTGGGTCTACGGCTAGAAAGGACATTTTCTTGGTGAAGATGGATGGTTCAGCCATGTGGGTACGAGTCACTGATGATGTGGCGTCTGATTCACAGCCAGTTATTGGTGGGGTGAATTTGACGACAGGCTATGTTACTGTACTTTTTGTCAGAGATGGCACCGAGATATTGCAACAGATTGTTGACCCAGCACTTGATTTGCTTGTTGGAGTACAAACTGTTGTGGCAAGTAACGTGATGGGCGGTGTGCGCGCAATGTCGGTCAACTCTACCTATACGCATTTGGCATTTATGAAAAATGTTGGGGGAGTATCCCACATTACCGTAGCGCCTTTGGCGGGTGGCCAAGAAATTAACCTCGGTGCCGGCACAGACCCGTACTGGTCGCTTGATGGCAGTAATCTCATTATGTACACCAACGCAGGCGCTCTGTGGGCAATGAATCCCGATGGCACTGGGAAAATGAGCGTCCCAGTTCCGAGCAATTTGCAGTACGGACTTGGGAAGGTAGTTTTCGGTCCTGCCGGATACTAATGTTTGATTGAGATAGATGTAAAATTGACCCCGTCGCTCTAGAGCGACGGGGTTTTTTTAGAATTATCCACACCTATTATAGCTTGTTTTATTTTTAGGTGATATAATACCTATATGAACATCAAAACATTCTCAATCCACTCTGTGCGCAACGTGTCCGCATTTATTATAGCCTTGGGGCTTGGGTACACGGCATATATTGTTAATCCGACATCCGTAGGGCCGACAAAAGTAGAGGCAGCGCCAACATCACTTACTGGCTATGCGTGGAGCGATACTATTGGGTACATTAGTTTTAGTTGCACAACATGTGGTGCTGGGAACCATGCAGTTACTCTCGACCAAAGAACTGGTGACTTCTCAGGTATTGCATGGTCATCGGATATTGACACAGTGCCAAATCCAGACCAGGGGGGAATTGGCTGGATTAGTTTTAATCGCGCGCAGACTGGGAACCCGCCGAGTGCGCCATATAATACAGTAGGTGGAGCAATTGCAAAAACTGACATGTCAGGGAATGTTACTGGTTGGGCGCGCGCGCTCGCTGCTTGTGATCCTAACTGCGCAACAACTCCTGGTGCTGGACCAAATACTGGTGGTTGGGACGGGTGGATTAAGCTCTCTGATTCTACTTGGACAAATGGAGTAAAGATTAACCCTGATGATGGTAAATTTTCTGGCTATGCATGGGGAGGCGCGCAAACCACTAGTCCTTCTGGCGATAGTACACCTGGCGGTGTAAGTGTTATTGGTTGGATTAATTTTTCAGGAACAGCGCAGGATTCAAGCACCTATTTTGTTCAAGGACCGCCCCTAATCCCTGTATGTTCTGCTACGGACTCATCAAGCTATATTTACGGAGACTGCCAGGGAACTTGCGTGAGCGGTGGAGTGTCAGAACAAACTGTTGAGGGTTTTAAGTATGCTACTTGTCTAGATGGAACAGTGCCAGCTCCAGTGTCACCACAGTCATGCACAACAACATTGACCTGTACAGATATTCCTGGGGAATTATGGATAGTAGGCGATGGGATTTGTAATACTGGCGCTGGAGAAAATTCAACAAATTCACTTACTGATTGTAAGCCAAAGACGAGGTTCTGGCAGTTCTAGGTGGTGTAGGGTTGAATGTAGAATACTGAATAGCGAATATAAAATGGTGTTTCAAGCAAAAACTTGTTTAAAGGAGGGTTTTTGTATGGAATTCCTGCATTAATTTAACATTCTATATTCGATATTCCATATTCTACACAGTAACTTGAATAAGTTCACATACATATGAGAATTCTCATCGGCCTAAAAACCGTCAAAAATGGAGTATTATGTAAAGAACCGGGAAAATTCTCATATGTAGTGAACTAATACATAAATTTGACATTCCCACCAAATCTGATAGGATACAGAACGAGCTCACTCCGAGCTTGTTTTGTATCCACAAGACAATGAGCGAAGCGACATTGGATTGTTTACCCAGTTAAATGCGATTTTTCAAATCGCATTTAACTGGGTGGAGATTTTTACAGTCGCTTCGCTCCTTAAAAATTAACCATGACACGATCACTCAAAAAAGGACCATTTATTGACCCAAGACTTCTTGAAAAGCTTGAGGGTAAGAGCGCTTCCACTGCGGAAATGATAAAGACTTGGGCACGCTCAAGCCAGATATCACCTGAAATGGTTGGGTTTCTTTTTGGTGTGTACAATGGCAAGACACATCTAGAGGTTCGCGT
>PCUO01000007.1:53001-63571 GCA_002771015.1 Candidatus Yonathbacteria bacterium CG17_big_fil_post_rev_8_21_14_2_50_43_9
CTGCTGCAAAGGCTGCTAAGTCTGAAACCCCTGCCGCTAAGAAAAAATAGTGAAAATCAATGAGTGAGGTGAATAGGATTTTCCTACCCAGTTAAATGATTTCAAATTAGTAATATGACACAATTTATGCTAAAATCGCACAACATTAATAATTCCCTGACTGTGGTTTTAATAGTGAATTTGAAATCGCGATTTGAAAAATCGCATTTAACTGGGTGGAGATTTTCTAAATCTCGCCTCACTCGCTAAGAAAATCAACCATGAAAGCAATTCTTAAAAGCTATCGTCAAGCGCCACGCAAGGTTCGCCTAGTGGCAAATCTCATCAAAGGCAAGACCGCCCCTCGCGCGCTTGCCCAACTTGACGTGCTTCCAAAGCGAGCGTCTGGCGTAATGAAAAAGCTTTTGATGTCGGCTATTGCAAATGCAAAAGAAAATGACGGGATCGCTCTTGAAGACCTTTTTGTAAAAGAAGTGCGCGTTGATCAGGGAACAATTCTAAAGCGTTCAATGCCAAAGTCCCACGGCTCAGCGCACCCTATTCACAAGCACACAAGTCACATTATGATTGAGCTCATCGCGAGTGCAGACGTAGCTCCTTCTAAGAGAGCTACAAAGAAGGAGGCTATTGTAGAAGGTGAGCCAAAAAAGGTTTCAAAGAAAGTTGCTCTTGCAAATGTAAAGGCATCGGCGAAGCCGAAAGGAACGTCCATAAAGACTAAAAACTAATGACTATCAACTAATCTCATGACACACATCGTACATCCATATGCGCATCGTTTGGGAATCATCCGTGACTGGAAGTCACGCTGGTTTGGCGCAAAAGATGATTTCAAAAAGTTCCTAAAGGGTGACGTGCTAATTCGTAAGTTTTTGGACAAGCGTCTTAGAGGTAGCTACATTGCGGGCATTGAAATAGAGCGCAACGCAAAAACATTTCGTATCCTCGTAAAAACAGCTCGCCCTGGTATGGTTATTGGTCGCGCAGGAGAGGGTTCAGTAAAGCTCAAGAATGACATTTTGAAGGAAGCTACTCGCCTAAAGCTAGATATCCCAAAAGACTTTAAGCTTGATGTTGAGGAAGTGCGTTCACCTGAGTCAAACGCGGGTGTTGTCTCCGAGATGGTTTGTGAAGGGCTTGAAAAGCGTCTTCCTTTTCGCATGGTTTTGAAGCAGACCATTGAAAAGGTGATGGCAAACCGCGATGTAAAAGGCGCGCGCATTGCAATCTCGGGTCGTCTAGGTGGTGCGGAAATGGCGCGCTACGAGCAGATTCGTCGCGGAGGTATCCCCCTTCAGACATTCCGCGCGGACATTGATTTCGCAAAGAACACTGCGCGCCTTCCTTACGGCGCTATCGGCGTGAAGGTTTGGATTTACAAAGGTCAGATTTTTGCCGACAGCAAAAAGAAGCTCGTTGTTCACGAACAAACAAATTTTTAATACACTAACATGTTATTTCCTAAAAAAGTAAAATTCAGAAAGTGGCAGAACGCTCGCAAGAGTGAGGCGAAGCTTGCAATGCCTGAAACACGAGGGATTACTCTTGCTTTTGGTTCGTACGGGCTAAAGGCTGAGACACAGGCTCGTGTGAAGTCAAACCAGATTGAGGCATCACGTAAAGCTATCGTTCGCACAATCACAAAGGTTGGAAAGATGTGGATCCGTATTTTCCCAGACCGACCATGGACACAGAAGGGAGCGCAAGTAGGTATGGGTAAAGGAAAAGGCGAGCTCCAGGGTTACGTGTTTGAAGTTCGTCCTGGGCGCGTGCTTTTTGAAGTTGATGGTGTTGATGAGGCGACAGCCGTAAAGGCGCTCAAGAAGGCTGGAGCAAAGCTTCCTCTTAAGACACGCATCGTTCGCCGAATGGAAACTGCATAATTTAGAATACTTTTATGAAAGAAATTAAAAAAATAAACGCAGAAGATTTAGTAAAACTCCTTGCAGAAAAGAGGGAGGCTGTTCGCGCGTTTCGTTTTGACATTGCAGGTTCCGCAAAAAAGAACGTGAAAGCGAAAATGACAGCACGCAAGGAAATCGCGCGCATTCTTACAGAAGAGAATTTGCGAAAGAGTACGGGCGCTAATGTAAACGCATAACACTACTATTATGGAAACAAAGAATAAAAAAACTATTGAGACAAGCAACGTAACACGAAAGCAACTTCATGGTACCGTGGTGTCTGACAAAATGATGAAGACTGTCACTGTGCTTGTAAATCGTTTCGTAAAGCATCCAAAATATGGGAAGTTTATGAATATTTCAAAGAAGTACAAGGCGCACGACGAGGCTGGCGCATACAAAGAGGGGGACAAAGTAACCATTGAAGAGTGTCGTCCAATTTCAAAAGACAAGTCATTTCGAGTTATTCAAAGAGAGAAGCGATTATGAATAACTGACCCAGTTAAATGATTCCAAATTTGCATAAATTAGGAATTACGATTTGAAAAATCGCATTTAACAGGGTGAAGTTTTTCTAATCTCGCTACGCTCAATAACAAAAACATCATGATTCAACCACAAACAATCGTAAAAATAGCAGACAACACAGGCGGAAAGATCGGACGCGTTTTCAAAGTTCTTGGAAGCTCAAAGAAGCGCTACGCGATGATTGGAGACTTGGTTGTTTTCTCTGTTCAGGTTGCTGAGCCTCGCAAGTCTGTAAAGAAGAAGGATGTCCTCACAGGTCTCGTTGTTCGCACGCGCAACGCGTACCGTCGCAAGGATGGTTCATACATTCGTTTTGATGACAATGCGGTTATCGTTGTTGACAAGGTAAAGAAGGAGGCAAAGGGAAGTCGTATTTTTGGACCTATCCCTCGTGAGATTACTGAAATTGGTTATAACAAAATTGGTTCACTAGCACCTGAAGTGCTTTAATAAAAATTATTTACCCTACTACTAAAATGAAACTCAAAAAAGGAGACAATGTGGTTATCACAACAGGAAAGGACAAAGGGAAGAAAGGAAAAATCCTTGAGGTTTTTCCATCTGCAAATCGCGTGGTAGTAGAGGGCGCAAATATTTCTAAACTTCACGAAAAATCTCGTACAAAAGGAAAGGCTGGACAGATTGTAGAGAAGCCTATGCCTATCAATGCGTCAAATGTGATGATTGTAGATCCAAAGGCTGGAGCGCGCACGCGTGTTGGCATCAAGAAGATTGACGGCAAGAATGTTCGCGTCACAAAGAAAAGTGGCTCTGAACTCAAATAATTTTTAATAATATGAAATCAGCATTTAAAACAATTAAAGAGAGACAGGCAGACGCATTTGATGCGATGAAGAAGGATTTTGGATACAAGGCCAAGCTTGCTGCTCCGCGTCTAGTAAAGGTAGTTGTGTCAGCAACAACTGGTCGCTCAAAGGACAAAAATAGAAATGAAATGGTTATTGAACGTCTTGCAAAGGTCACTGGACAGAAACCAGCGCTTCGCTCCGCAAAGAAGTCCATCGCGGCCTTCAAGCTTCGTGAAGGAGACAAAATTGGTGTTGCTGTGACTCTCCGTGGCGCGCGCATGATGGGTTTTCTGGACAAATTTTTCAATGTTGCTATTCCACGTACTCGCGACTTTCGTGGTTATTACAGAAAAAGTATTGATGAAATGGGTAATCTCACACTTGGTGTAAAGGAGCAAACAATTTTTCCTGAGTGTTCAGACGAAGACATAAAGGACCTTTTTGGTTTAGCAGTTACAGTTGTGACAACAGCAAAGAACAAGAAGGAGGCAACGGCATTTTTTGATATACTCGGCGTCCCGTTCAAAAAGTAGGAAAAACCCCTTATTTTAGCGCATTACGTCGTTGTTTCATTTTGTCGTCTCGTCGCCGCCGTACAATAAGTACATCTCCGTCGAACGACAAAACTCACGCCTCGTACTGCATCTAAAATAAGTGGTTTTTTGCTAAATTCAAGCTCCGTTTAGGCTTTGCCTAAACGGAGCTTGCCTATTGTATTTTTTGGCAGATATGGTATAATTTATATAATTGGATACACATGGGGTGTGTTCAAGAGTTCTTTTTCAGAGGAGAAATATTATGCCAAAGGGGACGCTTTTTGCAAGCAAACTTGGTTCGGATTCCATTTTGGAAACCGAGCATTTGGATGACCACGGAACAGCAGACGGACTGGCCATTGAAGGTAGCCCTGTCAATCTGTACGGCGTGCACGACGATAAAGAAAACAGCTATGGACGCCGGTTCAGTGGCCAGGCATTCTTTGCCTTTGGGGGCAATGTCGGTTGCATGCATGCATAAAAGCAATATTGGTATTTGTAACATATGTAACACAAAAATAAAACCAAAATAAATTCTAAACAGGCGTCTCAAAAAGGCGCCTTTTTTGTTGCCGAGAAGACTTGCGTTATTGACGAATAAATGGTAATATTTTTCACAGTTAATCATGAGTTCTGTGGTTATTTATGGTAGTGTTCTTATCCCCTTTTTAAGGGAGAAGAACATGTCAATTTGCAATTCAAGTACAGGCAGTAAGTAATCCTACTCATGATTTATGTGTAGAGGTTACTCAGGCTGGGTACGGGCACATTGTATCTGGGTGTTACAGCGCTTTCCACGACAACAGCGACGATCTCCCAGAGTTGCTTATTGCTGGTGACGAGGCACAGCCGTTTTGGGACAATGAGTATGTCCACAATAACAGCATCTCAACTAGCGATGACAACGAGACTCAGTATTCGTCTTTGGATGCCATGGTTGTGGCAGAAGAAAGGGAATACTGTGTTTACCCAAGGAGTGAAGACAAACCCTCACCACCAAGAAAAATGAAAAAGGCGGGGTCGGTGTGCAGAAAACTTGATTGTTATGAAACGGGCTCATCGGCTCATTCCCGCATTCAGGCTTGGTTTGCTGACAAAACCAGTAAATATCCGATGGTCATCGGGCCACTGCGTATCACCTGAGACTTACCTCATTTTTCACAAAAGGCACCCAGCGGTACCTTTTTTCTTTGAAGGGGTTGACTATATTCCACCATATGATAGGATGCTTCTATAGGTTTTTTGAGCAATCCGCGCACCTCCTTTTGAAGACAATTGCGCAAGCAAAGGTCTTCAAAAGAATCTGCGTGCGATATTGCTGAAAAACGAGTGATGCTCGGTTGCGATTTTAAACTTCGCTATCGCTAAAATAAAATCAACCATGGCAAAAACATCAGTAACTGCGCGCGCCAACAAGGTGCCTAAATTCAGCTCACGCATTGTGCGTCGTTGTTTTAACTGTAGCCGTCGTCGCGGTTATATGCGCGATTTTGACCTTTGCCGTATTTGTTTCCGCGAGCTTGCCAATGATGGCAAGATTCCTGGAGTAAAGAAGTCTTCTTGGTAATTTCTATTTATTATGCACGACCCAATTTCAGATATGCTTATTCGCATTAAGAACGGAGGTACAGCCGGCAAGGAAATTGTCGAGATGCCTTTTTCTAATGTGAAAGAAGCAATAGCTAAAGTTCTTTTTACAGAAGGATACATTACATCCTACGCAAAGAAAGGAAAGAAAGTTCAAAAGACTCTTGAGGTTGGCATTGCATACGAAGGAAAGACTCCCCGTGTTTCAGACTTAGCGCGTATGTCAAAGCCATCACGCCGTTTCTATCTCGGCGCTGATGAGATAAAGCCAATCAAGAATGGTTTTGGTTTGATGGTTATGTCTACGCCAAAAGGTATTATGACAGGAGCTGATGCAAAGAAAGGTCGAGTTGGAGGCGAAGCTCTCTTTAAAATCTGGTAATAATCATACTAATACTTAATTACATGTCACGAATTGGAAAAAAAGGCGTAACTATCCCCCATGGAACAACAGTCACTTATACTGACACTGTGTTCACTGTGAAAGGTCCTTTGGGGGAGCTTTCGCGAGACTTCGCTGGTCCTGTTGATATAAAAGTAGAAGGAAACACTATTTTGTTTGCTCCTAAAAACAACTCAAAAGAAGCACGCGCTCTCTGGGGCACATATGCATCACATCTTGTGAACATGGTTGCCGGCGTGAACACCGCATTCGTAAAGAAGCTCATCATTGAAGGTGTGGGTTACAAAGTTGAGGCACAAGGCAACGTTCTAGTATTCTCTCTTGGTTTCTCGCACAAGGTTCCTATGAATATCCCAGCAGATGTGAAAGTATTGGTAGAGAAAAATGTTCTAACGATCTCTTCAATTAATAAAGAATCCGTTGGACAGTTTGCGGCGCAGATTCGCGCAAAAAAGAAGCCAGAGCCATACAAGGGCAAGGGTATTCGTTACGGTACGGAAGTTATTCGTCGCAAGCAGGGTAAGAAGTCTGCCTAATATTATTTAAAAATATGACTACAAAATTAACAAAAAGCGAACAGCGTACACGTCGTCACAATCGCATCCGCGCAAAAGTGTCCGGTACTTCGGAGCGCCCACGCCTCGCTATTTTCAAGTCAAACAGTTATATTTATGCGCAGATTATTGATGACACAAAAGGTGTAACATTGTCTTCTGTTTCAGATATGGGTATGGGGCTCAAGGGCGACAAGAAAAATATGACGAAGACAGAGCGCGCAAAGCTTGCGGGGGAAGCTCTTGCAAAGGGCGCAAAAGCAAAAGGGCTTTCAGCGGTTGTTTTTGACCGTGGAGGGTTCATCTTTACCGGTCGTGTGCGCGCATTTGCCGATGGCGCGCGCGAGGGCGGTCTAGTATTCTAAATATTTTAATAATTATATGACAGAAACAAGCACACAACAGAATACAGAAGCAACAAGAATAGTAGCTCCAACAACTACTGCTCCTGGTCGCACTCCTTCATCGCGCACATCGTTTGGTGGTGCGCGTAGTGGAGCATCAACTGGTCGCGGACCCGCGAGAGGTGGCGCAGGCGCAGGAGCTCGCAAGGGTGGTTCATCACGCGGAGGTCGCGGGGGAACTTTTGAACGCGCGAAGCCAGAGTTTGACAACAAGCTCATTCAGATTCGTCGCGTTACTCGTGTTGTTGCAGGTGGACGCCGTTTCGCATTTTCCGTCGCGCTCGTTGCAGGAAACCGCAAAGGTTCTGTGGGCGTAGGTATCGGCAAGGCATCCGACACAGCTCTCGCTATTGAAAAAGCGACAAAGAACGCAAAGAAGAATATGATCAAGGTTCTCCTTACGAGCGGTATGATGATTCCTCATGAAGTAGAGGCAAAGGAGTCTTCAGCAACAGTTATGATCCAGCCAGCAAAGGGTCGCGGTATGGTTGCAGGAAGCTCGGTGCGAAATGTTTTGGAACTTGCGGGCATCAAGGATGTTCGCGCAAAGATTCTTTCTGGCTCAAAGAACAAACTGAACAACGCGCGCGCTACTGTAAAAGCATTGCAACAACTTCGCGCAAAGGGAGTTAAAGCAGTCGCAGAATCAAAGTAATTTAAAATATTATTATGCAAGCACACGAAGTAAAAACAAGAACACCACGCGCCGTAAAGAAGGTTGTTGGACGTGGGGGAAAGCGTGGCAAAACATCTGGTCGTGGAACCAAAGGTCAAGACGCTCGCGCCGGACACCGCAAGCGCCCTCAGATGCGCGACACTATCAAGAAGCTTCCAAAGCTTCGCGGAGAAGGTGTGTCACGCAATCAGTTCAAAACTGAATTTACTCACTATGTTGTTCTTAATCTCGGAATTTTAAATCTTGAATTCAAGAATGGTGCCCGCGTTACTCCAAAAGTTCTACTTGAGCACGCTCTCGTAGAGAAAAAGGGTAACAAAGTTCCTATGGTAAAAATTCTTGCATCAGGAGAGTTTGATAAGAAGCTAGACATTCGCGGATGTTTGATTTCAGAACCAGCAAAGACTGCTGTGGAGAAGCTCGGAGGCACGGTCAAATAACACAGTTATTAGGTTTAGTTGGTAGGTGTTAGAATTGGATCACTAAAACCTAAAAACAAAAAAACTAACATTATGGATACATTGATGCGCAAACTAAAGATGATTGTAGAGGACTCTACGCTCCGTCGTCGCGTACTCTTTGTTCTTGTTGCGCTTGTACTCTTTCGTCTTCTTGCGAACATCCCTATCCCCGCGGCTGCTGGGCAAAACCTAGGCGCGCTACTAGCGAATGACCAAGCGCTCGGTTTTTTGAACCTCCTTACTGGTGGCGGTCTTTCCGCTGTTTCTATTGTGATGCTCGGTGTCGGACCATACATCACCGCGTCTATTATTATGCAACTTTTGACGATGATGTCGCCAAAGATTAAGCAGATGCAGAGCGAGGAAGGAGAGATTGGTCGTCGCAAGATGACACAGTACTCGCGTCTTTTGACTGTCCCTCTCGCAATATTACAAGGATACGGTCTTCTCGCATACTTGGGACAGCAAGGGATTTTGGTTGGACTTACTCCGTTTGAAATCTTTACAAACACGATTATCGTGGCGGCTGGTTCAATCCTCCTTATGTGGATTGGTGAGCTCATCTCAGAGTTTGGCATCGGTAACGGAGTGTCACTTATCATTTTTGCCGGTATTGTTTCAGGCCTCCCATCAACAATTGGGCAACTTTTGTTCACATTTGATGTGTCACAGGTCCCAATGTTTGTTGCGGCGATTGTTGCGACCGTACTTCTTATCCTTGCGGTAGTATTTATGACAGAAGCAGAGCGCCCTGTGCCTATTACTTACGCAAAACAAGTTCGCGGAAATCACACTACTGGCGGGACAATGACATACCTCCCACTTCGTTTGAATCAAGCTGGCGTGATTCCAATCATCTTCGCGCTTTCTATTTTGACAATTCCTACAATCGTTGCAAACGCGCTAGCTACAACGAGCAGTGGGGCTATTCAAACCTTGGCGTCTTTTCTTCAGAGCGTTCTTTCAAACGGCTGGATAAACGGAGCATTATACTTTGCTCTAGTATTCGTGTTCACATTTTTCTACACTGCGGTTACTTTTGACCCAGTAGCAATTTCAAACAATCTTCAAAAGAATGGCGCGTTCATTCCTGGTATTCGCCCTGGAGTGTCAACGGCAGAATATCTTTCAAAGATTCTCACACGCATCACTCTCGTAGGCGCGGTGTTTCTAGGACTTATCGCGGTTTTGCCACTCGTAATGCAAAACCTTACAAAAATCGCGAGTCTTTCCATTGGCGGTACAGCTCTTCTCATTATTGTTTCTGTTGTTCTTGATTTGGTGAAAAAGATAGACGCGCAGATAACGATGATGGAGTACTAGTTTCAAAAAGCGAAGCTTTTTGAAAACAATTGACAATTAACACCGCTACGCAGGCAATTGACGGGCTCGGGCTCGTCAATTGTTAACTGTCATAGGTCAAATGTGTTTGAGTGTGGTACACTTACAAAATGCGGTTACAAACAGTCATATTTACTGGGCGTTCGGGGGCAGGAAAGGGGACGCAGTCACAGCATTTGGAAAAGTCCCTCTCCGAGCAAACCCCAGACACTCCAGTGCTGCACATTGAAACTGGTGAATATTTTAGGAAGTATGTTCAGGAGTCGGGTGCTGTGTGGGATCGCGCGCGAAAGATTATAGAAGCCGGCAATCGCCAGCCGGATTTTCTAGCGATATGGATGTGGACGACAGAGTTCATTCAAAATTTCAAAGACAATGAGCATTTGGTGTTTGACGGCGCTCCTCGCGCTCTTCCAGAAGCGCGCATTTTGGACACAGCCCTCCCTTTTTTTGATCGTGTGAACCCTGTGGTTGTATATCTCAATGTATCTCAAGAGTGGGCGGAGGAGCGATTGAAAGGTCGTGGTCGCGCGGACGATTTGAAACCAGAGGTTGTTGCAAGGAGATTTGCATTTTTTGACAAAGATGTTGTTCCGGTTATTGAATACTACAGAAATAACCCGGCGTATCGCTTCCTTGAAATTAATGGCGAGCAAACTCCAGAGGAAGTATTTAGTGATATTATGAAGGGGATGAGAATATAATATTTTTGTCATTGCGAGTCATGGAGCAATCTAGATTTCATGGATTGCTTCATGTCTCGCAATGACGTGAAGCTAGACTTTATATATTAATCTTATGAAACACGGAATGATAAAAACTGCGGAGGAAATTGAAATTATTCGCGCGGGGGGTAGACGCCTCGCGCGTATTTTGTCTGCAGTCCGCGACGCTATTAAGCCTGGTGTAACAACTGGGGAGCTTGATAGGCTTACAGAAAAACTGATGCGTGAAGGTGGCGATGAACCTGCATTTCTTCACTATACACCAGAGGGGATGACTATTGCGTACCCGGGGACACTTTGCGTTTCAGTAAACGACGAAATCGTGCACGGAATTGGTGGTAATCGTGTTTTGAATGAAGGGGATATTATTGGTATTGATACAGGGATTAAACACAACGGACTTTACACAGACTCTGCTCTCACTGTGCCTGTAGGAAAAATTGATACTTCCGCCCAAAAACTTATTGTTGTGACCGAGGGCGCACTAATGGCTGGGATATCGGTGGCTCGCGCTGGCAACACCACAGGAGATATTGGATATGAGATTGAAAAGTATGTAAGAAGTTATGGGCTTGTTGTTGTAGAGGAGCTAGGTGGACACGGGGTGGGGTATAGTCAGCACGAGGATCCTCACATTTCAAA
>PCUO01000014.1 GCA_002771015.1 Candidatus Yonathbacteria bacterium CG17_big_fil_post_rev_8_21_14_2_50_43_9
AATAATTTATCCACTAAAACTACAAGTGTTTGAGTCAATCTTTACTAATATCGCCCTGAGACATTTTACAGTGAATTGACACAATAGAGGCACCAATTTTAAAGGCGGGACACGAAAGCGTCCCGCCTTTAAAATTGGTGCCCAGGAGAGGACTTGAACCTCCAAGCCAATGACGGCGCTACCACCTCAAGGTAGTGAGTTTACCAATTTCTCCACCTGGGCAAGATTTCGTCAAGAGTACAACTTCTGTTACTTTTTCTATATCGCTAATGCTTTCTCTATTTTTGTTATTTTTCGGGAAAGACAAACGACTTTCGGATTGTAATACATTTCCTTAATAATTTCCAGTGATTCCTTATCAAGGCTAAACCTTGATAATAGCCTTTTAAAAAACTAAAGACCGCATTAGGCGGTCTTTAGGAGAGCTATTTATGCAATCGCTTCTTCTGCTGTCACTTCGGCAACTTCTTCTCCCTCCTGTACTGGGACGGTTACACCGCTTTTTGTGTGACGCATTTTGCGCTTAACATCACGAGCAACCTTGCCACGCACGAAGTATAGTTTTGCGCGACGAACCTCAGACTGACGCACTATTTCAATCTTGTCGATTGACGGTGAGTATAGCGGGAAGATTTTTTCAACACCTACACCAGAAGCCGTCTTGCGGACAGTGAACATAGCGCCGTTCCCAGAACCGCCCTTTACGGCAAGTACAAGACCTTCAAAAATCTGCATACGAACCTTGCCCTTTTCCTCAATTTTGAGGTGGACTTTTACAGTAGCTCCAGCGCGAATAGGCAAATCCTTGCGACTTGCTACTGCTACTGGGCTCATTTGGATAGTTGTATTTTCCATAACAATGTATTCGCTACTCTAGCACGGTAGGCCAAGTTCTGCAAGACCCACCTTAAAATCCTCTGGAAGTGGCGCTTCTACGGTGTGCTCTACTCCATCTAGCCCCATAAATACCACGGAAAATGCATGAAGGGCCATACGCTTGAAGCCGAGAAGATGCGGGCCTTTTGGCGCGTACAAATCGTCGTGTAGAATAGGGTGACCAACTGCTTTTAAGTGCACGCGAATCTGGTGCGTTCGGCCTGTGTGAGGATTGACTTCAAGATACGATAGCCTAGTGTTCTTTGCCTCACCTTCTCCAAGTACTTTGTACTCGGTTACTGCCTCACGAAGCTCGCCCCTCGCGCCGTACTCTGATGACCATCTGCGAAAATCGCTCTTTGAACGGCCTATAGGCTTGTCTATTGTCCCATCTAACTCTTTGAAATTTCCTTGGACAATAGCTCGGTAGGATTTTTTAATTGCGCGAGTTTGAAACTGCAATTTTAAATTTAAAAATGATTCTTGTGTTTTCGCAACGAGAAGCACGCCGGAAGTGTCGCGGTCAATGCGATGCACAATCCCCCATTTTTCTATTACTCCGCCTTTGGTCAAAGGAATCGTTTCTCCAACTCCTTTTATGCTCGGATATTTTTCTATAAGCCAATCCGATAGTGTTGGCTCCTTTGTCCGCCCATCAGGATGCACCACTAGACCCGCCGGCTTATTTATCGCAAGAACTTCTTTGTCTTCATAAAGAATTGTAATATCTGATGTCATAGCTACTTCCCCATGCGACGTTCGCGTGAGGCAAATTTTTCAATAATACTCACGAACTCTTCTTGTTGAAACTCTGGCCAGTATGCGTCCACAAAAAAAAGTTCGCTGTATACAGATTGCCAAGGTAAAAACCCTGAGAGCCGCTGGTCGCCTCCAGTGCGAATAAGGATGTCTGGGTCTGGCATTGGATATGACCAAAGTTTTTTAGAAAATTCTTCTTCGGTGACATTTGTTGCTCCATCTTTTAGAAGCGCGTTTGTTGCAGAGAGAATCTCCGCGCGTCCGCCGTATGACATTGCGATGTGAAGAGTTATATTAAAATCCTTCGCTGTTTCAGATTCCATTTTTACCATTGCCTCCTGAATATCACTGTCAAAACTCGCGCGGTCCCCAACAAAACACACTCGCACTTTCTCTTCAATCATTTTTTTTGTTTCATTGTTAAGAATTGAGCGAAACAGTTTCATGAGATACCCAACTTCCTCCTCGCTTCGCTTCCAGTTTTCAGTGGAAAAAGTATACGCGACCAAATGCGCGATGCCTGCTTCGCGCGCCCATTTCATAGCCTCCTGAAGTTTTTTGTACCCTTCATTGTGCCCTTCAAAAGGAGGCTTGTTATGCGCGCGAGCCCAACGGCGATTTCCGTCCATTATTATCCCTACGCATTTAATTTTTTGGTCTGACATATAGATTATTTAGAAGTGACCGCTCAGACGCCACATGTACGAGGCGCGGGTGCATAGTTTACCTTGAGGCATACTCTATCTATGGCGAGAGAAAACTAGGTGCCAGCAACAAAGTAAATGTGGATGTGTGAGCGGTTACTAGTAGAGAATATCAAAATTCTTGAATCCCCCCAAGGGCTCGCTCAGTTCTCCTGTTACTTTATCCACACGCGCGAGTATCGGCCCCTTGCCGACAAGCTCTAGAAAAGCATGGAGCAATACCTCCTCTCCTTCGGCTACTATAGACACCGATCCGTCTGGGTTGTTTTTTACTGTGCCTTTGATTCCAAGGGATCGCGCTTCTCGTGTTACAAAATCGCGAAACATCACTAGTTGCACACGACCAACCACCTGGCAAGTAAGACACTTTTGCATATTTGTCATACTAGCGTAATTTTTTAAATTAAACTAGCCCACCGCAATTTTCTTTATTTTTTCTATCTGTGCGATGATTTGAAGAAATAATTTTGTGTTGCAAACATAAATATCAAAAGTTCCATGCGGCAAACCATCTTTTTTATTCTTACTTGCGATACTTGGTTTTGCATAAGTTTTGAAGAATTGTGCCCGCGGGACGCCCGAGATGTTTGCCCAATATTTCTCTGCTTTTTCAGTTTCTAGGTGTGAATGAATATGAATATGTCCTCTAAACTTTTTCTCCTCAACCATACAGATTTCGCGGAAAAATCGCATCATCACCTTAATGACTGCTGGGTCGCTGTTTGAAATCCTTGCTGACCCTTGGTGTGTCTTACCACCTTCGCCCCAATATAAGCAAAGCCCAATAAGTCGGAGGTCATGTTGGGAAATATTTTTAATATCTTTTTGTGCAAATGTCGTGATTGCATCTCTTTTTACTTGTTCATTCTCCATCCGTTTTTTTCGTCTTTTTTCTATTATCTCAGAAGAGAAACCGTTTCTCTTTAGGACGCTTAATTGTTTTTTACAAAGAACAATATCTCGCACCCAGACACTCACGCTAGCTTTTGAGACACCAACGATACGAGCTATTTCTTTAATAGACCTCCCTTCTCGTCTAAATACAATAGCTTTTTGTCTTTCAATTGTTTTCATAAAATTGAACAGTGGAAGTACTTACTACTCAATATATAGTATATCCCCACTTCATGATTTCACAAACTATTGAATTTATTAGCAAAATAGGGTAGTATTACTTCTTGAAGTAACGGTGGGTTAACTGTCTTGGTATTCCCAGAGTGTTTGACTACCATTCGGACAATTAGCGGAAGGAAGAATGTACATAGAATTGGGAGATTAGCTCAGTTGGTAGAGCAGTTGATTTACACTCATCAGGTCA
>PCUO01000006.1 GCA_002771015.1 Candidatus Yonathbacteria bacterium CG17_big_fil_post_rev_8_21_14_2_50_43_9
GCGTGGGTTGCCGCTTGGATGACTATCGGGCTTGGGTCCATCCCGCAACAAGACGTGTACCAGAGAGTTATGTCTGCAAAGACTGCTGCTATTGCAAAATGGGCATCAGTTTCTGCTGGAGTGATGTATTTCACAATTGCTCTCATCCCTCTTACTCTCGGTCTTATTGCGCGTTTCAAATACCCAGAACTGGTTGCTAGCGATCCTCAACAACTTCTCCCAACGCTTATTTTAGACGACACAAGCATGATAACTCAAATCTTTTTCTTTGGAGCTCTTCTTTCGGCTATCATGAGCACCGCGTCTGGAGCGCTTCTTGCCCCAGCAACACTTCTAGGAGAGAACGTCATCAAACCTTTCTTTAACAACATTAATGACAAAACGAGACTAAAAATCATACGGTCTTCGGTAGTTGTTATAGCCTTTGGCGCGCTTATTCTAGCCTCATCACAAGGAAGCATATACGAACTCGTGAGTGGCGCGTACTCAATAACACTCGTTTCAGCATTTATACCGCTAGTCTTTGGCCTGTATTGGCATAGGGCAAACAATATGGGGGCTTTATTTGCCATTATTTTTGGAGCTACTGGTTGGCAATTTACAGAACTTTACGTTACTGACCCATTTATCCCCGCGATTATAGTTGGGTTTGGTCTAAGTTCCCTTGGAATGATAATTGGCACCTTTGCGGAGGGGTATATTCATAAAATAGGCCATCATTTCAGAAAAACAGCCTAAAAATAGACATTAAAGTGGCCAGCCACCGCACCTATTTCCCACTTTTTCCAAAATATGTGTAGTGGCTTGCTTTTATTGGCAAGATATGCTAAAGTTCTCCTAATGATTACGACAAAGCAGAAGCAGAATATTATCAAGAAGACACAGATTCATGCGACTGATACTGGCTCGCCAGAAGCTCAGGTTGCTATTCTGTCAAAAAGCATTGATGAGATTGCTATTCATTTGAAGAAAAACCATAAGGATAACCACTCGCGTCGTGGGCTTCTCCAGATGGTAGCAGACCGTCGCACGCACTTGAACTACCTAAAACGCAAGAGTAAGGGTAGGTATGAGGCTCTCATAAAAAAGGTAGGCCTAAAATAGAGAATCTCACATTTTGGCGTATTTCTGAATCAGTAGATTCTGAAATAGCAATTTCATCACGCATTGGGCGTAGACTCTCGGACGTAATGTTGCTCGTTTTGTTTGCTTCCGTGCAGTATTATCCATACAGCTTGGTCGCAAACATAACTCGCGCCTTGAATTATGCCAAAATGAGAAATTCTAGTTGTGGAAAGCTCTGCAATGCAGAGCTTTTTGTTTACTTCGCTTCATGAGATACTATTAGAGTATCTCGGTAATCATTTTTAATAAATAACCTAGGTGTTAGCTTTCATGTTTTAGGTTCCAGGAAATACACCCCCTAACACCTACTAACTAAAACCTAACAACTTTTTACAATGGCAATAATAAAACAAAAGGAACAACGCGTTGCGATGTTCATTGATGCTCAAAATCTTTATCACAGCGCTCGCAATTTATATGGAGCAAAAGTAAACTTTGGAGCAGTTCTAAAAGAAGCAGTAGCAGGCAGACATCTCGTCCGCGCGATCGCGTATGTTATCACAACAGAAGGAGAAGAGGAGAAAAGCTTCTTTGAAGCGCTAAACTCTCTCGGTATTGAGACAAAAACAAAAGACCTCCAAATCTTTTTTGGTGGCGCAAAAAAAGCAGACTGGGACGTGGGTCTCGCTGTGGATGCAATCCGCATAGGCTCAAAAGTAGACGCGGTAGTACTCGCCTCGGGTGATGGCGACTTCGTACCGCTTGTTGAGTATCTAAAGTTTATGGGCACACAAGTTGAAGTTATCACATTTGGTCGTTCAGCTTCTGGTAAACTTCGTGAGTCTGCAGATGACTTCATAGATATGTGCGACGATCAACGCAAGTACCTTCTTGGGTATCGTGGTGGGAGCTCTAGTGGTGGTGGCGCGCGTCGTCCACGTAAACAGGCGCCACGCACACGCAAGGAAAACCACAAGGCGGAGTAATCTAGCCACTCCTCCGCTTAATTTGTCCAACAAAACTAAGCGGAGGAGGGGCCCGCAGTAAAAAACCCCGACAGTGTCGGGTTTTTTGTTTTTGTGAAACTGGCGAGTCAGAAAAAATGGTTAAACAAGCAGTACGGAACGTCTATTTATTTTTCTTCCTTGGTATAAGGAAAATTTCTCTCCATTGTGTTTGCTACTTTCATTGATTCAAATTCCACAGCTCACTTAACAAACGAAACTTTTGGCGATATATTGTTATTCGAAAAACTATCATTTTTTGATATTCATGTGTTTACGAGTATCTCCTAAAGAGTGGAGCGAAAAACAGCAAATCGCTTTGCGAGCTGTCGTATACGATACTACACTATAATAATTGCAAACCATTGCATTAATTCACTACAGATATAGGCCAATGATGATACCAGCAAATTCTCACGATCGTGAGAATTTGCTGGATTATGTTTTGGTATAATGCAACTAATTAATTACCTGTAGCAAACTAATATACCCCCTTTTATACACTTTGAATACAGAGTATAATTATTAACAATGGAACCAATCGTACCTCACAAGAAATTAGAGCCTGGTGTTTTTCAAGGAAGACCCGACACCCCAGAGTCTGAGAAGGTTGTCCCCCATAGTCTCATTCGCACAATGAAAGGCGATATGGCAGACGCTGTAAAAACCCAAAACGAATCTGTTGTCTCAATTGCTATAGCGGAAGAAAAAAAGAAAGCATCTGCGCGCGCAAGGACGTCAACAACAGAGTCTGAAAAACCTTCTGCTCGCGCGCCAAAGCCAATAAGTCGCATTGCTGTCTTAATTATTGCGTTGTTGATCATATCCTTGCTTAGTTTTGCATATGTTTTTATTCTACCTAAAATAGGTGGGATAAACCCCTCAAGCGTCTCGATTTCTTCGTTTACCCCGATTAGCAGGCAGTCATCTACTTCCACCACTGAAACTACTGCAAATGTAGCGCCTCTCGCCCAATCGCTCATTCCAGCGCAATACGAGAAGCAATTTAATATTACAAAACAAACCAAGGATCAAATTAGTGATGCAATTTTTTCAGAAATGAAAATGGGGCTTGCTTCTGGATCTATAAAAAATCTTTATCTAACGGAAGGAGAGAGCGCTCCTGTATCAATTTCCGCAAATAGACTTTTTATATTTACTGAGATTGCTCTACCAGAAATCCTGTTCCGTTCTCTTGAAAAAGAGTTTATGATGGGTGTTTTTGGTGAGTGGAACTGGGGAGCGACTCCATTCCTAATTTTAAAGGTATCTTCTTACGAAACAGGGCTTGCAGGTATGCTTGAGTGGGAATCAAGTCTGTTGCTTTCTTATAATACTGTTTTTGGCATAAATATTGCTAATAATGCCACATTGAACACAAAATTTAGTGACATTGTGGTTGGCGGGAAAGACGCTCGATTGATTGAGAAACCGTTTGGTCAGACAGTCGCATACTCATTCGCAAAACCAAACACCATAGTTATAGCAGGAAGCGCAACCGCGCTTGAAGCTATTCTCCCTATTGCCTCCAAAAACTAAAAGAGGTACACTAGTGCTATATTCAATTAAGATGTGTGCATAAGTCTTGAAAATTTTTGGCGAGGCGATGAAAAAATCCTGAGGAATATGAGTATATTTTGAGGAATTTTTTCAAAGCTGTAGCCAAAATTTTCAAGACTTGGTACGCAGAGATTAGTTGAATATAGCACCCTATGACAAATACAAACGACATAAAATCAAAACTGCTAGAAGAAAAAGCGCGCTTGGAAGGAGAGCTTTCTGGTGTTGGGCACAGAAATCCCGAAATAGCTGGCGATTGGGAGCCATCTGCTCCCGACCTAAACAACCCTACCGCTGATGTTAATGATGTTGCGGACAGCATAGAAGCATTTGAAGAAAACTCTGCAATAGAAGTGGAACTTGAAGCGCGTCTTCTTGATGTGGACTCCGCGCTCGCTCGTATTGAAGCTGGGACATACGGCATTTGTCGCATTTGCGGAGAAAAAATTGAGGACGCTCGTCTAGAAGCAAATCCTTCCGCGCCGACATGCATCGCGCACCGAGAAGATTAAGCGCTTCGCGTTTTAATCTTCTCGGTGCGCACAATTGACAACTGACACCGCTATGCGGACATTTAACTAGTAACTTTTTCGCTATGCGAAAAAGTTACTAGTTAAAGTCAGTTGTAAGTTGCTAGTGGTTAGTAGTTATCAATCATGCAATTTTCAAAACTATTTTCAGCGCAGATAGTAGGTTTAGTTCCGCATATAGTAGATGTAGAAGTTGATCTCTCTAAGGGGCTCAACTCTTTTTCTTTAGTGGGACTGCCAAGCACTTCTGTGGATGAATCTCGCGACCGGGTGAGTGCCGCAGTAAAAAACTCCGGCTTTGATTCTCCAAAACAAAGAAACCAAAAAACTGTTATTTCTCTAGCCCCAGCCGAACTCAAAAAAGAAGGTTCGCACTATGACCTTGCTATTGCCCTCGCGTACCTAATGGCGTCTGGTGAAACAAAATTTGGTCCAAAAGGGCGTCTTTTTCTCGGCGAGCTTTCTCTGGATGGAGTACTTCGTCCTATTCATGGCGCGCTCCTACTTGCCAACACAGCAAAGAATGCTGGTTTCACAGAAATATTTTTGCCGGCTCATAACGCAAACGAGGCGGCTCTCGTGGATGGGATTGCCGTATACGGCGCACGTAACCTCTCTGAAGTACTGCAACATCTTGATAAAAAGAATAAATTTTTCTTGACACCGACACTGAAAGCACATATAGACAAAACAAAGACTGCAAACGATAAGACAATTGTTGATCTTTCGCATATCAAAGGACAGGAGTTTGCAAAACGCGCGCTGGAAATTTCCGCGGCAGGCAACCACAACCTCGCAATGTGGGGGCCCCCGGGAACAGGAAAAACGATGCTTGCGCAAGCTTTCCCACATTTGCTTCCCGATTTGCAAAATGAACACTCGCTCGAGGTTACGGGCATTCATTCCGTAGCAGGAACACTTCGTGAAAATATTATGACACGACCCCCACTTCGCGCTCCGCACCACACATCGTCGTACCCCGCAGTAATTGGCGGAGGAGCGATACCAAAGCCAGGAGAGATTACTCTCGCTCATCGCGGTGTGCTTTTCCTAGATGAATTTCCGGAGTTTGATAGGCGTGTTATTGAGTCGCTTCGCGAACCTCTAGAGGAAGGGCATATTCGCATCACGCGCGCAAAAGGGCACGACACTTTCCCCGCGCGTTTTATTTTACTCGCCGCGATGAATCCGTGCCCATGCGGAAAATATGGAAGCGAAGAAAGGTGCACCTGCATGCCGGGAACTCTTGCTTCATACACGCGAAAAGTTTCCGGCCCGATTATGGACCGCATTGAGCTTTGGGTAAAAGTTTCACATATGAGTCACGACAAGCTTTCTTCTGCGAGCGCTGGTGAATCAACAAGCGAAGTGCGTGAACGCATTGCAAAAGCGCGCGCATTGCAGGATGCGCGTTTCACAAACCATGCAAGGAAAATTACTACAAACAGTGAGATGCGCGCTGATGATATTGAAACCTTCATCAAACTAACCCCAAAACTTCGCGTGCTTTTCAACGCTTCCGCTGAACGATTGAAACTTTCACCGCGCGCTCACCACAAAACAATAAAAGTCGCGCGCACTATCGCGGACTTAGACAACTCATCAGAGATACAAGAGAAACATATTCTAGAAGCGCTAGCGTATAGACCGACTGAGTTCAGATAGAACGTAGAATATTGAATGTGGAATTTCGAATGAGCAGTAAGAAACGTGCGTGAAGCCAAAGGCTTCACGCACGTTCTATTCAATATTCTACATTCAATATTCTCTCTAGAGCGGATTCTTCGCTCCGCGGACTTCAAAGTGGAGGTGAGCTCCAGTTGATCTGCCGGTGTTCCCAACCTCCCCGATCCACTGACCCTTTTTAACACGCCCACCAACAGATGTGTAAACAGCACTCAAGTGTCCATAGAGGGTTTGTGTGCCGTTTGGATGTTCAATGACAATGTAGTTGCCATACCCGCCGAAACATGTGCGACCGCAAGATCCAGTTTTGAACCTGCTTACAATAACCGTACCTTCAGCCGCCGCATACACTGGTGTGCCTATTGGGGCTCCGTAATCAACACCGTTGTATCCGTGAGTACCTTGCGTTTTGTGACCATCAGGAATGGGGTGCGAGTAGTACCCTGCATAAGATGGGTACGAAGCGATTGTGCGAGAACGAGATGTAGTAGTAACTCCTGCAGAAGTTAGAACCTCCTTGCCATTTGGAACTATAATAATGTCGCCAATACTTAGTTTTTGATCAGCTGTCACATTGTTAAACTCAAGGATCTCATCTAGGTCTCCTTTGTACTTATTTGCAACCCCGCGGAGTGTGTCACCTTTTTGTACTGTATGCTGAACCCCATCAATAGGGAGTATGACGAGATGCTGTCCTTCACGAAGTACCGAACCACGCGTAAGGTCATTTGCCCATAAAATAGTTTCTACGGTTACACCAAACATATTTGCTACTTGTGAAATAGTATCTCCAGAACGAACAACATAAAGGCTAACTTTGCCTTGATGACCACTGGACTCAATATCCGCGATGGTGCCAGTAGGCCCTGCATCTGAGATAAACGCGCTGTCACCAATGATTGTAATATCTCCACCACCCATCGCCTTCCTTGGGTCAACGTTGGTTGCCGCTTCTAAAAATGCGATTGTCTGAGAATTTTGAGCCTCTGTGCTTGCAGAAACTACGGGTGTCTTGTCAGATTTGCCACCAAAATAGAAAAAAGCTCGAGCATGCACGGAGGTCAATGGGGTTACCAAACCAAAACCAATCATAGCCAAAAAAAGCCCGGAGCTAGCGAACCCTGAAAAATATAAATATTTCGCCCAGCCTGCTTTCTTTTGCACTCGGCTGAGGTCATTTAATTTTGTAGAAATATGTCTGTTGATAGGTATCCTTCTGTCGTGCGGTCGTGGGGTGGAAAGTAGCCCTATCGTCTAATAATTTTCGTAGCGAGGTTAGCAATTTTCTAGCGAGACGTAGTCAAAAAATCTTAGGAATATAGGAATATTTCGAAGGAATTTGACAAATCGTAGCAGGAAATTGAGAACTGCAACAGAAAAGTTATTTGGCGACAAGGCTTGGTCTTTTCTGTAAACCTGGGGCTAATCCCCTAAGTTCTATAAATGATAGCACAAAAGAGGACCATTTGGGAAGGGGTTGTGGATATGCTGTGGACAACTGAAAATCATCGACTTTTCGGTATAATTTTGATATTACATAAGATAAACAAGTATCTAAATTGTACGCTCTCGCGAAAGTGTGCAATAATTCAATGTAACACATGTCTAGCTTCGAAAAACAAATGCTTAGTTCCGCAAAAGAAGGCTCCGAAGGGTCAAGCTCGTCAATCGGAGCCCAGCTATTATCGAAACTAACTAACGAAAATGCCGATTCAAAACTTAGAACTGCGGAAATACGCGAAAAAATAATAAGGGGTGGGATAGGGAGCAAGGGTGAGCCATCTGAAATCAAGGAATCCATTAAAAAAGCACAGGAAGAATCTGTCGTTATTGACGATACACTATCAAAATTAAAAAACGAGAAGGACGGGCTTTTGTTCACAATTGCGGATTTTCGTGTTAAAGAAAGAATGCTGGTGTCGGCTGGTAGAACAGACGAAGTAAACGCAATCAGGAAGGCTATTGTTGGTGCTCAAAACGAAGTAGACAAAATCAATGGTGTGATCCCTGAATCAACAGCTCTTGAGGACCACAAAAAAATTCAATCTATTGTCAGCGAGTGGTATGCCGAAAAGGAAAAAGTGGAGGAGGCTACTAAAAAAATCAATGATGCGGAAGAGATACTTAAAACAACGCCAGATGACGACAGTGTGCTTGGCGACGCAATACGCGGTGAAGCTGAGAAGGCAGAGGCAAAAGAGCGACTTGCTGTAGCTGAGCACGAAGCAGAACTAATTTTAGAAAAACAAACGCCTAGCACTGTTAGAGACGGAGGTATTCATCATACTAGCGAGGAAACCATCGAAGAAAGAAAATTTTTAAATAACCGCCACTCAGAAAGGGTTGCTCCTGGAATTTTTGGTCTTAAAAAAGAAAACGAAGAAATGCAAAATGAAATGGATATACTTGCTACTGGTGCTAGCGAAGCGCCTGTGCAACAGTCGTCGGGCCCTGCTACAATAAACGAAACAGGTGTTGAAGAAAAAATTATGAAGCAAGAAATGCCACCGCTTAAATTTACTCTTGAGCATACAGACGACGAGAATAATCCTGAGGAAATTGATGCAAAAAACCCTCTACAGTCGAAATACGACATGGCGATGGACCGCCTTTGGAAAGAAAACGAGGCGAAAAGAAACGCAACTCTTGAAAAAACAAATGAAGAAACTATTGTCAGCTCTAAATCTGCGCCTGAACCAGATGATGGCTCTCTCCTTCCTATAACTACAAAGAGCATAAAGGAAGTTGTCGGCACACCAACAGAAGGCCAAGAAGTTGCGTTTGAGAAATTTGAATCGCTTGTAGAAAATAAAGTTACGCGCGAGCAAGTACTTGCCAATATCGCAACACTAGGAGAGATGTCCGAAGCAAGAGCTGATGAAAAAAAAGTTCCAGAGGGATGGCTTCGTCGCGTGGGAGAAACATATAACAAAGTCCCGACTCGCTACAAGCTCCTGCTCACCGCTGGTATGGTTGTGTCTGGTATTGGCTCGGCGGCCATTGGAGCAACCACAGCTGTCGGAGCTATCGCCACTATCGGAGCCGGCCTGCGAGCGGTTGGCGGAGCAGGGCTTTTCGTCGCTATAGAAAAAGGACTTAAAATACGCGCTGAGAAAAAAGGTGACAAGCGTTCAGGAGTTGAAGAATTTCGCGATACTACAATTGCGGCAGCTCTTTCAATAGTTGTTGTTGGCGTATTGCCAAACATAATCAGCGGCTACGTTGTTGAACACGGACTATTCCAAAAAATATCCGACTTTTTTGGGATTGGAGGAGCGCATGTGGAAGTGCCTGTTGAGAGTGGTGAATATATTCAAACCGCAAAAAGCGGTGATTCGATTTGGAAAATGGCAGGGAATATAGTTGTGGAAAAATTCCCCGATCTTTCTCCTGAACAAAAAACTTATGTTATTGATGCCATCAAAGACCGAGTTGAGAAATATCCTGAATCATACGGTTTGACCGACGCGAACAATATTAATGTTGGAGAGGGCGTGGATTTTGGCGAAATTTTTAGAGACAAAGAATTTATGGACAGCACTTTGTCCTCTGCAAAAAATCTTACCCCTGAGGATGTGTCTAGCATCCAAAATTATGGAAATGAAACACATGCTAGAACAATAAGCGCTGAGGATTTCCTAAGTGAACCTCTTCACACAACATTTACTCCCGAAGAACAAAACGCTATTATCCCCCCACAGGTAATACCGACACCGGAACAACCTGCTACAACACAAGAAGTCCCAACAAAAGATGTTTTGATGGAAAATTATGTTCCACCAATGCCTCAGGATATTACCCCAGGGAACTCAGCGGATACTACTCGAATAGAAGCAATTTCTAGTTCCGCGCTTCACGATGATATGAACAAACTTTTGGGCAAAAAACCAAATATTTTTGGTTTTGGTGAGATTGATGGTCTCGAGTCAAAAGACTGGACAGATCCTGAAGCAGGGTTTGGTTCTAAAACAGTCGGTGAAATAATGAGTGCAGGGGCGAATACTCCTTTACCGCCACTACAGAAACCGATTGGAATAAACAATCCTGTCCTTCTTGACGAGATTCAAAAGTATATTATGAATGCTGGAAAAGTTTCTGGGATAGAGGTAAAAATTAATTCAAGCCAGAAGCTTGATGAACTTGTTCGTAGCGCAACCATTGCAAAACTATCAAAATAATCAATAATAAGATAATATATTTTTACTATGAACCCCGTTAGAGATAAAAGCGTTATGTTTTTGACACTAATAGGATATAATGAGGTTATTATCATTAACAGCCTAATATAATAAAGACACGGAAACGCGCAGCGTTTCCTATCTCTAACGTGATGAAAAACCAAGAACTTCGCGACATACTAATAAAAGAGCTCAGCATCGGCGAACTTCCAGAGGAAGCGCAAGACGAAATTGTCGTCAAGCTTGGCGAGGTTATTTTGAAATCGCTGACTATTGCTATTTTTGATAAACTTTCCTCTGAAGCGCGCGTGGAATTTGAAAAAATAGGAGCAAAGAACGACACTGCGTTGATTCAGGAATTTCTTGAGGAAAATATTCCAGACATGCACACATTGATGGAAGAAGAAGTGAGGAGAACCTTGCAAAACTACGCGGAACTGGAGGCTGGTGGGGGGAAGCCGAAAGCACGCGAGGGAGAGTAGAAGAGAAACAATTAACATTTGACCACTGACGTTTGACTTAAAAATACAAAGGGGGTGTTTTCGCTTTGCGCAAACACCCCCTTTGTCAATTGTCACATGTTTTCTGTCACATGTTCCTAATTTTGTGCTAAAGTACCAAAGTAATGGAACATCTCAAACATCTAAATGCCAAGCAAAAAGAGGCAGCTCTTCACAAAAATGGACCGATTCTCATTATCGCTGGCGCTGGCACTGGAAAAACAAGCACGCTCACGCATCGCATTTTAAATCTCGTAAAAGAAGGGGTCCCCCCGAGCGAAATCCTCGCAATCACTTTCACGAACAAAGCCGCAAAGGAGATGCAAGAACGCGTGAATGAACTTCTTGCAAAGCATGGGTTTGATGCAGGCCTTCGATACGGCGACGCGCGTCCATTCATTGGCACATTTCACTCGCTCGGAGTGCATATTCTTCGCGCACGCGCGCAAGTATTTAAACTTAACAAACATTTTACTATTGTAGATAAAAACAGCGCTAGCTCGCTTATAAGGGAAGCGGTAAAGGAACAAGGGATTGATTCAAAACAATTTTCCCCAGACCGAATCGCGGGAGTTATTTCTCGTCAAAAGAGCGCGCTTGTAACGCTCGCGCAATATAAAGCTGATGTAGGCAACGCGTACTTTCCAATGATTGTTTCTGCTGTGTGGGAACGCTACGAAAGACTTCTTGCTCGCGAGAGCGCTCTAGATTTTGACGACCTAATCTTAAAAACAGTAATTCTTTTACGTGACCACCCAGAAGTTCGCCGAGAATATCAAAACAGATGGAAATACATTCATATAGATGAATACCAAGACACAAATGCGGTGCAGTATGAAATGGCTCGCCTGCTCGCTGGAGATACGATGAACATTTGCGCGGTTGGAGATGGCGATCAGAACATTTACAGTTGGCGCGGAGCAAACCTCCAAAACATTTTGAACTTTGAAAATGATTACAAAGGCGCGCAAACAATTCTTCTTGAAGAAAATTATCGCTCCACACAAACGATACTCGCTGTTGCAAACGACATCATCAAAAAAAATACTGTTCGCAAAGAAAAAAATCTTTTCACAAAAAATATTCTAGGCGACAAAATTTCTCTTATTGAGAGTTACGACGAGGGTGGGGAAGCGCGCGCCGTTGGAGAAAAAATTAAACACTTGATTGACAGTGGCACAGACCCCGAAGATATTGCGGTGCTTTATCGCGCAAACTTTCAATCGCGCGCTCTTGAAGAAGCATTTCTCATTATGGAGATTCCATACCAGGTTCTTGGTATACGATTTTTTGAACGCAAAGAAGTAAAGGACATTTTGTCTTATATACGCGCAGGGCTCAACCCAGAAAGCCTATCGGACATTAAGCGTATCATTGATTCTCCTCCACGCGGTATCGGGAAAGCAACTATTATGAAAATGTTTGCAAGGGACGAGGAAAGCTTGCCTCAAGCTGGGAAAAAGCGTGTTGCAGAATTTTGGGCGCTATTGGAATCAATAAAGGGATACGCACTCGTGGAAAAAACCTCAAATCTTATTAAATTTGTTTCTGAAAAATCGGGAATGGAGGCATCGCTAAAAACTGGGAGAGACGAAGACAACGACAGCCTTGAAAACATTCATGAGCTCGTAACACTTGCTACCAAGTACGATATTTTACCGCCAGAAGAAGCGGTGGAAAAACTTTTGTGTGACGCAACGCTTGCGAGCGATCAGGACTCTATGATGAAAAGTTCTCGCGCAGTAAAGCTAATGACTGTGCACGCGTCAAAAGGGCTTGAATTTCCATACGTGTTTGTCACTGGGCTTGAACAGGATTTATTCCCTCACAAAAGAATGGGCGCAGGGCCTCAGTCAAAAGAAGACAGCGAGGAAGAACGTCGTCTTTTCTACGTTGCTATAACGCGCGCAAAGAAAAAACTTTATCTCTCGTACGCATCCGTCCGAACAATTTTTGGGCAACGCCAAGTAAACGCGCCATCAGAATTCCTCTCCGACATAGACGACGCCTACACCGAACGCGAAATAGGGGGCGAAGGCGGTGAGCCCGTAATAAATATTAGCTGGTAGCATTTGATATACTACTAAGATGATTCACGCGAAAAAATCACTAGGGCAGAATTTTCTAAATTCAAAAACTGTTACACGAGATATTATTCGAGCTTCAGACCTTTTACCTTCTGACACCGTGCTTGAAATCGGGCCAGGGAAGGGGTTCCTTACATCAGAGCTTCTTGCCTCTGGAGCCCGTGTCATTGCTGTAGAAAAAGACGACCGAATGATTCCGATTCTTTCAGAAAAGTTTAGCGAGGAGACTAAGAGGAAACAATTCACACTTGTTCATGGGGATATCATGGAAATCTTAAACCACCAAAATTTTTTTTCTAAAAACATGGGCGGGCAATCATACAAACTCGTTGCAAACATTCCATACTATTTAACAGGACAAATCATTCGTACTTTTCTTGGAGCAAAAGAAAAACCTGAACGAATGATTTTAATGGTTCAAAAAGAAGTTGCTACTCGCATTGTTGCGCGCGATAAAAAGGAAAGTATTCTATCTATTGCGGTAAAAGCATATGGCGCGCCAAAACTTATCAAAAAAGTTTCTGCGCGCTATTTTACCCCTGCGCCGAAGGTTGATTCCGCGATACTATCTATTGAAAACATTTCAGGAAAAAATTTCCCAAACAAATCTGCGGAGCAAAGATTTTTTGAAATTGTACGAACAGGCTTTGCCCACAAAAGAAAAATTTTAGCAGGAAATCTGAAGGAAATTTTTGGAGAAAGTACTCTTACTACACTCAAAGAAGCAGGCGTTTCTGATAATACCCGCGCGGAAGACATCACGCTTGATCAATGGCTAAATATTACATTGAGGTACCGACGGTAGAGATTGTTCCGATAGGTAAAATAAGCGGGATACACCCGTTTGGGACAAATTGCCAACACCCTTTACTTCCTGGTATATATGTCCCAAGCACCCATGGTCCTGGACGGAAAATCTGGTAAAAGGCATACATCATCCCTGATCCATCATATGAAAATATTCCTCCTGCTGGTGGCCCAACGGTAATAGCAATATTGGCGCTACAAGGACAGTACATCACATTCAGAATTTGCCCACCAAATGGAGCTATCGCTTCCCCTGAATTAATCCTCATTCCAAAAGAGAAAACAATCAAAAATATCACTATAACAAAACTTATTATAACTGGGCGATATTTTGTGTATGAAAAAAGCTTCATATACTCTATTCTTTCACAATAACCCCAATTCTGCAAACAATGCAAAAGTGACTATATTTCTAGCTCAAAGCTTTTCCCATTACTCACACCATTTTCATTAACAATATGAACCCAAACTGGGAATGAAGTTTTTTTCGCAGAAGAGAAACTTGTTGTTGCGGATAAAATATCCAGTGGAACAACAAATGACAACGAGGTTCCGTCTGTTGAAGTAACTTTTTCTACAATGTTTATCCCTGTACGCAAAGTATTCCCATATGACACAAACCCTGAGCCATTTATTGTAACAGTCGCGCCACGTGTCGCTCGCGAAGGATTGATATTCTCAATTTTTGGTTCTGGCGTCACACCGTCTGTTACGACAAAAAATGCATCCTTGTTGCTATCTCCTCTGGCATTTTTTACAAACAAAGAATAATTGCCTTTTGGTATTGCAGGAATTTTAAATGTGATGGCTTGCCCATTCCATGATGACGCTTTTTCAACAGCGTGTCCGTCACCGAAATAAATTGTATTGCCTGTTGGAGTAAACCCTTCGCCAGAGATAGTGATCATTGTGCCTGGCTTGCCAGAATACTGCGAGGGAAACATTACAACCACTTCTCCTTTTTGACTAGTAGCGGTGAAGGACGCAAGCGTTGGTGTTGCAACAACAACCGCTGAAGTGCCTGTTGTGTTTAAAATAGATACAACTTTCGCGCGAGTTTTTTCACCAAAAAACCCTGTTCCAGCAACCAGCCCTATTGGCGCAAGAACCTCGGCGCGGTGTTTCTCTTGAAATTTAATAAGCGCGCGTTTAGTTGCTGTACCGAAATAACTGGTCTCATTTCCTGGCGAACCAGCGCCGACATCAGCAACACGTGTTTCTGAGTCTTTGTTAAGAATTTTTTGCAATTCACGCACGTCCTCACCGCGCATTCCAATAGATAGAGACCGGGTAAAATCTCCAGCCACTGCAAAAATGGTGTTTGGAATAGTGAGCAAAAACAAATAAAATATTATTTTAATTTTCATACAAAAAGTATAACACTCAATCTTGAATAATTAATACAAATCAACCACCCCATCATCATTAAAATCCAGGAGCAGGGCGCCAGTGTTATATTCAGCAAGGTCTGCGATGTCAACAACACCATCTCTATTCACATCGGCAGAACCGCATTTTTCAAACGCCTTGTGTCCAATACAATAATTGATAATCTGTTTATCAGTATATCCAGTTGGGTCAAAAAATCTTGACTCAAACCAATCCAGTTTCCACCCATAAGCAAGCCCTGGCCCACTAAAAAGATCGTTTGAAAAATTGAGATCTCTATCATCAATTGTTCCGTCTCCATTAAAATCTGCCTGCGCGCATGTGCCCGCAACAGGCGCCCCATTACACGAATTAAAAACCGAACTGTCGGCGCCGTCTGCCCCAAAATCCGCTATGCCGTCATCATTCAGATCATATTGCGCTATAGTCGCATAAGTTATTTTACCGAGAACATTTGGGTAGTATGGATTATATATGTTGCCATCATTATCGGGATCCTGTCTATTAAAAAATGTCTCTGAAAGAAGGGAGCGTAGGTTAACGGCGCTCCCAGACAACGCGCTGTCAACCCATATTTTAAAATTGCTATATTGTCCATCACTACCTGCTTCACCAGGAGATACGCCGTCTGCGCCGTAAACGAAACTGAAAGGCATATTGATATACCCGCTGTCCTTGGCGCACACACCTCCAAGAGAGTAGTACCGTAGCCACGTAGCACCGTTACAAGAAACCGTTGGCATCGACACTACCCCTGTTTCACCACATGGATTAATTTGTATGTTCCACAAACTATCATCCTGGTGTTGTTGACGAGGAAGAATCCCGCTAATGTCTGCTGTTGAAATCTTAAAGAAGCAAGAGACAGGAGTGCTTAGGTTTTCAAGCTCCAATCTGTTGTTCCCGTTTACATCAGACATTGCCCCTTTTGAGCTAAACAAGTCAAGATCTACTGAGTTTGTCACTCCATCGTTGTTTAAGTCTGTTTTACCACACAGAGGTTCTGTTGTGTTACTGAAACAGTGTGAGATTATAGAGTAGTCATTGTCACGATTGATATATGTGTTTAATATATTTTGAATCATCGCGCCAAAGTTATCAACAGATATTCCTGTTGTTGAGGTTTGCAAGCTTTCTGTTGGGGCATCCGTTGTGTTTGTTGTTTGCGTCCCTGCGCTAGTTGCTTCCGGCACCACCGTCTGATTTACTTCATTTGCTGGTGGAATATGCACACCCCCCGTCGATGTAGTTGGCACCATTGGGCTCGTCCCCACTGGTGGCAACATAAAATTAAATGACACGAGACTAGGGTTGATAGAGTTGAGGATGAGGTAAGATGTAAGGACGAGAGCAAGTCCTATGAAAGCG
>PCUO01000012.1:0-6834 GCA_002771015.1 Candidatus Yonathbacteria bacterium CG17_big_fil_post_rev_8_21_14_2_50_43_9
TCTCTGCGTTCGCTCGGAAATGCAAACTCCGTGTTTGTACTTCTCTCACTCACTTGAGAATAGTATCAGATACGTACATAGTAAGGTTTTCGTTTTAAACAAAAGAAAAAACGCGGAATTAACCGCGTTTTTTCTAACCCGACCCCCATTAATACCTTCTCATAATTTCCTTAAATATTAGGCGAGCCAATGAGAAAAATTTGAAAAGTATAGATATACTTTGAAGAATCTTCTCGAAGGCACAGCCATGATTTTTAAGAAAATGAGAAAGGATTAATGGGGGTCGGGTTTTTACTCATATCGATAAGCCGAATTCTGTTCAAGCACCATTACTGGCGCTTGATGATGATCATTTATCTGGGAGTACGATTACTCGCACACTCGAGCGGCACCCCCCCCACCACAATACGCACTATTCACCCATACTTTTCTCTATACGTTTTTTAAGTTCTTCATAACCCTTTTTGAACTTTTTCAGTCGCATCTCCCGCGTACATGCATCGCTCTTGTTTGCATAGGCTTCATAATACACAAGAGTAAACGGGGCTCTATATTTAGTGGAGACATTCTTACCACTGTTGTGTTCGAGAAATCGCCTACGCAAATCAGAAGTCTGACCTATGTACAGCCCATTATCAACTGAACTCTTTATAACGTACAAATAATGCATATTGTGGTGGGGGGTACGGCCTTGCACCCAGGTAAGGATTTAGCCGTTTCACTTTCGCCTTTCGACGAACATATTCCCGAAGGAACCCTAGCCTTTCGGCATCGGCGTCACTGCTCGCACCTCTGAAATTACTTTCGACGGGCGTTACCCGCTACCTTACTCCCCCCACCAATCCTATTCCCAAATATACCGCGAGGCTTATTTCACTCTCAAGAAAAGATATATATCCTCTATCATTTAGAAACAAAATTGGTGGGGGGGAGTGTTCGGACTTTCCTCCCCCCACCAATCTCATCTCCAAATATACTAAAAGGTATTATTTTATTTTTAAGCAAAATATCTCCTCTGTAATTTAGAAACAAAATTGGTGGGGGGCGACCATCTGATATGGGTATAACAATTATACCACCTTTTGCTCAAAATATCAATAGAGAAAAATATTGTTTTACAAGGTTTTTCTCTACCTCAAAGCGAGCCGGTTTGCTTTTCAGTGTGTTTCTTCCTCCGAGCGAGGCAAGTCGTTTTCTGGTGCCTTGCGCAAGTGCGACGGCACGAGCAGAGCAAATTTTTAGCAAAAAATTATGCGTGCAACAAAAAAGGAGCTTGCCGAGCGACCTCTACTTCTTTGCGCTCTTCTTTGGCTTCTTTTTTTCTTTATGCGCGTCTCTTCCTTTTGCCATGGTTGATTTTAAATGAGCGAAGCGATTATTAAATTCAACACCCGGTTAAATAATTTCGCTTTGCGAAATTTCTGCAAAGCAGGATTTAACTGTGGTAAAATTTATACCCGCGACGCTCGTTAAATTATTAAACTATCTCACACACTCCTGCCACACATGCCAATTCTTTTGCTCCTTGTGTCTGATCCTCGCGTTCATATGTCACAATTTTTGCAAAATCAATTTCAGGGAATTTCCCCATCATTGCTTCATACTGTTCTTTTGAAATTTCCTCGTATGGAGCTAATCTGTAAACATGATTTGAACGCGGTAGAAACGAAAGTCCTCCTATCATATCCCAGTTATCGTAGAGCCAATTCGCAACGGTTATCCACTCATCATCCCCTACTGAAATAGTAACTGACGGATTATGTTCTGTAAAGTTTTCCTTTACCATCTTCCAATAATTAAGTTGATCAATCGCACTTTGATCGTTCTTAAAAATTGATTTTTCTGGCGCCTTTACAGGGAACTCAAGAACATATGTCACTGCATTTTCCATTGATTGCCCAACTTCTGGTTGATACGACACTCCCTGATCTTTCATCATTTTGAAAAGACTGTCCGTAGCAGCAATGCGAATTCGACGAATGTAGTACTGCGAATTGCGCGGATGCATTCCAGATGCGGAATCAACAAGCTGTGACACTGTGCCTGAAGGTTTGACTGCTGTAACTGCCGTTGAGGCGTTTATACCGAAACGTTTTGCATACTCTTTGTTCATTTTGACAGCTTCATCGCGAAGCTTCATCATTATCTCTGGTTCGCGAACCGCCTTGCAATCCCATTGTCCAGTAATAGATACACCGAGCAGACGCTCCTCTTCGCAGTTTTCCTTCCACTCTTTAGAGAGATACCCGAAATTAGTGAGAGATGACTGATATGTCCCTAAAAGAGCCGCGAGACGCGCTTTTTTCAAAAGTGTCTCACTAGTGTCCTCGTGTCGAGCAACAATTTCCGACAAATTACAAAACTGTTTTGATTTAAGGATAATCTCACCGCACGGATTTGTACCACATGTGTCAAAATCTTTTTCAAGAGTCTTCCAGCGACGCGCGGGAACTTGTTTTGAAATAGACCCGCGGTTAAAAATCCCGCGCTCCCCAGAGCCTCCTTTCATCAGCGCCACCCATTCATCTAAAAACTCTGTATTTGACGGCTTTTGCCAATATACAGCAGAGTTGTTCGCCATCATACGCTCTGGATCAGTAAGGTAAAATTGTCCATCCTTTGCATGGCGCATATCATGATCATCAAGATCAGAAAGCGATATAAGAGCGCTTCTGCGAACACCTCCGGAAACAACCACCTCGCCAATTTTACATATAATGTCGTGAAGGTTGATATTAGAGAGTCTGCGTCCTTGCTTCTTCAAAATTCGCTCGCGTGAAAATTCCATGAGCGCAATAAGAGGTTCTGGGCCAGAACTTTTGCCACCCATAGTAAGCAAGCGAGCACCTTCAGGGCGAAGCTTGGAATAATCAAATTTTATGTCTGCTCC
This sequence comes from Candidatus Yonathbacteria bacterium CG17_big_fil_post_rev_8_21_14_2_50_43_9, assembly GCA_002771015.1. GTDB lineage: Bacteria > Patescibacteriota > Minisyncoccia > Phycocordibacterales > UBA1550 > UBA1550. Next base: position 2,891 of record PCUO01000012.1, read on the forward strand.
ACTAAACCATGTGTTCATACCGAGGATATAGGCGTCTGCCCAACCCTCTTTGCTGTCCTTCACGATATGAGTTGGAAGCATCTTTCCAGTTTGCTTTTTAATTTGAGGAAATGCTTGAGCATTTTGACTTTCAACAGTATATCCAACTCCAGTACCGCACATAAGTAGATACATAATCTCACCGAGATCCTGCGTGCACGATGGCGCAACGAATGAGCAATTGTACCCACACACATTTGTTTTGCGCGCAGCGTCACCTGCTCCCCAAAGGAGTCGCATCGAAGGCATTACTTCTTGTTTCAAAATTGCTTCGCGCACTTCAGCATATTCACCAGCTTCTAGCTTATCGCCGAGATTTTCCTTCATAAAATCCATATAGCGGTCTACTGTCTCTATCCATGTCTCGCGACGCCCTTTTTCAGGCATCCAGCGAGAGTATGTGCGATAATACACAAATTCTGACATCGGATTGCGAAAATATTTCTTTCCTTCAGCAACGGATTTTTTAACCTCTTCTGGAATATCACCCTTCGCATCACGAGCTCGCGCGCGTCTTTCACGAAAAAGAATGTATCCTTTAGCAGTTTTTACAAATTCTTCCAAAATAAGCTCTTTTTCAACAATATCCTGGATTCCTTCCACTGTTGGCACGAATCCTTTGAATAATTTCCTTATGCGTATAAGCTCTGACTGCACCTTACGCGCTATATATTCGGCTTCTTTTCGTTCACCCTCTTTAGAGGACTGCATCGCCTTGTAAACTGCGCTTACGATATGTTCAATATCATAAGTAACAACCTCGCCACTACGCTTTTTAACACTCATTTCCAATCTATTTTTTACGTGTGGTGTGGACTTCGAAGCCTGTTTGGTACTTTTTTGCATAAGATGCTTTTTAAAATTAATTAATTACTATTCTCTACTTTATGTTTACTCATTGTACCCCAAAATAAAAATTACAACAGGTAGATAGCTACAAAGATGAGCAGTTAAAAACAAAATAAACCAACTGTAAACCCGCGCCCCGTGAAACCACTAATCTATTGGAGTATTTTGAATGTATTTCCAATTTTTAAATTATGATTTGAAAAAAAATTTGCTTGAACTTCTAATACAAACCGTGATTCGCTTTGCGATGTGTATATTTGTGGATATGATTCTGGATTCGCGCGCTCCCACACATCGACAACTTCATAATTTTCATCAAACCAAATAATGTCTATAGGGAAATGCATATCTTTCATCCAAAAACCATAAAAATCAGGTTTTGGAAACACAAAAAACACTCCCTCGTTTGAACCGAGACCATTACGACCACTTAATCCTTTCTGCCGAAGCGCGGGTGTGTCTGCGATAGTGACTATTATTTCATCACCGCCAAGCAAAACCTTTGTTTGGTTGGTTTTATTAGTAGACACAGTAAGCATCACAGTGGCAACGACGGACACTGTGATGCTTAGATATAAACCGCTCAATAATAGCTTACCGATTGTCGACGATTGTGTCATTCAAAATATTTATCTATCAAACCCTTCCATCATTCTCTTACCTCTTTTAATTTAATAATGTCTTCAGGATCATCCATATCGTCTCCGTCGATATCCATTCCGTCCATATCTATTTCTGGCGTCTCCATATCGCGAATCGCATTTTCTCGAATGCGATTCTCATTTTGTTCTTTGCGCTTTATTTCAGAAAGTTCCTTCCCCATTACTTCCTCAAAAAGCGCTTGCTCGTCGTCTAAATCAATATCTAAGTCGTCTAATTCTTCTGCAGTATCATTTTTCTCCTTAGTAATGGATTCAAGTGCTTGTGTTAATCCATTAAACTGAGGGTCTGTGGGTGAAAGAGTTGCGAGCTTTGCGCGAATCTCTGCTTCTGCATTAGAAGATTCGTCCTCGTGGTCCTTTAGCATCTCTCTAATGGCTTCGTGGGCATCATCAAGCTCATCATCTAGCTCGCGCGCGAGGTGTGCGACATCGGCTCCCTTATCTTTTTCACCTTTCACAAGAGTCGCAGCCTTTGCTACCCGCTCGTCAAAATTTGCTTTAGCCTTTTCAATGTGCTCAAGTTTTGCGTTTGGATTCTTGAGAACGTCACTCATTTCTGCAACACGCTCCTTTGCATATTCAAGATGTTTGCGCGCCTTTTTTTCACTATTTATAGTGAATGCCATGTTGAGAGCCTCAGTCCATCTGTCCAAAAAATAAAAGAAGTCTCCCGGCAAAAGACCCGACTTCACAACTGTCGTATCAATTGTAGAGACGGCAGTTGTCGCTGTCGTCTGCGCAAAAGTGGCAAACGGCACAGTCATAAACACAATTCCTGCAATAATAAATTTACTCATAAATTTCTAAAATTAAACTGGTAAAACGTGGTCTAATTATACCACGTGGCACAAGCCCTTCACAATAGATGACTGTGTATAAGCTTAAATCTTACAACAAAAAAACCCTGAATCAGCTGATTCAGGGTTTTTTTGTTGTATGGGGGTTAGCCCATTCGGCGGTTTCCGCCACCAAACTCACGACGAGGCGCGCGCTCCTCGAGAGGACGCGCTTCGTTTACCGTAAGTGTTCGGCCCTGGAAATCCTTGCCATTCATTTCTGTGATTGCCTTATCGGCATCTGCGTCATTTGCCATTTCAATGAAGCCAAAACCCTTTGAGCGACCAGTCATCTTGTCAATGATGATTGCTGAAGAAGTAACTTCACCCATTTCTGCAAACGCTACTTTGAGATCATCCTCAGTCGTTGAATAAGGGATCCCTCCCACGTACAATTTTTTTGCCATAATACTACTTATTTTTGCTTAATTTTGCTTAATTCTAAAAGGCCTCCTGCGCAATAATTTTTGCAACGAAGGTCTCATATTTTAGGCGAAACGCAGTTAGAAATTTTGAGGAATATATCTATATTTCAAAAAATTTCTAACTAGTTGTAGTCAAAATATGAGAGCTGCAGTAAAAAATTACTGCGCAGGAGGCCTTCGGTAAGATGACCTGTTTTCCTCGCCCTCTCACCTCGGCTAGAACCAAGCAGTCAAGCAAGCACTGAGTGAAAACTCTTACTAAGTAAGATTACCACGCGGACAACAAAAGTACAATATTCAAAAATATAGCTGTGGATAAGTGGCCTACGGCCAACAATTGTCAGTTGAGACAAATCACAACTGACAACAGGGCACCATTTGCCTTCGGCAAATGGTGCCCTGTCAAATGTCCACGTAGCGATGTCAATTGTCAAATGTTTTGCTAGTTCTTCCTAAATGCCTTCACACGATCTGCATCAGTCAAATACTGCTTGCGGAGACGAACAGATTTTGGGGTAATTTCCAAAAATTCCTCTTCGGTCATTGTCTCAAGACCTCGCTCAATTGAAAGGTCAAATGGTGGTGTGAGCACGATTGCTTCGTCGGTGCCCGAAGAACGCATATTTGAAAGTTGCTTCCCTTTTGTGGGATTCACTGTCATTTCATCACCCTTTGCAGTGTTGCCAATAACTTGCCCTTCGTACACCTCCACAGCAGGCCCGATGTATAGAGTACCGCGATCCTGAAGATTATATAGTGAAAAACCGAGAGCTTTTCCAGATGCCATTGAAACCATTGACCCAGCCGCGCGCTTTACAATCTCGCCTGCATGTGGACGGAACTCCACAAAACGCGCGGATAAAATGCCGTCGCCCTTTGTATCCACCACAAACTGTCCGCGGTAGCCTAGAAGCCCGCGTGTAGGAATATCAAAAGTGAGACGCGTGATGCCATTCTCCTCTTTCATATTGGTCATCATAGCTTTACGCTTGTTTAGTTTTTCAATAACAATTCCAGAAAGTTCAGATGGAACGTCAATGATGAGCTCCTCATATGGCTCAAGCTTCACGCCGTTTTCTTCTTTAATGATAACCTGTGGTTGAGAGACCTGAAGCTCAAAACCCTCGCGACGC
>PCUO01000012.1:6904-16001 GCA_002771015.1 Candidatus Yonathbacteria bacterium CG17_big_fil_post_rev_8_21_14_2_50_43_9
AGTCCACACGGAGTCCCACGTTCACCTCAAGCTCGTGCTCCAAGCGGTCACGAATCTGACGAATAGTAACAAACTTGCCTTCACGTCCGGCAAACGGCGAGTCGTTCACAAAAAAATTCAAAGAGATGGTTGGTTCGTCCACCTTAATAGCTGGGAGAACCTCTTGGTCTTCTGTTTTGCAGAGCGTTTCGCCAATGTACACATCGGGGAGCCCAGCCACCATCACAATGTCACCGGCCACTGCATCCTCAACCTCCTTTCTTTCCGTGCCTTCAAATGTGCAAAGCTTGGTAATTCGTCCATTGCGAGAAGTCCCATCAACATTTTTAATAATAATATTCTCACCAGCATGAAGAGTGCCTTCGTAAATACGACCTATAGCTAGACGTCCGAGGAAGTTGTCGTAACCCAAGTTGAATGGTTGCATACGCACTGGAGCATGGATATCGCTTTTTACTGCGGGAACTTTTTCTAAAACCACATCAAGGAGTGGCGTGAGATCCTTTGAATCTTCTTCAAGCGTACGCTTTGCAATACCTTGACGACCAATAGCATACACTGTTGTAAAATCAAGTTGCTCATCTGTCGCGCCGAGTTCAAAGAAGAGCTCAAACACCTCGTCGTGCACCTCTTTTGGACGAGCTGCTGGCTTGTCAATTTTATTCAAAACAACAATTGGCTTCAAACCGAGTTCAAGAGACTTCTTTAATACAAAACGTGTCTGTGGCATTGGACCTTCCTGAGCGTCCACAAGAAGAAGCACTGTGTCTATAGAGCGAAGCACGCGCTCAACTTCAGATCCAAAGTCCGCGTGACCAGGGGTGTCCACAATGTTGATTTTTGTCCCTTTGTAAAAAACGGAGGTATTTTTAGCATAAATAGTGATACCACGCTCAAGCTCAAGGGCGTTTGAGTCCATGGTTACGCCCTCTTTTGTCATTCCAGTCTGGCGCATTAAAGCATCGGTCAAGGTCGTTTTTCCATGATCCACGTGTGCGATAATAGCTATGTTTCTTATTTCCATGATTAATTTTACTAAACAAAAAATCCGCCAAACGCGGTCTGTGATGAGTCTACTGTACCAAAAAATACTTTGTAAGTCAACGACACGCTGATATAATAAGAAAATGAAACGAATACATATCTTTCTTTTTGTTTTATATATAATTTTCGTCTTTGGGGCTTGGTTTATTTTTTCTGAAAATACTAGCGAAAAAGCAACGTTAGTAAGTGAGATTACAAATCTAAAAACTGAGCTTGCTAACACAAAAAATGATCTTGATGCGGAAAGGTCACTACGAGTAATACTAGAAGAGAAGATTTCTGGATCGCGCGTTAATGCATCATTTCTCGCACTCGCGCTTTGTCCGACACTAGAGGCGACAAACAATGAAGCATTTTGTATAAAAAATAGCACTGAGTGGCTCTCACAAACAATAATTTCCGGCATTGCGCTAACAGACCCTGAAGCGAAGGCAAAAATGGAGACACTTCTTGTCGCGTTGGGCAAAAAAACAAAACCAACCGCAAAACAACTTTATGAAATGCTTCGCCCTATTGAAGTTGATTCACTAAAAGCGCTCACGGAAAATTTGAAATGATAAGTTCCTGGGATCCGAAAATTCTAACACCCGCTGTGATAAATGTCTACAGCCCTTTTTGCTGCGATATTTGTACCTTCAAGTATGTCAATATTCCTTTGATATTTTAAGGCTAGGCACATTACATCGTCACCATAAAACCATAGTTTTTTATTGGGCACATTCCCACAGCCAGCCAAATAGCACATTGCTGAAACAAACTCTGACTTTGATGTTTGTTTGTAGGCTCCTGAATCAGAGAGATAAAGAGCCGATGCCATAAATGCATCTTGAGGGTCCCATGGATTTGGCGGGAAGTTCCCAGTGAGCTTGCCTACGCGGTCTTTATTTTTATTGTATTCCCACGGGCCGTTCCATGAGCCATCTGAGTTCTTTCCACATTTTCCAGTTGTCGTATTTATATAGCCAGAAAAACATGCCCAAGTAGATGGTATGAATTGCGCGGGCCCCATTGCTCCACCATATCCATACCAAACTTTTTTTGAAACCGGCATATTGTCTGGATTAAGACCTAGGAGTGATGTCAAATATTTAAAAACAGGAACATCGCGCGTTTTGTGCATGTCCACGGTCCACGTTCCTTTGCCAACATTTTGTCCTAGGTTTGATTCCTCCGCTATAATGCCGAGAATCATTGCGGGACGAACACCCGTTTTCTTCGCGGCAACTCTTGCGTATGCAAGCGCCTTTTCAAACGAAATCGCGGTTGAACCACTGAGTGAAAATAACTCAGCTCGAATTTGTGCGGCACTTTGTTGCTTTTCTTTCAAAATAGCTTGGTATGCAGCCTCCTGTCCTTTTGTTACTTTCAAAATATTCTTCTTTTCTACTTCCTTTGCTTCTATTCGTTTTTTCTCCAGCTCCTGAACACGGCGCAGATCAGTTTCTTCGGCTTTTTTATTTTCAAGAATTTTCTTCTCTTCCTCTGTTGTTTTTTTTGCAACTCCAACTGATTCTAGAGATGCGACTATCCCATCTTCAACATATTGAAAATTATCCAAATCAACAAAAAACTCCGAAAAGTTTCTACCAGAAAGAGCTACCTCAACGATAGAATAACTATCAAGTTCGTTTGTTCGTCGCACAAGACCCGCAAGAGACTCGCGTTCACGGTCAATCTTTGCAGAATATTTTCCAATAGTGCGATTTTTCAAACCTATATCATCAACGAGTCCAGAAATAGAAAGATTGCGCGCCTTGATTGAGAGTTTTGCTTTTTGAATCTGCGCGGTTAAAATCGCCACATCGCGCTCAAGCGAAACCCCCTCTTTTTGTTTTGCCTCAAGGATTGTTTTCTGCACGCCAATTTCTTTTTCAATAGATGAGAGCTCTGCTTCAAGTTTTGCCCTGAGCGCCAAAACATCCTCAGCAACAGCTTGAGCGAATGCGACAATTGAAAACCCTTCATAGGCAAGCGTAAAAAGGATTAGCACACCGAGTATTTTTCTGAGAAAACTTTTGAACATGTAATATATATTATACCAAAAAAAGAGCCAAGCACCAGAATAGTGCTCGGCTCTTTTTTTTGATTAGTATTTGAAAATTACTTTTCTTCAGCAACTGACGCCTCCTCCTCATCCTTCTTGCCCTTCTTTTCTACTTCAATTGCGGAGAGATCCATGACAGGAGCTTCTATTGGCTCATCCTTTGCAACAGCGATTGCTGCAACTACATCTGTGCCGTGAGTAACAAGTGTAATTCCCTTTGGAAGAATAATGCTCTCTGCTAAGATCTGACTCTCAAACGCTTCAAGCGCGGAAATATCAATAGTGAAATTGTGTGGAAGATTTTCTGGCTGACCTTTCACCTCAACTTCGTGGAGAACCTTCACGAGCGAACCGCCGAGGTCTTTTACAGCAACCGATACGCCAGTAAATTCTAGTGGAATATGTACCGAAACTTCCTGACCTTTTTCAAGAACGTAAAAGTCAACGTGAACAGGCTGACCTTTTACGGGGTCAACCTGTACCTCACGAATGAGCGCTGAAACCTTGCCTTTTGGCATTTCGAGAATAACCACTGTTGATTCCCCCGCAGCTTTCCAAACCTTCTTAAAAGCAACCATCGGAAAAACGCATGATGTTGCAGTCTCCTTGTGTCCGTAATAAACACCAGGAACGAACCCCTCTGCGCGAAGTTCCGCAAGTTTACTCTTTGGGTCCCTTATTTCCCCTTTTAGTATGATATTCATATTGCAGTAGTATACGGATTTCAGGAAGAAATGCAAGGGATTTTTAGGAAGTCCTGGACTTCCTAAAAATCCCTTGCATTTCTTCCACAACTGACCTTTGACGATTTACGGAACTCATCTAGAGTCCGGAAAACAGCCTCAATCGCGCCTCAATCACCTTTTGCATTGCTTCTGTTGGCTCTTTCATCACCTTGTACGGAGCTACTTCATCTGGGTGCGCGGTGAGGTACGAAGCCAAAGTTTTCACAAAAGCCACACGGATTTCGGTGTTAATATGCACTAGGCTAATCCCCGCCTTTATAGCCTCACGAAAATCCTCGTCAGATGTTCCTGACCCTCCGTGAAGAACGAGTGGAACCCCCGCCGACGCGCGGACTTTGCTGATACGCGGAATGTCCAAGCGTGGCTCTGGCGCGTTACGAAGCATGCCGTGCATATTCCCAACTGCTGGCGCAAATAGATCCACCCCAGTTTCTCGCACAAACTGCTCTGCTTGCTCTGGTGTGGTGAGCGTCGTGTCGTCAAACTTTACGCCTTCTGGGATAGAATCCAAAACTTTTGACGAAGTGCCGATGTAACCAACTTCCGCTTCTACAAGCACATCTCTCCCAGAAGCGCGCGCGTAGTCCACGCATTCCTTTGTCTTTGCGATGTTCTCATCAAGAGGAAGTTTTGCACCGTCAAAAATCACTGAGTCAAAACCAGCATCAATCGCCTCTTTCACGCGCGCCACTGAATAGGTGTGGTCAGCGTTAAGAAAAATCGGGTAATTGTACTCCTCGCGAATACTTTTTACAAGGGCAACTGCCTGACGAACACCCACGAAATCTCGCTCACCTTCTGACAAACCAACGATGATGGGCAAATTGAGAGCTTTCCCCGCGCGAAAGATAGCCCACAGCGCTTCTAAGTTTGAAATATTAAAGTGCCCGACAGCAATATGCTTTGCTTCAGCGTCAGCAATGACTTCTCGTAATGTTGGAATAGTGCTCATAATTAATAATTTATTTTATAAGAATCTTGTGTTTTGTAAAAATCGTTAATTTTATTCATAACCTGCGGTGTATGTGCTGTTCCATGTTTTCGAAGCTTTTTTAATATGAAATATGTAACAATCAAAATTGCAACTGTACTAAACGCTATGGCTTCATAAAAAGTCAGGTCTAAATTATACATCATAAATATTTACACAAATTCTTTTAATAATATTCCTATTCTATCATATTGTGGTAGAATAGGAATATTAAATAAAAATTAAATTGATATATTATGGAACAATCAGGTCAACTAGATTTTGTAGGCATTGGAGACACCGTCGTAGACGCATTTATTCGTCTAAAAGAAGACCAAGCGCACACTACATGTCGCGTAGATACAAATGCGTGCGAGATCTGTATGCCATTTGGCGCGAAAGTTCCATTTGATTTTGTAAAAGTTGCTTATGCTGTAGGCAACAGCGCAAACGCTTGCGTGTCTGCGTCACGCTTGGGCCTCAAAAGCGCGCTTATTACAAATCTAGGCAAGGATGACGACGGAGAGAAATGTCTTGCTTCTATCAAAAATGACGGCGTCAGCACAGAGTACATCAAACAATACGACGGCATCAAAACAAATTACCACTATGTGCTTTGGTACGACAGCGAACGCACAATCCTAATTAAACACGAGGGGTTTCCCTACACGCTTCCACTTGGTGACGTAGGCCCACGCTGGCTCTATCTATCGTCCCTAAACGAAAAATCTCTTGCGTATCATCACGAGATTGCAGAATATCTTGCTATGCATCCTGAAACAAAGCTCGCGTTTCAACCAGGTGGATTCCAGATTAAACTCGGGTATGACGCACTAAAAGATCTCTACGCACATACTGAATTTTTCTTCTGTAACGTAGAAGAAGCACGCCTTATTTTAAACGATACAAAATCTGAGCCAAAGGACCTTGCAAAAGGCATCACTAAGCTCGGGCCAAAAATTTCGCTCATTACTGATGGGCCGAAAGGCGCGTACATGTATGACGGCAGTGATTCATGGTTCATGCCAATCTACCCAGACCCTGTTCCTCCATACGAGCGTACTGGCGCCGGGGACGCATTTGCATCTGCGTTCGTTTCTGCTCTCGCTCTTGGAAAAACTCCTTCTGAAGCAATTACATGGGCACCAATCAACTCAATGTCTGTGGTTCAGAAGGTCGGCGCGCAGGAAGGTCTCCTCACCCAATCTGAAATTGAAAAGTACCTAGCAGAAGCTCCAGAGAACTACAAAGTAGCAAAGCTTGGTTAATGTAATAAAGGTTCCCCATGGCAAGCCGATAGGGTATTGTCATAGCTCGCTTTTCAATTAGCAAATTTACTCTTGGAGTATTCGCACGTTCTCGCCGCAAGCGGTGAGGTATTAGACCTATATTTCGTCTTTACTCGGACGTTGTATACGAGAATACTCGTCCACTCGCTCCTCGATAGCCGAAATAACAAATTACTTGCATAATAGGTTAACGGTCGTTAACCTATTATGCAAGTAATTTGTTATTAATTCTGAGCAGGGCGTAATATAGCTGAGCCTCTATCAAAATTTTCTTGAACCCAGGGGATTTTTGCTATCGTTGGACCAAAAACACCAAGTGCAATTGTGGCTATGATTGCTGAGCCGAGGAAAAAACCTATACCATAGATGACTCCAGTAATAAGAATCCTCTGAATGGTATTTTGTTGCGCAAGCTTCACGTTGAGAGACTTTAATTGCACTATAACTTCATCTAAGTGGTTGTCTGGTTCCATTTTTACAAAAGCTTCTTCACTGCCTCCTTAATATGTGAGATTCCCATACCATAGTGTTCCAAAAGTTCGGTGGGCGAGCCCGACTGCCCAAATAAATCCTGCACACCAACGAACGACATTTTGGTTGGATGTTCAACTGCCAGAATTTCCGCGACTGCCGAGCCCATACCACCGGCGACTTGATGCTCCTCCACAGTGACGATTGCTCCACATTCTTTCGCGAGGTTAATTACCGCCTCGCGGTCCATTGGCTTCACTGTTCCAATATTTAAAACAACCACCCCAATCCCCTCTCCCTCAAGCTCTTTTCCAGCCATGATTGCATTGTATACGAGTGAGCCACAAGCAATTATGCCAACTTTTTTTGGATTTGCAGAGCGAAAAAATTCTTGCGCCTTGCCGATTTCAAACGGCGTGTCTTCTGTTGTGATGATAGGAGTTTTTTCGCGCGCGAGGCGGATGTAAGTTGGAGAATTTGTCTTTGCCATTGCAATGGTCGCCTTCTTTGCTTCTATGCTGTCACACGGAGTAATGACTACCATTCTCGGCATCACGCGTGTAATTGCAATGTCTTCAATCGCCTGGTGCGTCCCGCCGTCAGGACCTACAGAAACTCCAGCGTGCGAACCAGCAATTTTTACTGGGCGGTCATTGTAGCAAATATTCGTACGAATCTGCTCCCAGCTTCTTCCTGGAGAAAACATCGCATATGAGGAAACAAATGGAATCTTACCCATCGCTGCCATTCCTGAGGCGACTGATACCGACGACTGCTCCATAATCCCCATTTCAAAAAATCGCTTTGGAAATTCTTTTGCGAATGCATCCATCTTTGTGGATTCGGTGAGGTCACAACACATAGCCACCACGCGCTCATCCGCGCGACCAGCGAACACAAGCCCCTCGCCAAAGCCCGCGCGAATCGGCGCTTGCTCTACATCTGTATCAAAAAGTTTTGGGTTAAGATTCATATTCCTATTTTACTTTATTACAGTATACACTATTTAATTTTCATATACCTCTGACCTGTGCCCAACACAAGCAACCATTAGCAGTCGTTCATCCTAGAATATTTTATATATTACGCGATAGTCACCGACTCTTAACTTAAAGAAACCAACCCACTCCCTTTCAAGTGGCAAAGGTACTACTTGATCAAAATTACTCTCAAGCCATTCAGGCTTCCTGCGTATACGCACACTGATTCCTTTGTCCAATTCAAGAAAATTCTTCTCAGCATCCTTTGTTAGAACAATTTTCCATGCCTGCACCATAATACGAGTATTAGCCCTTCCTGCTAAACTCCCTCAGTGAGGTCAATTTTCTAGGGTTAGCTTTTTGCGCCTTTTTGAGTTGTTTTGTTGTTTGAGATGATAACATCATACCAAAATCAGGATCAGCAAAAATCTCCTGAAAAGACTCAATGATTGTTCGGCGTACGAGTGATTGCAGTTGCTTTTGTTGAACTAATGTATTCATAACTATTATAATACCATGTGCGTTGTTTACCTGCAAAATGAAATTTATTTTTTATGCCATAATCTCTTTGGCAAAATTTATACATTTCATCAAAATTAACCTGTCAATTAGCAGAGTTGTGTGCATAATTGCTTGCTCTTTCTGTACACTTCTTTCTAATTTACATTGGCCTACACTCATACTAATCAAAGGCACAGTTCAAAACCACGAGTACAAAAATAATTATTCATTTGTATTTTTTTATTTTTTCCATAATTTTTCCGCTTAAGCCCGCGTCCATTCCGCGTTCTTTCGCGTTCTTTCACGCTTGTTATTATTTTACCGTTAAACGCAGTCCGAGACCAGCAGTTACTTTTTGTATAAAAGAAAATGTCGGATTTGAGCGCCCCGATTCAAAACGAGCTAGTGCAGACTGAGTAACCCCGATTTCCTTCGCAAGTGCTTTCTGTGTAAGCTTTTTCTTCGCGCGCTTTTTTATGATTGCTTCAACAATCTCGAACTCAGCACTTAGTCCATCGTAAGCTTTTTTGAACTCAGGGTCTTTCATAAGTCCCGCTTTTACTTGTTTGTGTGTTTTGAATTTCATAGTTTTAGTATACCATATACGCTATATTATTCAAGAACAATCTTTTTTACCCTCAAGGCCGCCTCAATATCACTCTTTCTAATTTTCTGTTCCTTTTTCATAAAATATGGAGGAGGTATGCCTGATCTTTGTGGAACATAAAAATAATTCGCGCTTGGGGATTCCCTTCTGTCCGTAATTCGAGCAACCCTCGACCGATACTTTTTGAGTGTGGAAATTCTATATTATTACCACACCTCTCAAGAATATCGATTGTCTTTTGTATACGGGCACCGAGGTTTTTATTAACTTTTTAAATAAATACTTCTATTTTCCCATTTGCATAAATTATTTCCATATTTAATATACAAGTTGCTACTCATGCTCACTCGCAATTTGTCCACCCAGAGTGCGGAGCTCTGCCATCGCGTTTGCTCCCTGCTCTTTGTTTGGTGGGTTGCCGTGCCATTTGTAGTCACGCTGAAAC
>PCUO01000013.1 GCA_002771015.1 Candidatus Yonathbacteria bacterium CG17_big_fil_post_rev_8_21_14_2_50_43_9
TTGTCTATGCAAAAAGTAGGTGTGGGGGTATAATTACATAATGCCAGATGATGTAAAAAGCAAAATCTCCGAGCTCGAAAAGGATCTCTATTCAAAGGACTTCAAACAGCACAGAGTAGAAGATATTTTGACACACAAGGAAGCAATAGCCGGTCCGTCTTGGGACAAGGAAGCAGATGAAGCATCTCTTCGAGAGACCGAAATCACGTCGGCTAACCGCCATCAACTAATGAAAAAATTTGTTAAATACTCCGTGCTGTTTTTTTTGCTATCAACAGTCGTGGCTGTTTTTATTTGGTGGCGTGGATCCAATATTGTTTCTGGGGAAAATATTCTTATAGATATAGTGGCGCCTGTGGCTGTTTCAGGTGGTGAGCCCTTTGAAACAAGGTTTACAATAACAAACAACAACAAGGTATCTATCGAATCCGCAACGCTTTTTGTTGAATATCCCCCCGGATTTTATTCTGTACCTAACAGAGTTGATATTCCACGCATTTCAAAAAAATTGGGCGGGATTGCGCCTGAACAATCTATTTCAGAAACAGTAAATACTATGCTTTATGGTGAGGAAAACACGAGCAAGGTTGCGCAGGTTGTGCTTGAGTATCGCATGGCGGGGTCAAACGCAACAATCAAAAAGACAACGATATATTCTATAAAAATTTCATCTTCACCAGTGAATGTCAAGCTCTCGGTGCCAAAAGAAGTAAGTTCAGGGCAGGAGGTAGAGCTGTCAATAGAAGTGGGCTCAAATAGTAAGGATTCTACTGGAGCAATACTAATATACGCAACTTTCCCACGCGGTTTTAATTTTATTTCAGCAAGCCCTGCGCCGACATATGGCGAAAATGTTTGGCGAGTCGTGGATCTTTCCCCGCAGGAAAAGCGAACAATAAAAATTCGTGGGTCTATTGAAGGACAAGAAAACGAAGAAAAGGTCACAAAAATTTTAGTAGGCACAGAGGATACAAAAGACGAACGTTTTGTTGGAATAGTGTATAATTCTGCAACGGAATCGAGCACTATTACAAAACCATTCCTCGCGCTTGATGTTGCAATAAACAACAGCAAATCGCAAGATAACGTTGTGTCACTTGGCAAGGGTGTGAGAGTAGATGTTTTTTGGCAAAGCAATAATCCAACAAAATTCACTGATGCAGTTATAGAGGTAAAGCTTAATGGCGTTGCTCTCGATCGGTATTCCATATATGCGTCTGGAGGAGGCTATTACAGGTCCATTGACAACACTATTGTTTGGGACAAATCAGGAAGCAAAGATCTTGCGGTAATTGACCCAGTATCAAGAGGTACGGTAAGTTTTAGTTTCTCTCCAGTTGCGCTCGGTATTGGCGCAGATAGTTTAATAAAAAATCCACAAATTGTGTTCGAAGTGCGCGCTCGAGCAAACAAGATTAGTGATCTGAGTTATAACGAGATTGTGTCAACTTTTATGTCTCGTAGTGTGAAGTTTGAGACTGACCTGAGGGTTTACGCGAAAGGGATGTTCTTTTCTGGCCCATTTCAAAACATCGGGCCAATCCCACCACAGGCAGATAAAGAAACTACATATACAATATCCTTAAGCGTGCGCAACTCATCAAACAATGTTTCAAATGCGGTTGCAAAAACCACATTGCCTATTTATGTGAAATGGCTTGGTAAGATTGATCCCGAAGGTGAGGACATCAGCTTCAACGACAGCACGGGCGAGGTCACTTGGAACGTCGGCCGTGTGCTTTCTGGCGGTACGCGCGACGCGGCGTTTCAGATTTCATTTGTTCCAAGCGTGAGTCATATCAATCGCTCGCCGCTTCTCACTGGGGACATCACCATCTCCGCGATGGACGACTTCACAAAGACCGAAGTAATGGACAAAAAGCCGGCACTGACAACCTACATTACCGGAGACCCACAATTTAACCCAAATGACGCAAATGTGGTACAATGAAAGTCCAAAAGTCCAAAAGTCAAAAAGTCGAAAGTCCATAAAGTAAATGCGTTAGGCGTTTGGTCTCACTTTCAACTTTAAGACGTTTAACTTTATGACTAAGAACTCTCCCGCATATATGATGGAAAAAATTACCTCGCTCTCCAAGCGAAGGGGCTTTATTTATCAGGGATCTGAAATATATGGCGGACTCGCGGGCACATATGACTATGGCCCGTTGGGCACTGCGCTCAAAAACAACATCAAGAATATTTGGTGGAGAATGTTCGTAGATGGACGCGATGATATGTACGGTATGGACGCGTCTATTTTGATGAATCCAAATACTTGGGTAACTACTGGGCACGTTCAAGGCTTTGCAGACCCACTCTCTGAGTGCACTAAATGCAAAAGACGTTTTCGTACTGATCAAATAGACGACAAGACGAAGTGCCCCGAGTGTGGCGGGGAATTAGGTCCAGAACGTCAGTTTAATATGATGCTCAAAACCCAAGTTGGCGCTATGGAGGACTCCTCCTCCATTTCATATCTTCGTCCTGAAACGGCGCAAGGAATGTTTGTGAATTTTAAAAATGTAGTGGACTCCTTTCACCCAAAGATGCCGTTTGGTTTGGGGCAGATTGGTAAAGCGTTTAGAAACGAAATTACCCCACGCGATTTTATTTTCCGCTTGCGTGAGCTAGAGCAAATGGAGGTAGAATATTTTGTAAAAGAAAGCGATTGGCAGCGCGCATTTGAGGAGTGGCGTGTAGCGATGAATACATTTATTAAAGCTGTGGGGATAGATACCACGCGTGTACACGAGGTGGAGATAGGCGACGCTGACCGCGCGCATTACTCAAAACGCACAATTGATTTTGAATTTGAGTATCCGTTTGGACAAAAAGAACTGTACGGTCTTGCGTATCGTACCGACTTTGACCTCTCTCGCCACTCTGAGGCAAGCAAGGTGGATTTGTCGTACCGCGATGAAGAGGCAGGGGAGAGGTTTATTCCACACTGCATAGAGCCGTCCTTTGGTTTGGACCGCACGATGCTCGCGGTACTACTTTCCGCATATACTGAAGACACTATGGGCGACAGTCCCCGTGAATATTTGAAGTTCCACCCACGCGTGGCGCCCATCAAAACTGCGGTTTCGCCACTTTTAAAAAACAAACCTGAGCTTGTATCAAAAGCGCGCGAGGTGTACACGATGCTTAAAAAGGATATTCCACAGATAATGTGGGACGACAACGGCAATGTGGGCAAGCGCTACAGACGTCAGGACGAAATCGGCACGCCGTTTTGCGTTACAATAGACTTTGATACTCTCGGCGAAACACCCGACCTAAAAGACACTGTCACAATACGCGACCGCGATACAGGTGAGCAAAAGCGTATGTTAATTGGTGATCTTAAATCTTATATTATGGAGCAAATTAAGTAATTTACAGAAATTATGAAGTATAAAAAGAAAGTATTGCCAAACGGCCTTCGTATGCTTGCGGTGCCTATGGCAGACAACCCAACAGTCACTGTGCTTGTCCTTGTAGAAACCGGATCAAAATACGAATCAAAGGATAAAAACGGCATCTCTCATTTTTTGGAGCATATGTGTTTCAAAGGTACAACCACGCGTCCAAACACGAGCGACCTCGCAAAGGAGCTGGATACGCTCGGGTGCGAGTTCAACGCATTCACGGGTCAGGAATTCACAGGATATTATGCAAAAGGGAAGGCAAGCGATTTTCCAAAACTTATTGATATAATTTCCGACCTCTATCTAAACCCTCTTCTTAAAGAAGACGAGATTGAAAAAGAAAAAGGCGTGATTGTGGACGAGATAAATATGTACGACGATATGCCGATGCAAAAAGTGCGCGAGGTGTGGATGAACCTTCTATATGAAGATCAGCCGGCTGGATGGACGATTGCGGGACCACGCGATGTAGTTCGGGGGATGTCGCGCAAGGATTTAGTCGCGTATCGCAAAGCGCACTATGTAGCGAATGCAACAACAGTCATTGTGTCGGGCAATATCTCCGCAAGCACAGCGTTCAAAGAAATCACAAAGAGCTTCAAAGGAATTACTATTGGCAAAAAAAGCGCAAAGAAAAAAACACGCGACATTCAGTCGGCTCCTCAGGTCGTTCTAAAGCACAAGGAAACAGACCAGACGCACTTCATTCTTGGTGTGAGGTCATTCCCAATTTACGACAAGAGAAATCCAATTCTTTCTGTACTCAGCGGAGTCCTAGGAAGTGGAATGTCCTCGCGACTTTTCAGAAAAATCAGAGACGAGATGGGAGTAGGATACTACGTGCGCGCTGGGAATAGCACTTCAACCGACAGCGGATACTTTGCCGTGTCTGCGGGAGTTGCGAATGACAGACTTGCGGAGGTTTTGAATGCTGTGATGGCTGAACTTAATGATTTTAAAAATAATCTTGTCCCCACAGAGGAGCTTTCAAAAGTTAAAGAGCATATTATCGGAATGATGTATCTTGGTCTTGAATCATCCGACGATCTTGCTGAATATTATGGCACGCAAGAAGTAATGCATCGTGAAATGCGCACACCAAAAGAGAGGGAGAAGATTATCCGCGCCATAACAGCGGAGGATATTCGTAAAATGGCACGCAAAATTTTTGTGGATAAAAATCTGAACCTAGCGCTCGTTGGGCCAACAAAGGATGAGATGGTGCTAAAGTCGCTTCTTGAATTTTAGTTTCCCTGTACACATCTATCCAAACCTACTCTTACAATAAACAGCGATCGCTGTTTATTGTAAGAGTAGGTTTGGGCTGTTAGCGCGATTGTTAATTAACCCTCCTGTGGTATTATACGAAGATGAAAGGCAATGAAAAGGACACAGTTATTTCCATAACATCTGGCACTATTGTAAAAGGCGTCAGTATTATTATTGGGGCGTGGGTGCTTTGGGTTCTGCGTGATTTAGTCATGATCGTCGTTACTTCAGTTATCCTAGCGTCGGCCATAGAGCCAGGAATTAAATTTCTTTCTCGTTTTCGCATTCATCGCATCCCAGCCGTGCTTATTAATTATGTCGCGTTTGCAGGGCTATTTTTTGGGCTCGTTTTGGGTTTTATCCCCCCAATAATAAATGAAGCATCAGACATCACTCAAAAGCTGCCAGGAATGATACAGTCCGTGGACAAAAATATATTAGGAGATAAGCAAATATTGTCGAACGTTTTTTGGGGAGACAAAAAAAATACAGACTCTACGGCAAATCCCGTACTTGAGGATTTGTTTGAAAGGATATCTGGCGCGGGCACAACATCACAAAATGTGCTTGGAGCAGCCGGAGCGATTTTTGGCGGAATATTTAGCTTCATCCTTATTATAGTTTTGTCATTTTATTTTGCGATGCAGGAACGTGGAATCGAAAACTTCTTGCGCATCATCATTCCATTCGGAAACGAGGAATACGCAATTAATCTATGGGAGCGTTCAAAAGCAAAGATAGGAAAGTGGATGCAAGGGCAACTTCTTCTCGGAGTGCTAATCTTTGTGCTCGTGTTTTTAGGTCTTACAATTTTCGGAGTTCCGTATGCAATGTCGCTCGCGCTTCTCGCTGGGCTGTTTGAAATTATTCCTGTATTCGGGCCAATTCTTGCAGCAATCCCTGGAGTCATTATTGCTGCAACTGTAGGCGGCCCGACTCTCGCAGCCATCGTTGCTGGTTATTATGTTCTAGTTCAGCAGTTTGAAAGTCACCTCATTTATCCTCTAGTGGTGCGAAAGGTTGTGGGTGTGCCACCGATCCTCGTTATTTTGGCTCTTATTATTGGAGCTCAGCTCGGCGGGTTCTTGGGGGTACTAATTTCAGTCCCAGTTGCTGCTGCGATTATGGAGCTTGTGGAGGATATAGAGCGTGAAAAAGGGATTCTTGCTTAGTCTTTGTTTGGTTCTTATACTTGCCCCACTAGAAGTTTCTATATGTATCCCAGAAATGAAAGTAAGCAACTGATAATTTAAATAATAACAATGACTGATTCTAGCAATAAAACTTCTACTGTGGTGAGTGAGAAAAAATTTTACATTACAACGCCGATTTTTTACGCAAATGCGGAGCTCCATTTGGGGCACACGTATACGCTTGTTCTTTCTGATATTTTAGCGCGCTATCATCGCTCCATAGGAGACAAGACTTTTTTTCTAACTGGCTCAGACGAACATGGCGACAAAATCGTGCGCGCGGCGCAAAAAGTATATATGGGCCCGCAGGCATTCGTAAACAATAATGTTGCCAAGATGCAGGAGCTTATTAAAGAGCTTGGTATAGCAAATGATTTTTTTATTCGCACTTCTGACCAAGAGCATCACTGGCATGGAGCAGAAAAATTATGGCATGAGCTTGAGAAGGCTGGAGACATTTACAAAGGTCTTTACAAGGGGCTGTATTGCGTTGGATGCGAGGCTTTTATTACTGAGAAAGAGTTAGTAGATGGGAAATGCCCGCTTCACGATACTAATCCGGAACACATTGAGGAAGAAAATTATTTTTTCAAACTTTCAAAATATGGACCCGAAATAAAACGGTTGCTTTTAAGCGGGGAATTTAAAATTACACCGCAGTCTAGGGTGAATGAAATCGTTTCTCTAATCTCCGGCTCAAATGGTGAAAGCGGTTTGGGAGATGTGAGTATCTCCAGACCGGAGCGCGCGATACCGTGGGGTATACCTGTGCCAAACGACCCAACACAGCTGATGTATGTTTGGTGCGATGCGCTATCAAATTATATTTCCGCTCTAGGATACGGCACAGATAACGAAGAAAATTTTAGAACCTTCTGGCCTGCTGATGTCCAGGTGCTAGGAAAAGATATTTTGCGTTTTCACGCGCTTTTGTGGCCAGCGTTTCTTTTGTCGGCGAAAATTCCGCTCTCGCGAGAGCTTCTTGTTCATGGTTTTGTAACATCCGATGGTAAAAAAATGTCAAAGAGTATAGGAAATGTTTTGAGTCCCGAAGAGTTTATTTCTGAATACGGGCGTGATGCTTTGCGTTACTATCTTGCTCGCGAGGTTTCTCCAGTGGAGGATTGGGATTTGACTCGCAAAAAATTCAAGGAGGTTTACAATGCAAATCTCGCAAACGGGTTAGGGAACCTTGTGTCGCGCACTCTCAAAATGGCAGAGCAATATTTTGGCGGTGTTGTGACAGGCGACGCGACGCGCGCGCCTTCAATTAAAACAAAAATGAGCGCGGTCGGAGCATTTGGCGATATCGCTGGAATGAATATCCCGTATATTATTATCAATGATATATTGCCACGATACCACAAGCATATGTCTGCCAATGAGATAAACAAAGGCGCGGATGTGATTTGGGAGCTTATTTCACACCTAGACCAGTTTATTACCGACTACGAGCCATTCAAGCTTGTAAAGACAGACAGGGATAAAACAGAAGCTATTATCTGGGGTCTTTTGTTTGGACTTCGAGAGGTCGCTCAAATGCTTGTACCGATTATGCCAGACACGGCGCAAAGGATTTCGCTTCTCGTTGGTGCCTCTGATGTGAATGTTGATGAAATAGTGTTTAATTCAAAAGCGCCAGTTGAGCCACTATTTATGCGGAAATAATATTCGCACACGTAGCGACATTGCGATGTACGGTTTCCCGTCATTGCGAGCGAAGTGAAGCAATCCAGCACCCATTCAACATTCAATATTCAATTTATCTCAAACATACTCAGTATGTTACACTATTGGATAATGCATAACACAAACAAAAATGTCACCACAATTTTTTGACATCCATTCGCACATAAATGACGCGCGTTTTAATGAAGACAGAAAAGAAGTGCTTACTCGGATGCGCGAGCGCGGTGTTTTTGCGATTGTTGTTGGAACTGATTATCAAAGCTCTCAAGAGGCAGCCAACATAGCTTCTTTTGCGGATGATTGTGTGTACGCCTCTATCGGTGTGCATCCAATTGACGACAGAAATGAAAAATTTCGCGAGCCGTTTTTTGCTGAACTTACAACGAGCTCGCGCGTGGTGGCGGTGGGCGAGTGCGGTCTTGATTATTCTCGACTCGATGATGCGGGGGATGTTGCAGTTGAAAAGGAGCGACAAAAAAAACTTTTTGACGAACAAATAGATTTTGCGATTGCGAAAAATCTACCACTGATGATTCACTGTCGCGATAGTGACAAGTCGATTGCGGATTCCAACAAAGATGTGCTCGCGATTTTAAGAACCAAAAAGAATATGGCAGGGGAGCGTCTTCGTGGGAATATACATTTTTTTTCACAAACTATTGAAATAGCGCGTGAATATTTTGCTCTTGGTTTCACGATTTCAATTACTGGCGTTATCACATTTTCTAATGAGTATGATGAGGTTGTGCGTCTTGCTCCACTAGACAAAATAATGTCAGAGACGGATTGCCCTTATGTGCCTCCCGTGCCGTATCGTGGCAAACGCAACGAACCTATTTATGTGGAAGAAGTAGTGAAAAAAATCGCCGAGATTCGCAACGAAGACTTCGAAACCGTTCGCTCTGCGCTTGTACAAAACGCGCTCCGTGTTTTCAATATCACCCCGTAGACAATTCCTATGTGTTAATTTGTGCTAGTTTTTGTCTTTACAGACTTTCGAATTACAATGTTCGGGGCTTGGCCATAGACACTTTTGACTTTCTACGCATCCTTTGGTAGGATGCTTTAGTTACTAGGTTAACCGGTTTGGCGCAAGCCAGGCCATAAAATTAATATGAATCATAATGAACACACGGAGCCTCGCATTTACGAGCTAGGCTACCATCTCGTTCCAACGCTTGCCGAGGAGCAAATCTCAGGAGCGTCGGGAGCCGTGCGTGGTATGATTGATCGGATTTCCAAGGATATTATTGCCGAGGAATTACCCGTATTCATCGACCTCGCCTACACGATTGTAAAGACCGTGGATCACAAGAATAAGCGTTTTGACGAAGCTTACTTCGGTTGGATCAAATTTGAAGGATCTCCAGCAGGGATTGTAGAGCTTGAAGGTGGACTTAAAAAGGATGAAAATGTTCTTCGTTACCTCATCGTAAAGACTATTCGCGAGAACACGTTTATTGCAAAGAAGTTTACAGGAGCAAAGGTAAAAGAAGTTGAAGAAGCGCATGTAGCAGAGGAAACTGTAGTAGAGGCTCAGTCCGAGGAGGTGCTGGACAAAGCTATTGAAGAATTGGTAAAATAAACAAGAACTTAATTTTGGCGCATCCCTTTGTTGCCCAATCCGTTTCTCCCCGCGTAGTATTATTATACAACTTGGTCAGAATACTCACAGGCGCCTCGGACTGCATCCAAAATATAAGCCCTTATCGGTTTCAAGCCGTAAAAAGCGAATAATTAAACACATAATTATGTATATCAACAAAGCAATGGTCTACGGCAACTTGACTCGCGACCCGGAAATACGGGCGATTCCGTCGGGACAGCAGGTGGCAAGTTTCAGCCTCGCGACAAATCGTGTTTGGAAAGACAAGAGCGGGGCAAAGCAGGAGAGCGTGGATTACCACAACATAGTGCTATATGCTAGGCTTGCGGAACTAGCGGCGCAATACTTAAAAAAAGGTTCCTCGGTGTTTATTGAAGGCCGTATGCAGACAAGAAGTTGGGACGACCCAGCGAGTGGCGGGAAAAAATACCGCACAGAGATTGTTGCCGACACTATGCAATTTGGACCACGCGCAAGCGGTACTGGAGCAGGAGGCAGTTACGCGCCAGAATCGACAACAAAAAGCTCCGCGCCTGCATCTCAGCCAGAAGCCCTCGAAACTATTGAATATCCGCAGGAGGATATAAACCCCGACGACATCCCTTTTTAATTTGAACATATGTAGTCGGCGCGCTACTTTGTTGACCACGCTGATTTCTTCTTCGCAGTATTGCTATACAGCTCAGTCGAAATCATCGCGGGCGTCTCGTATCGCATCCAACTCCATAAGTTCAAAAACTAAAATATTAAAATCAATTATGAAAAAAAATACTCAATGCTATTTTACGACAAACAATGTAAAGCTTATCGACTATAAAGATGTTGATGTTCTAAAGAAGTTTCTCACACCGCATGCTCGCATGATTGGTGGAGGTCGCACAGGCGTATGCGCAAAGCATCAGCGTCAGCTCGCTTCTGCAATCAAGCGTTCACGCTTTATGGGACTTCTCCCATTCGTTGCGAAGTAAAATAGGAGGACCCTCGGGACAGGAAGAACAGTGGGAACTAAAACAAAACGCCCAGTCGCTTAGCGACTGGGCGTTTTGTTGCATCCGTTTTTCGTTCCCCTTTGCCCCAAATGTTCCCCCGGTTATTTCTTATCTACCCGTTCTGCATACGTCCCCGTTTCTGTATTTATACGAATTAGGTCACCTTCGTGGATGAACATCGGCACATTAATAGTCGCGCCAGTTTCGAGAGTCACATTATTTGAACCACCTGACACAGTGTTTCCACGCACTGCAGGAGGCGCCTCTTTCACAAGAAGTTCAACCTTAATGGGAAGACGAACGCTGATCACATTATCATCAAAAAGCATTGCTGTTACGTTAGTATTCGGCTTCAGGAATCCTTCCTTGCCATCTAGAACCTCTGTTTTTAGGGAGAAGCGGTCCGAAGGATCTTTTATGGAGCAGAACCAGGATTCTCCTTTGCCACTATAAAGATATTTGATCTCTTTAGTCTCAATATCAGCTTCTTCAGCTCTGTCTGACTGCTGAAATGTTTCCTCCACAACACGCCCGGTGACGAGGTGTTTCAATTTAGTTTGGTTCGTAGGGCGACGCTTTTGTTTTTGCGCTACGTGCGAGGACATAACTATGTATGGTTCGCCTTTTAAAACAATACACTTCCCAGGTTTAATTTCATTGTAATCAATAATAGCCATAATCAGGACCTATCTTAAAAATAATGCCAAGATGAAGGGCTAAAATTTCGTAGCAAACATTTTAAAGTGCGAAGATGTGAAGCAAGCTTCATCGATGAGCAATTTGAAATGTGTAGCAGAAATTTGAGCCTTCTCATCCGACAAGTGGCTGGAAAAGAAAACTTTCCCTGTTTTTGTGCCTTATAATAATGGTTATTTTTGAGATTGGTCCTTATATTTTACTGGTTTTTTAACATATTGCAACATGTGTATATGTTAAGTAAAAGGCATCTTCCCTTAAATCTAGTGATGCTCCCAGCTCCCAGCAATAGCACGCTATAGCGTGCTATTGCTGGGAGCTGGGAGGTAACCTTATATTGTATAGCTTATGCCAGATGAAAATGCCGTTTCAACTCTAGCTCATTATCAATATCAGTAGCAATAATAAATCTTATATATTTTCGTGCTTCGTAAAATTCTACAATGTATTCAATTTCTTTTGCGCAGGGATAAGGGTGAACAAAAACTGATTTTTGAAATTCATAAAATTCCATATTTTTAAAATGCATACGAAGAGTGTCGCGTACTTTTTTGAGAGGCTCTGGTACATCAAACATTACAATTCGCCATTTGTTGTCCCAACGAGAAGGCCTTTTTATCCACATATTTTCAATATCGTACGTTAGCGCAAGCTGTTCCCCTTCTTTTGATAGCACAAGCGTTAGTGTCCCATCATGATTGTCCTTTGTTAATACAAGCTTGGATTCATAAAGAGACCGGATAGTTCGGTTAAGAGAATTTCTCTCTATTTTTTCCCACTCTTTTCCAACTTCTCGTACAATTCTAAAGTATTGATTTGGGTTGCGTGTGAGTCCGAGAGCGAGACCAGCAGACAAAAGGAGTAGCACTTTTTTCTGCAAGGTGCTTCTACGCGTTAGTCGTTCGTTGGTTTTTTTGTGTATGTTAGTCGTCACAAATATAGTTTACCGCCTTTTGTGAATCCCAGCAATAGCACGCTATAGCGTGCTATTGCTGGGATGGGTTTTCGCCCGAGGGGTCTTCCTTTCGGGAAAAAGCGCCTCAGTTTTTTACTATTAGGACTCTTCATCACACGCTTGCGCCTGCCAAGTGTCATCTCCTTTACATCTCCTGCAGAATTTTTAAACTCTATTGAGAATTTAAAACTCATCCTGCATTCATTTGCAATAATTAAAGAGAAGCAAAAAATTTATTAATTTTCCACTTGCTTTTAAACTTAATACCCTTACCATCAGAAAGCCCGACTCTATTTTGGGAAGTCTTGTTAGGTATTTAGAGTTCACATTGTCTTCTGCAATGCGAGAAACTATTTTTTGCAGACGACTCAAATCACCAAGTAATTTTCTTGTGTGCCAAAAATTTGCGCGTATTTACTTTTTGGTAAAGTTATAGTGCTCATAATTTACTTATATGTCATGACAAACAGTCAAAACATTCTATTTCACCTCCTTCAATTTCTCGCGAATTTCCTTCAATAGGGAAGCACGTACCACTTTGTTTTCCTTGTCGGCTAGAAAAATACATGCCGAATCATATCCGCGACCGATTTTAACATCACCATACGCATATGATGAGCCAGACTTTTGCAAAAGCTCAAATTTTTCTCCAAGCCCAAGAATCTCGCCTTCTTGGGAGATGCCTTTCCCGTGCATCAAATCAAACTCTGCCTGTTTGAATGGGGCCGCAACTTTATTTTTTATTACTTTTACACGAGTACGACTTCCTACAACCTCATCTCCTTTTTTAATTTGCGCGATACGGCGAATATCTAAACGTACTGATGTGTAAAACTTCAAAGCTTTTCCTCCAGGAGTTGTTTCTGGGTTTCCAAACATTACACCAATCTGCATGCGAATTTGGTTGATAAAAATAACAATCGTCTTAGAGTTTGCGACAATCGCTGTGAGTTTACGAAGCGCCTGCGACATCAATCGCGCTTGCTTGCCCACGTGGTGAGCGCCCATATCACCCTCAATCTCGTCTTTAGGAGTAAGTGCCGCGACAGAGTCAATGACGATAACGTCCATCTTTCCCGAGCGCACAAGACTCTCCACTATCTCAAGCGCCTGTTCGCCGTTGTCTGGTTGTGAAATTAGAAGCTCATCAATATTTACACCGAGTTTTTTTGCGTACTCAGGATCCATTGCGTGTTCCGCGTCCACGAATGCGCAGATGCCACCAATTTTTTGCGCTTCTGCGACGACATGTAGCGTGAGAGTGGTTTTCCCCGATGATTCAGGTCCAAAAATTTCAACGATGCGTCCACGAGGGAGGCCTCCGACACCGAGTGCGTAATCCAAGCCGATGGAGCCTGTAGAAATGGCATCCACGCCAACCTTTGGCTTATCGCCGAGCTTCATAATGGCGCCCTCGCCAAATTTTGCCTGAATAGCTCTTATTGTGTCATCAATATTTCCACCAAGCACTTTCTTTTCAGCCGATTTCTTTTTTGCTAATGCCATTTTCTTAATTTTTAATTACAAATTTTTAATTTTTAAATAATTTTTAATTTCTTAATTTTTAATTTCTTAATTTTTAAACATTGAAACATTTGGGCATTGTTTAAAAATTAAAAATTTAACATTTGAAATTCAGGTGTCCCTGTGCTTGTCGCCTGCGTCGTTGTTGCACTAGTGTCAATTGTCCGCGTAGCTGTGTCAGTTGTCAATTGTTCTGTAATCAAATTGATCTCTAATGTATTCTCCACAGTCCTCTCGTAATTATCTTTCGCAGTGACTTTAATTATATTATACCCAGGAGCCAGTATCAATTGAGCGCGAAAGTTTCCATTTAGATCAACAGGTGTTTGAGTCCCGTTTACAGAGAGATTGTTTGTATGAATCCCGCGTCCAGTTATCACAATTGAGGGCGTGGTAGTTGAATAACCCGTTAGAGGGCTTTCAATGATAATTCTTGGGCCACGAACGTAGTCATCCAGCACAAAATACGAGTAGCCGATTACAATAGCGACTCCAATCCCACCTATCAACCATTGTATTATTTTTCTGCCTTCCATGATTGTATTGGGCCCAATGTCCGACCTCGAATCAGCTGATTCGAGGTCGGACATAACCTTTTTTCGTATTTAAGGTCGGACCTTTATGTGTTTGTATTCCGTATCTCATCTCTAAGTCTATTATTCTGTAGCGCTACCAGGAGTTTCTAATACTTCGCGCGCCTTCGCTCCATCTCCTGGCCCAATTACTCCTCGCTCCTCAAGCATGTCAACAAGGCGCGCAGCGCGGGCATAGCCAACCTTTAGGCGTCTCTGTAGATACGAAGTAGATGCTTTTCCTGCTTCAATAACGATGAGACGCGCATCCTCATACAAATCATCATCGTCATTTCCAGCCTCTTCTTCATCAAATGAGGAGCTAAAAATAGAATCCCTTTCGTTGCTTATACTTCCTGACGATAAGTTTATCTCGTCAGTATCAGGAAGCCCTTCCGTGGGCATATTTGCCAGGTATTTCACTACTGCTTTCACCTCGGTCTCGGACATAAATGCCGACTGAATACGCGTTGGTTTGGACAGCTCGCCTGATATATAGAGCATATCGCCCGCTCCGAGTAGCTTTTCCGCGCCTGATGCGTCCAAAATAGTGCGCGAGTCAATTTGTGACGACACTTGCAGAGCCACACGTGCCGGCACATTTGCCTTGATGAGTCCGGTGATTACGTTTACCGATGGTCGCTGTGTAGAAAGAATGAGGTGAATACCAACCGCGCGACTCATTTGCGCGAGACGCACGATAGCGCTTTCAAGCTCGCGCGGGTATGCCTGCATAATATCCGCGAGTTCGTCTAAAATAATGACGATGTATGGCATCCTTTCCGGCATCCCCGCATCCGTATCCGCACCCAAGGTCGGGCCTTGAGAATTTGCATTTAAGACCCGACCTTTATTCCCAACACCTTTCCCTTTTCCACTTCCCACTAATTTTAAGGCAGGCTCAAGAATATTTTTGTGGTACGAAGAAATGTCTCGCACCGACTCAGCCTCAAGGATATTATATCTGCGGTCCATTTCCTTTGCTGCCCACTTGAGCGCGAGAATTGCCTTTTTTGCGTCAGTAATCACAGGAGTTAGAAGGTGGGGGATTTTGTTGTAAAGAGTGAGCTCAACACGCTTTGGGTCAATCATAATAAATCGCATCGCCTCTGGTCCGTTTCTGTAAAGAAGAGAGTTTACCACAGCGTGGATGGTTACAGATTTTCCAGAACCTGTTGCTCCAGCAATGAGCACGTGAGGCATCTTTGCGAGGTCCGCATAATAAAGTTTCCCAGACACACCACGTCCAAGCGCGACGAGAAGCGGTTTGTGAGACTCTTGAAATTCGTCAGAAGAAAAGAGAGTTTTTAAACCAACAACCGTTTTTGTGGAGTTTGGCACTTCTATGCCAACGAGCGACTGTCCAGGTATCGGCGCTTCTATACGAATAGGGTGTGCTGCTAGCGCGTACGAGAGTTCATTTTGAAGACCAACAATGCGCGCAAGCTTCACCCCTTCTGCCGGTTTTAACGCGTAGCGTGTTACCGACGGTCCGATAGAAACCTCGTCCATTTCTACGGTGATACCGTATTGTCCGAGCGTGCGTTTAATAATGTTTGCATTTGCTTTTATGTCGCCAACGCCGGGCTTGCCTCGGTCTCCTTCTAGAAGTGAAAGTGGAGGAGGAACATACGTGGTATTAATAACTTGGTTAAACGATATTCCCGACTCGTCTGCAGGCGAAATTTCTTTTTTTATTTTTGCC
>PCUO01000031.1:0-3119 GCA_002771015.1 Candidatus Yonathbacteria bacterium CG17_big_fil_post_rev_8_21_14_2_50_43_9
TTCTAGAGGACTATATGCGTTCGCGAGGAGAGGGTTTTGGTCGTGAGGTGCGTCGCAGAATCCTGCTCGGTACATATGCGCTTTCGTCGGGTTATTATGATGCATATTATGGACGCGCATGTGCTGTGCGCGAGATGCTCAAAAAAGATTTAGAGAAAGCGTTTGAGGGCGTGGATATTATTGCGACCCCTACAACCCCCACTCCTGCTTTTAAAATCGGTGAAAAATCATCAGACCCGCTTCAAATGTACCTTGCGGATATTTTTACAGTGCCTGTGAACATTGCTGGCGTTCCTGCTATTTCCATCCCGTCTGGATTTGCAGATGAGGATGGCGCGAAACTGCCACTCGGGATTCAATTTATCGCTCCACATTTTGGAGAGTCAGCGCTATTTTCTATTGGCAAGGATTTTGAAAAAGTTCGCGGATTTACTAATATTTAATATATGGCAGAAAAAGCTCCATCTCCGTCTCCAGACACAATAGTTCGCGATGTCGCAATTGTTTTGGGTATAGCGTTATTTATTTATATTGGCAACAACATCACTCCGCTCACTGTGGATACGATTTCGTCTGGCGAGGCGCCATCTGCGATTGTGTCTTTTCTTTTGGGCAAGGTGTCACTGGAAACGATTCAGGATTTTTTCCATTCGTTGCAAAATACATTTGTTGTTGTAGGAATAATATTTCTTGCTGGCGCATTTTGGGCGACGCTAAAAATACGGGAAGTTCATCATATTGTACATGAAAAATACACCCCGATTCATTTAGACGAGATGATTGCAAAAGAAAAACTTTCTCAGTGGCAGGTAGTGCTTGACCACGTAAACTCGGAAAGTCCAGCGGAGTGGAAAATCGCGATTCTTGAAGCTGATGATATTTTGGATGAGATACTTGAAGACCAAGGATACGTGGGTGAAACAGTTGCTGAGAAATTGAAAACAATGAGTCGTACAAAAATAGCTTCGTATGATGATATTTGGGAGGCGCACAAGGTCAGAAATGAAATCGCTCACGGAGGAGCCATTGAAATGGATTTGTCAAAAAAGATGGCTCGCGATATCATCGCTAAGTTTGGCAATGCATTTAAGGAGTTGGGGTACCTTTAGACTAGAACATTGAATATTGAATGTAGAATGGGTAGACGAGTGCAAGGCGTTCACCATTACGTTACCTTGCAAAATCCCATAGAGATGGTAGAATCGAACCTATATAGAATAGCGGGTATGATTATGGGCGAATCAGCTGATTCGGAAGCGTCATTTCATCGTTGTGTAGTGATAATGGTTAATGTTTGGTAGATTTATAGGTATATAGCGGGGTAGAGAAGCGGTATCTCATCAGGCTCATAACCTGAAGACGCCCGTTCGATTCGGGCCCCCGCAACCACTAAAAATGAAATGACCAGCATCCTTTATAGGATGCTGGTCATTTCATTTTTAGTGGCGCTTCGGCAGGCAAGCTACGATGAAACGAAGTTTCTTTTTTGTGAGCCCCGCGATGAGTGCAACGAATTTTGCGGGGCATGAAGGATTATGAATTGATTTGTACTTTATTTTACGCGACAATTGGTCTATGTATAAAGTTTATGTTTTAGAAGATCAAATTTCAGGAATGTTGTATGTTGGTTTTACTGCTGATTTGGAACGTAGAATTTTAGAACATAAAAATGGTCTTGGTGGTAAAACAACCAAAGGTGCCTATAATTGGATGTTAATTTATGTCGAATCCTACGTTAGTAAAAATGATGCATTGGGTAGAGAGAAATTTCTGAAAGGTGGGTCTTGCAGGAAATAACTTAATAAACAACTCACGAACTATTTTTTAGCAAAGGGTTGAAAATGCGCGACATTTCTGCTTAAATGTTAATTATTCTGAAAGAATGCCGGTGTAGTTCAATGGTTAGAACGAGGGACTCATAAGCCCTAAACAGTGGTTCGATTCCACTCATCGGCACTAGAAAACGCTATTAGTGGATTGGTTAGTATAATCTCCTGTCACGTGATATAATGTTTACGTGCCAGTATTTAAAAAAGTAAATAAAAGTTTCTTTAAAAAATGGTCGCCGGAAATGGCGTACGTTCTCGGGTTCTTTGCCGCAGATGGGTACATCACTGTTAATAAGCGTGGTGGGCAATTTTGGTGTATTCAAATTACTGACAAAAAAATTCTAGAGCAAATAAGAGAGGCTATTCAGTCTGAGCACAAAATTAGTGTGCGAGTACGGAGTGGAAACGAGAGTACTCTTTATCGGTTACAAATTGGAAGCATTGAAATGTGCGAGAATTTAAGAAGACTTGGATTTTCTGAACGAAAAACAAAAAGCTTGGTGGTACCAAATGTTCCAGAGAAATATTTTTCTGATTTTGTGAGGGGGTATTTTGATGGTGATGGAAATGTGTGGACTGGTATAATCCACAAACAACGAAAAACACGAAATTTTGCAATTCAAGCATCGTTCACCTCATGTTCAAAAGTATTTTTAGAGAGTATTCTAGAAAGGCTCGCTATGTATAATTTTGATGGTGGTTCAGTTTATAAAATAAAGGAGAATTGCTATCGTCTGCAATTTGGAACATGTGATACTTTGAAATTATACAATTTTATGTATAATCATGGGAGCCATCTAGAGGATAGTCTTTTTCTTGAGAGAAAGAGAGAAGTATTTGAAAGGTATGGCAAATTAAGGAATTTGCGGTGGTAGCTCAGCTGGTTAGTAGCGCTCCCCTGTCACGGGAGAGGTCGTGGGTTCGAGTCCCATTCACCGCGCAAATACAAAAAACGCCTAACGCAGTAGCGTTAGGCGTTTTTTGTATTTATGGTACTGAATGGCCAACCATTACTTGGATGCATTACCTCCAAGTAATTGAGATGACCGCATATGTGATTGAAAGAATGGTTCAAATAGTGTATCGTGTCGGAGTGCTATCAAAGCCGATGTAGCTGTCTTGGTAGGCCTGCAAGATTACTACAATGGTTTATACTGTGCGGGTACAATTTAGAATGTTAAATCAGCCGATGTAGCTCAGTTGGTAGAGTGCGTCCTTGGTAAGGACGAGGTCTCCGGTTCAATCCCGGACATCGGCTCAAATAAATAACCTGCTTATGATAGGTTAGTT
>PCUO01000031.1:3292-3465 GCA_002771015.1 Candidatus Yonathbacteria bacterium CG17_big_fil_post_rev_8_21_14_2_50_43_9
GTGCTTTACAAACTTCATAGACTTTATAAACTTATATTATGCCGACCTAGCTCAATTGGTAGAGCAACGGTATCGTAAACCGTAGGTTCCGGGTTCAATTCCCGGGGTTGGCTCCAAAGAAATAAAAACGCCACATAAGCAGTTTTATTGAGCCAACCCAAGCACGCCAACTG
>PCUO01000025.1 GCA_002771015.1 Candidatus Yonathbacteria bacterium CG17_big_fil_post_rev_8_21_14_2_50_43_9
TCGTACGCGGCAATGTAATTAATATTTTTGATATTCACATTATCAAGAGTTGCTGATGCGTTCGTTCCCTGATAAACAGTATCTGTGTATCCTCCCCCAACAGAGATGCCCCCATTTTGGTTGCTACTTAATGTATCTATAATCACAGGATTTTCCGGCGTTCCTGACACCACAATATGTCCTTGGACATTTATCCACCCGTCATAGAATTTTATTTCTACGCCAGGCTCAATCGTGAGCGTACTTGAGGCGCTAACACGAAAGTTATTCGCAATGACGTATCGCTCTTCGTCTGCGGTTAAAGTAAAGTCCTCTGTGATGTCCTGTCCTTTGTTTATAAGCGTGCTCACTGAATTTTGTTCGCCGGGGGTTCCTTCAATCGGGTTTTCTTTTGCATCAGCCCCATTTTTAATGTAGCCGAGATTTGTGCCCCAGTTTTCTGGGTCGGTGCCGGACTCACGGGAGGAATAACGTTCCATTGTCTTTCTTGATGACGTGCTGTTTTCGCCTGCCACCCATGCGCCATCAGGGGTTTTATCAAAAACGACAGTGTCGCGAGAAAGTGTCAGTTGGTCACCGCCAGTGTTATTTAATGCGCCCGTTGTAGTTGCGTGCGCCAAAACGTCGGATACAACGGTATCATCTGTGCGTTCAAAAATAAGGTACGCGCGCGGAGCGATTGTGTCTTTCATGATGACGTGCGGGGAATTGTCCTTTGCATTGAGTACCCATTGCGAAAGGTCAATTGTGTAACCAGTATTGTTTTTAATCTCAAACCACTCATCATTTGTTGATGCGACAGTCCCCATCCATGCGATTTCGTTGATGGCGATAGGAATTGTTGCCACAGAAACTGTTTGCGTGCTTGTGGCGCTTGGGTTTCCTTCAGCATCAACCGCTATCACTTCAAACGTATAGTCTGAAAAGTCTTCGATTGTTATGTCGTGCGAACTGTCAGTAGTTGTCGCAAATTCACCATTTTTGTTGATTAAATAATGGTCGGCACCATCAACTATTGACCATTCAAAACGAACGGTTGTCGTCGCAAGGAGGCACCCGTCGGTTGCGAGTGTTTGCGCACATTGAGGAGCGGAGAGTGTGGGCGACGCTACCGCGTCGCCCACACTCTCCGCTATCTCAACAACCACAACAACTTCATCCACTATTTCCTCCTCTCCAGAAGCCGATGCTTGCGCGCCAAGCACTTGAGATTGGACCACCGCCGTAGGCGACGACCCACCACCCAATGCCCCCACAAACACGAGCTTTGGCGTATTCGTCCCAGCCTGCACCTTCGGCTCAAAAACAAAAACAGTTTGCGGTTGCTGCTGCGGTTGCTGGGATTTTGACACTGCTGATTCTATATTTTGTGTTTGTGTTGTTGTAACCACCTGAGTTTTTGCTGTCACTGAGTCTGGTGTTTGCGTTAGTGTCTGCGTTGGCAGTGTTGCCAATACCACTGTCGCGCTATTACTTGCTACTGGCCCGTTAGAGAAGGTGTTTGTAACAGCGTCATACACAAAAGAACCCGCGGAAACAACGGTATTCCCAACAAATTTCCCTATTGCCAAAGTCGTGTCGTATGACCAGACTGCAGTGTTTACTGCAATGTGATAAGTCCCGACAGCAACAGTAACTCCAGTTTTGATTACAAAGACGGACGTTTTTACTCCGGCGCCAAGTGTCCAAAGGGTTCCTGCGCCAAGTGGGTTTAAGACAGGATCAGTGACTGCGTAAACCAGACCTTGCTGTTCATGGGCAATTGTAATTTTTGGAGGCGAGATGCATGGCGCGTCCTCATCTTGCGTTATATTTTCCGCAAGCCCGTCGAGTGATGCCCGTATATCTTCAACAATTTCTTTAGAACGGTATTTCAAATATACTTCACTAAACCCATGCCCGGAAAAATCATCTCCTGACTGCAAAACAATGTGCGTATTTGGTGCTTTAATTTTCCTAAATGGCACATTACCAACAACCCATGCGATTACTTTGTCCGTATCAGAAGTAAGCCATTTACCATCGCCAGAAACACGACTCGCAGGATTTGCTACGCCATATACTCCGATTGACTCAGCAGGTACACCACCGGCCTGTTTTGTAGCCACATCGTAAAAACTATTTGCATAAAAATTGCCCTGTGAATGGGCGACGAGGAGGAGTTTTTGAGTTTTTACCTTATTACTTGCATCTTTAAGCATCTCAACAAGGTCGTAGTCTGCGACTGTCTCATTCTCAAAGGCTTTTTGAACAATTGTGTTTGCGAGGTCACCAAATCCACCAGAGTGGATAGGGTTGAGGAGGAATTCAAATTTAATTTTTTGGTTATTCCAAACGAAACCAACCTTTTTCATTAGTGCCTCCATGTTCTCTACCGCACCATCTTTATTGGTAAGCACGCCGTTAATAGTAGCCACCGTGTATCCATCTGTAGAACATTTCCCTGTCTCAATTACTGCAAAAGATACTGCTGGGAAAAAGAAAATAATAATTAAAAAATAGTAGGAAAATCTCATTTTAATTTTTTAAAACAGAAACATCTATATCACACCAATCGTCAGAAACAGAATAACTTCCAACATATTTATAAAAATTATGCATGTATTTTTTTCTATCTTCCGTGTTGATCTGACGATCCTTAACAAAATTCTCATTTTTATCAGTTTCCGCTGTAAATTTATCCATATCAGATCGCGAACTAATACTCCAAATGCATTTAAGTGCCTTACTTTGATTATCCTCCACAACAGCTGTAGCTGTTTCCCTATTCAAAATCGGCAAGGTCATCTCCATCTGAAGCGCCAACGCATACTGTAAAAGCACCGCTCTAGTCTTTGCGGAGTTTGGATATTCTTTAAAAATAGCGAGCTCCACATCATCGCGAATACCATTTTTGTTTGCGTCAATGCCGGCAACGGTTTTATCCGCCTCTGCTCCGGGATCTGATGGCAGATTCACCCCCATCACGTCATCCATCGTGAGCTTTGTCGCGTGAATTTTAGCCACCTGTGCTGGTGTATTTTTTGAAACATACAGAACACGCAACAGAGTCACAATAACAAAGATAGCAACAAGGACCACAACTCCCTTCCATAGCAACGTCCACGCCTTCTTCACCTTCATTTTCGTATTTTCATTCATACAATTCCTTTTATTCTACCAACCCATTATAAAAACCCCTAATTCTCCAACAAAAACCTGTGGATAACTTTCCCAGAAAGCCCCGTCCTTTTTAGAAAGGACGGGGCTTTCTGGGTTCTAGGATGGGTCGGCGAACATTAGCCAGTCATTCACAAATTCATCAAAGTCCTTTGATGAATTAAAATATTCTGGAGACGCCTCTCTGTTGAGTATTTTTGATTCCATTCGGGTATTCCCCTTCCAATCAGAATAACTAGAATACATATAATTAACTAGGTAATC
>PCUO01000028.1:0-3365 GCA_002771015.1 Candidatus Yonathbacteria bacterium CG17_big_fil_post_rev_8_21_14_2_50_43_9
TTTATTATTGTGGGTCTTTGTGTGACGGCGAGATTCGGAGGACGGAGCCGACACGAGCACAGCGAGTGAAACGGTAACGAGCTAGCAGATTTGTGTCTTGGACTCAGTGTAGCGAACAAATTGTATTTTGGCGGAGACGCGCTAGTGCGCCACCGCAAATGCAATGACTTTGCGTGGGCGGAGATGGCGAATGGAGCGCTTGGCCTCAACGAGTGTTGCGCCAGTCGTTGTGACATCGTCCAAGAGAATTACAACTTTCCCTCGCGCTTTCAAAGTTTCAGGCGCGTGGAATGCGTCTCGTAGGTTTTTAATACGCATATTTCTTTTTTCATATTTCGCCTGTTGCTTTGTTTCTTTTATGCGAACAAGTAGTTCAGGAGTGTAAGAAAAGATATGAGCTATGTCTAGTTTTAAAATCTCGCGCGCAATAAGCTCGCTCTGGTTGTACCCGCGTTCACGATGGCGTTTTTTATGGAGAGGAACAGGCACAAGTAAAATATTTTCTCCGCCAGAAATAAATAGCTCGTTGCCAAGAGCGCCTATTATTTCATCGTATAAGTAAGGAGCAAATATTTCTGCAAAACCGCGCGCATTTTTGTATTTGAGGCTCCATATCGCGCGTTTGATTGTCTTGTTGTTGTAATCAAAAATAGCATTAATGAACGCATGCTCGGGCAGAGGAGCCCTTTGAGTATTCTCTATACATGTCTCACACAATAGAATGCCGTTCCTTCCGCAACCTGCGCACTCCATCGGGAAAATGGCGTCAATTATTGAGTTGAATATTGATAATAAATAGCGCATGTGGATAACTATATGAACAGAAATATGTGATGTATGTTATACTATTAGTATATATCACTATGGTCTTATCTTTAGAATCAATCAAGCATGTTTTTGGAGGAGGACACAAGGGTGCTGTTTTGGGTATTGACATCGGATCTTCTTCTATTAAGGTTGTGATGCTTGAAAAAGTGGAAGAGAAAATAGTTTTAAAAAATTATGGTGAGATAGCGCTTGGGCCGATGGCAGGCGCAGGAGTAGGGCAGGCGACAAATCTTCCTACTGAAAAAGTCGCAGAGGCACTCAGGGACCTTTTAAAGGAATCGGGTATAATCGCGCGCCACACACTTATCGCTATTCCTTTTAGCGCGAGCTTTCTTACTGTAGTAGAGTTGCCTGATGTTGTGAAGAAGGATCTTGACTCAATGATTCCACTAGAAGCTCGCCGACATATCCCTGTGCCTATTACCGAGGTTTCTCTTGATTGGTGGGTTCTTCCAAAAAGAAAGTCTGAAATAGAACCGATTGCAAACGCATCACCAGATACAGCAAAAATAGTTGGCAATATAGAAGTTATTATTGCGGCAATTCATAATGAAGTTATCAAAAAATATGAATTAGTTAAACGAAGCGCGCAGATCCCAGGCGGAACATCACATTTTGAGATTGAAATTTTTAGCACACTTCGCTCGGTTGTTGGTAGTGATATGTCTCCAATACTTGTAGTAGACATTGGTGCGGGAAGCACAAAGCTCGCTATTATAAACGAAGGTGTTGTCCGAGGGTCACATGTAATAGCTGTTGGCGGGCAAGATATCACACTCGGTCTTTCTCGCGCGCAGGCGATTACTTTTGACAAGGCAGAGGAAATAAAATGCAGAGTTGGAATGATTGGTGACGCAGAAGGTCGTGATGTTTCAGCTGTCTCGGAACTTTTGCTGGTAAACATAATGAACGAAGCCGCGCGATTTGCGGAAAATTATGAACACAAGCACAACACTAAGCTTGAGAAAATAATTTTGGTTGGAGGTGGCGCGCGCTTGAAAGGAATTGAAAAAATTGTTGCTCAAAATTTCAAGAATGTTCCTGTTTCTGTCGGCGATCCGCTTAGTCGCGTGGACTCGCCAGCATTTTTGGCAACAACAATAAAAGAAATTAGCCCCAACTTTGCAGTTGCGGTTGGTATTGCGCTAAAAGGACTGGAAGAGTAACATTAAAGTGTAGTATAATAAATATAAATATGGACGGCTCTAACCCAAAGGTTTCATTCATACCAAAAGGATCGCTCGTTCGCGAGGAGTCCTTTTTGGAGCGACGTCGTCCGCAAAGCGCGATAGGGTTGCTTGCTGGAATAGTTTTTGTTTTGGTCGCGGGTTCGTTTGTCGGGCTGTATTATTACAACAACAAGCTTAATTTAGTGATTGTTGAAAAAACGACAGAGATAGGCGAGGCTAAACAAAAATTTAAAGATGTGCCGGAGGTCGCGGAGGCGAGAGTCTTTCGCGCTCGTGTTGATCTTGCCAACGATATTCTCAGTGCGCACAGAGTCGTGTCCCCAGTGTTTGTTTTTTTGTCAGACAACACTACAGAAAGTATTTTGTATAACAAATTTTCGCTCAAGAGCGATTCTAGAGGAGCTACACTGGACCTTGAAGGCGAAGCGAAAAATTACGCTTCGCTAGCATTTCAGGCAGATGTTCTTAGTGGCAAAACAGATGAGCTTCTAGAATTTTCAATTGACAATATCGCTCTTACAAAATTTGGCAGTATAAAATTTAGACTTGTGATGGTGTTTAAACCGGATTTTCTTTTGTATACCAAAAATGTTGACGGGTCGAGAGACACTGAATCACAAGTTGAGAAATCTGCTACGGAATCAACCCCATCCGTTAGTCCGTCAGTTTCTGAAGATAAGACAGCCTCGTCTTCAATACCAGAAGATGTTGCAGAGACAGATGTCGCAGATTCAGAGTCCGTTTCGCAAACAACAGTGACAGACAGTTTGTCGGGTGACTGGACGACGGAACAGCCTAGCGGAGTAACATTAACACCTGAGACATCGGAGCCGTCTATGTTAGGAAAACTCTGGCTAAAGTTTAAATTTTGGTAATATTTTTATACAATCATGACTAAACCAATTATCTCATTCGTAATTCTCATACTCTCCATAGTTTTCGCGTTTTTGTATGTTTTGCCAGCATACAATCTAAATGCGAAGCTTCGTGGAGATATTGAATCACTCACAAGTGTTCTTGGTCAATCGAAGGAAATAAAGATGTTGATTGATGAAACAAAAACAAAACTCGGTGGGATAGAAAAATCAGGCATGGATAGGTTTGATGTTTTTCTTCCTGAAACAATTGATCCTATTCGCTTTGCAAACAACATGCAATACATCGGAAGAAAAAATAAAATTATTTTGTCTGATATTAAAGTTGAGGAGCCTGTCAACGGTGTAGTAAGCGCAGGAGCATCCTCTGGAGTCACGGCATTACAGGGTCTCGTTAACGTGATGTCATTGGGCTCTAAGATAGACAAAGCGCAGGGCTCGTTGGCGCAACAAATTACCCAGAGTGGGACAC
>PCUO01000028.1:3380-14327 GCA_002771015.1 Candidatus Yonathbacteria bacterium CG17_big_fil_post_rev_8_21_14_2_50_43_9
ACGCGGCGACGAAGGCAAGTTTTTCATTTATGACCACATTTGAAACGTTTCAGGCGTTTCTTGATGATATGGAGAAAAGCTTGGGTGTGATTGATGTTGTTTCTCTATCGTTTTCGCCGACTGCAGTTGATACCTCGGCATCAGCTCCGAGGGCGCCACTTTTCCCAACGTATCAGTACTCTATGACAATAGAGACTTACTCTTTAAAATAATCATATGCAACAAGAACAAACAAAATCGCTGATAGTAAATATTTTCACTGGGGCAGTTATTGCCGGAGTTTTTGTCGCTGGGTATTTTGTTCTATTTAAAAAAGACACCGAAATTGTAACCTCTGTTCAATCGGTTGCGAGGATAGCGGAGCAAACAGCATTTATTGGCGTTGAGATTGACGCCACAGTGAAGGATCTTACAGACCTCTCAGACGCCATATCGCGCTCAAAGGTATTTTTTGATATGCCTGCATTCAGCAATCTTGAAAATTTTTCTGTATCCATACCTGAAGAGGTGGTAGGACGAGATAACCCATTCGTTCAACCCGAGTGGAAAGTAAAAATGAAGGCACAGGAGATAGTGGTAGGCAAGAGCGCAACTCAACAAACCAGCACGCAGCCAGCACCGGTCCCAGATGGTTTGCTCGGCGACTTTGACACAGGCATTTAATTATTATGGCAATCCTTGACACATTAGCGCTTCACGGGATTATAAAAAAGGAAGCGATTACCGAGCTTTCAGCGCGCCTAAATGAAGGAGCGAGCGTAGAGGACGTGCTCACAAAGGCGGGTGTGACCAAGGATAATATTCTAAAGGGTCGCGGATTTTATTACAACCTACCAACGCGCGACTTGAAAGGAAAAGGCGTGGATTTCGAAATATTGAAATATATTCCCGAAGACTCCGCGTCGTATTATCGTTTTGTGCCCATTGGAGTTGTGAATGAAGTGCTTGAAATTGGCATTACCGACCCGGAAAATATCGAGGCGCGCGACGCTTTGCAGTTCATCGCGACAAAACTCGGTATGCCGTTTAAAATATTTCTCATTTCAAACGATGATCTGAAAGTGATCCTTGAAAGTTACCGTGGACTTACTGGCGAGGTTACAAAGGCTCTCTCAGAGCTTGAAGTTGATATCAAAGACGTAGACAAGGAAGCGTTACTAAAAAAGCCAGAAGAGAAGGCTGGCACGGAAGCCAAAAAGGAAGCGCATGTTGTGGAGGACGCGCCAGTTGCAAAGATTACTGCTGTTATATTGCGACACGCGACCGAAGGTGGAGCATCTGATGTGCACATAGAACACACTGGTGAAAATGTGCGTGTGCGTTTCCGTGTGGATGGAGAGCTTTTTACCAGTCTCGTACTTCCAACAAATGTTCATAACTCCGTTGTTGCGCGTATTAAAATCCTTGCGTCTCTAAAGCTTGATGAAAAACGAAAACCTCAGGACGGACGCTTTTCTGCGCGCATTGATGGACGTAAAATTGACTTCCGTGTTTCAACATTTCCAACATACTACGGAGAAAAAGTTGTAATGCGTATTTTGGACACGCAAAAAGGTGTTCAAAAGCTTGATAGTATTGGCTTTCGTCCTGAACACCTTGAGTTAGTGAAAAACGCGCTCGCACGTCCGTATGGAATTATTCTAATCACTGGCCCAACCGGCTCTGGTAAATCAACAACACTATATTCTATGCTGAACGAGTTGGATAAAGAAACAAAAAACATTGTTTCTTTGGAAGACCCTGTTGAGTACAATATGGGTGGCATTAGTCAGTCTCAAGTTCGTCCTGAGATTGGATATACTTTTGCAACAGGCCTCCGCACTACACTTCGCCAGGACCCAGACATCATAATGGTTGGTGAAATACGCGATGCGGAGACAGCTCAGCTTGCTATTCAAGCTGCACTCACTGGGCACCTTGTGCTTTCTACACTTCACACAAATACAGCCATTGGCGCTATTCCGCGTTTAATAGATATGGGTATCGATCCGTATCTCATCGCGCCAACATTGATACTTTCTGTCGCTCAGCGTCTTGTTAAAAAAATTTGCCAAGGAGCTGAAATGGAAGTTCCAAATGATGGAGCTATCGGTATTATAGTTGAGAAGCAGTTCAATGATCTTCCAGACGAGTTTAAGAGAATGTTAGATATCGGAAGACCGCTTTTTGAGACGGTTCCAATAGCTGAATGTTCCTCTGGAACAAAAGGACGCCTTGCGGTATTTGAGGTGTTTAATGTTGACAAGGATATTGAGAAAATAATTTTGGCTGAACCAACGGAGGTTAGCTTGCGTGAGGCATCACGCAAGAAGGGCATGATCTCCATGAAAGAGGATGCAATTTTGAAGAGTATGGATAGGTTTGTGCCATTCCAGGAGATAAATACTTTGTAGGGGAACAAGTAACAAGTAACATTTGGCACCGCTTCACGGACAGAAAACCTGGCACGAACCCCGTCAAATGTACCAAGGAAGAATCTGGTGAACGTCAGTGGTCACATGTCAAATGTTGCGCAGTCTTTGCTTAAAGACTGCGCGGTGGTATAATAAACTTATTATGGAACCAAACACAACGCCTAAAAAGATTTTTATTGTTGACGACGACAAGTTTCTTCTTGATATGTACACATTTAAATTCAAGGAGAAGGGGTATGATGTTATTCAGGCATTTGGAAGCGTTGACGCGCTAAACAAACTAAAGGGTGGAATCATCCCAGACATAATGCTTCTTGATATTGTGATGCCCACCATGGATGGTTTTGAACTCCTGAGCATAATAAAGAGCGAAAATCTTGCGCCAAACGCAAAAGTTATTGTGCT
This sequence comes from Candidatus Yonathbacteria bacterium CG17_big_fil_post_rev_8_21_14_2_50_43_9, assembly GCA_002771015.1. Lineage (GTDB taxonomy): Bacteria > Patescibacteriota > Minisyncoccia > Phycocordibacterales > UBA1550 > UBA1550. The sequence continues at coordinate 6,200 of PCUO01000028.1, forward strand.
TTCAAATCTTGGGCAACCAACGGATGTGGAAAAAGGACGCACTCTAGGAGCAAATGGCTATGTAATAAAAGCTTCCGCGACTCCATCTGAGGTTGTAGAAAAAGTAATGGTTGTTCTTGGCGGAGAGGAATCATTTGCTAAGGTTGATTAATATATATGACAAATCGTAATTACAAAGAAGAAGTTGAGGTGATTATCGCTCGCGCAATATCCGATGGTGCTTCAGATATTCATCTTTCTGCAGGGCATTACCCAACATTTCGTGTTTCCGGAAATCTGGTGCCTTTGATGAATTTAGCAGTGCTGACTCCTGAAGACACAATGGGGATGCTTACACAAATTATCACTCCAGATTTCAAAGAGCGTTTTCTCGCAGACAAGGAAATTGACTTTTCTTATGATTTTCATAACAAGGGCCGTTTCCGCGGAAGCGCTTTTTACCAGAAAAATGCTGTGAGTATCGCTCTTCGCGCCATTCCAATACAGGTCAAGACAATCAGCGAGCTAAATCTACCGCCTATTCTAGAAATGTTCACAAGAAAGAAGCAAGGATTTTTCCTTGTGGTTGGGCCTGTTGGGCAGGGCAAATCCACGACTCTCGCGTCTATGCTGGAGCTTATCAATCGCGAACGCGCGGAACATATTGTGACAATAGAGGATCCAATAGAATATTTGTTCAATTCTCAAAAAGCAATCATTGACCAACGCGAAGTTGGCATTGACACCAAAGATTTCAGGTCAGGTCTTCAATCAGTGTTCCGCCAAGACGTAGACGTGATTATGATCGGTGAAATGAGAGACCTAGAAACAATCTCAACTGCGGTAACAGCCGCGGAAACGGGACACCTTGTTCTTTCCACGCTTCACACAAACAACGCATCGCAAACGATTGACCGTATTATTGACTCGTTCCCTGGGGATCAGCAGTCGCAGATTCGTGTTCAGCTTGCCGAAAGCTTAGTGGGGATCTTCTCGCAACGCCTTGTGCCACGTATTTCAGGTGGGCTTATCCCAGCGTATGAACTTTTAATAAACAATACCGCAGTATCAAGCCTAATTCGCGAAGGTCGTACGCATGAAATTGATATTATTATTGAAACAGGAATGAAAGATGGTATGATTGATATGAATAGGAGCTTGTCAGAGTTAGTGCTTAAGGGTGAAATTACTCTGGAAACTGCGCTTCTATTTTCATTTAATCCTAAAGGTTTGGAAAGGATGTTGCAGTCGTAGAAAATAATGAGTAATGCGAATATATTTTCTTGACCGAGAGCACCATCACCACTAAATATAGTATTACAATGTAGTTTGTTCCAGTAAAATAGATATGATGCTATAATTATTGTAACACGATGGTGCTCGGTGACGATTTTAAAAGTCGTTTCACTCCTTAAAAATCAGCCATGCTATTTATATACAAAGCAGTTACCAAAGAGGGGATAGAAACATCAGGCGGTATTGACGCGCAGAATCAGGATTCTGCTGTAAATGCGCTCCAGAGAAGTGGCCTTGTGGTGGTTTCAGTACGCTCTGCTGACTCTAGAAACCTTTTTGAGATTGATATCAACATTTTCAATCGTGTTTCAACGAAGGAAATGTCAATTATTTCACGGCAGATCGCAACGCTTCTAGACGCGCACGTTCCTGCATTGAAAACATTCCGTCTGATTGCCACCGAAGCGGAAAATCCGCTTGTCGCGAAAAAATTTACCGAGATTTCCGACGACATTCAAAACGGTGTTCCTATTTCTGGCGCTCTTTTCAAGCACCCAAGTTTATTTTCGGATTTTTATATAAATATGGTTATCGGTGGCGAGGAGTCCGGCAAGCTTTCAGAAACCTTTGGCGCTCTAGCGGATTATATGGAGCGCTCGTACGAGCTTATGTCAAAGGTTAGAGGAGCTCTCATCTATCCCGCCTTTGTTATTTTTACATTCGTAGTAGTTATGGTTCTTATGCTAACACTTGTTATCCCAAAACTTTCGGACATTATCACACAGAGCGGACAGGAAGTGCCTATTTATACTACGATCGTTATAAAGATAAGTTCATTAATGGTCAATTATGGCGTGTTTGTAGCAATGGTTATTATAGCTGGCCTATTTTTTGTATGGCGTTTTACTCGTGGAACAACATTTCTCGCGCACACAAAGCTCTGGTTCCCTGTCATAGGCAATCTCTATCGGACACTATATTTGTCACGTATTACAGACAATCTGCATGTGATGCTTGCCAACGGTATTTCTATGGTGCGTTCAATCGAAATTACTGGAAAGGTTGTTGATAATGAAATTTATCAAAACATTCTCAAGAAATCGGTTATCGCCGTAAAAGGTGGCGCGCCGCTTTCGGCGACGCTCATGAGGCACCCGGAAATTCCCAACGTGATGATTCAGATGGTAAAGGTTGGAGAAGAAACAGGTGAGCTTGGAAACATTCTTCAAAAACTTTCATTCTTTTACAAAAAGGAAGTTGAGAATGCTATTAATACGGTGATTTCTATGATTGAGCCCGCAATGATCGTGGCACTAGGTATTGGCGTTGGTGGAGTGCTTGCATCTGTCCTTGTTCCAATTTACCAGATTGCGGGGAATGTGTAGCACCCGCGCGCTTCGCGCGCGTCCGACAACTGATAACTGACACCGCTACGCGGATATTTGACAGGGAGTCGTTTGCTGAAGGAAAACTACTCCCGCATCCAAGGTAGGGCATTTATGAGCCCATCCCCAAGACCCGACCTTCCTTTATTTGCATTCCTTCAATTGTCACTGGTCAAATGTCAATTGTGTATAAACCTTGTTGCATTAAAAATAGTATAGGTGGTACAATATACGGGTGTGGTAGAGAGGGTGGCCGATGGCCATGCCACTCTCTCTCACAAAATGTTTGAATAGAAATTTATTAGCGACGTAAGGCGAGGGAAATAAAAAGTTTACTTTTTATTTCCGAGCTTATGAGCTAATATATGAGTATATATAATGACAGCCCTCAGACATCGTGAGTGAGATTACTCACTAATATGCTCCTCGGTCGTCATTATAAGGATTAGTATAGCTTTTATTAAGTTTAATTATTCGTTTATAAAAATATGAAACAAAAAGGTTTTACACTTATCGAACTCTTGGTTGTTATCGCAATCATCGGTATCCTTGCATCTGTTGTTCTCGCGTCACTCAACAGCGCGCGCGGAAAAGGAGCGAATGCAGCAATCAAGGCAAACCTGGCAAACATACGAGCACAAGCTGAGCTTGTATATGATGGGCGAACGCCTAATGGATATGGAACGGCGGCAAATGCTCGTTCATGTACATCGCCAACAGCAAGCTCTCTTTTTGCAACTACACTTCCTGATACAGCTGTTATTAACAAGGCTGTTAATGCAGCGATTACCGCATCTGGGGGAGCAAGCTTCTGTGGCTCTACAACATCTGCGTGGGTAGTTTCTGTTCAATTGAAAGTTGCAGATGGCGCAAATACCTACTGGTGTGTTGACTCAACTGGTGCTTCAACAGGGAAAGCAGCTGTTGCTACTGGTGTAGCATGCTAGGTTAATGGAGGCAGTCACGAATCAGCAGATTTTGAATTACTAAATTCACGGCTCGATCGCAGACTCTTGGGCAGACTAATTCAGTAAAAGTGTGTTGTAATATAACGCACATTGATTTCAAAACACTCGCCATATTCGGCGAGTGTTTTGTTTTGTGGTAAAATGGCTGTATGGAAATTCTTGCCCTTATTTTTGTCTTTATTCTCGGCACCATCATCGGTAGTTTTTTGAATGTCGTTATTTATCGCTACAACAGCGGGACCTCACCGCTTACGGGTCGCTCGCAATGTTTCTCGTGCGGAAGGACGCTCACATGGCGGGAGCTCATTCCGGTCTTTAGTTTTTTGGCTTCACGCGGTCGTTGCGCAGATTGCCACGTGCGTCTCTCGTGGCAGTACCCGATAGTTGAAATTCTTTCGGGCATCATTTTTGTTGCTGTATTTTTATTACAGAAAACACCAATTGAGTCTGCGTATTTGATAGTTATTTTTTCAACACTTTTGGTGATTGCGGTCTATGATATGAGACATCAGATTATTCCAGATGGGCTAGCCATTTTTTCTGCGCTACTTTCTCTCTTTTGGTTTATTTGGTCCACACTGGCAAGCTTTGAGCGACTATTACATTTTCCATATTATTGGACACTTATCGCGGGGCCAATGCTATTTTTCCCGTTTTGGGCGCTCTGGTTTGTATCAAAGGGTCGCTGGCTCGGTCTTGGTGACGGCAAACTAGCGCTTGGAATAGGGTGGTTCCTTGGCGCGACGCTCGGTGGTTCGGCTGTTATGCTCGCGTTTTGGATAGGAGCCGCATACGCACTCACTATGATGGCAACTCAAAGAGTTGCCATCATAGTGAGTGCGTATGCTAGTCATAAGCCTCAAAACCAAAAGCCAAAAGTTCCCTTATCAATGCAAAGCGAAATCCCATTTGGGCCATTCCTTATTCTCGCTGTTTTTATCGTATACTTTACAGGAGTGAACTTTTTTGATGGCTCTGTGAACTTCATTACTTTTTTATGACAAAACATACTCAACATACAACATTTATGAGTCAGACGACTCGTCATTGCAATGAACGAAGCAACCCATGTGCCCTAGATTGCCACAGAGGAGCATCTCATCGCAAAGACACACAACATATGTGTCATCATGGGGCTGTCAGCCTGTCCGCCACTGCCTATCGCTCAAAGGAAGCAGTCGGGCGATGGCAGGCGGGTTGTCATTTGTCAGTTTTTAGTTTTCTGCGTACTCGCGGTTTTACCCTCGTTGAAGTCCTCGTTTCAATCGGCATCTTTACAGTATTGACCGGTGTAGTTCTTGCAAATTATCGTGGATACAACACAAATGCGCTATTCGCAAATGCTTCCGAAGATATTGTTCTCGCATTACGCCAAGCGCAGGTGTACGGGGTGGGGACAAAAAGAGTTGGCGCATCATTTGAGGTGCCGTATGGAGTGTATCTCAACACGGACGCCTTAAACAGGAACGGATTTAAATTTTTTGCAGATATTAACGGCAATCATTTGTTTGATATAAATGAAGATGCAGGTCTTATAAATAATGCTACAAAATGGGGGAACTCAATCTCTGTTACCAGTCTTTTGTGTGATGGAATAGCTTGTGGCACAACATATGGCGCGAATGTTACTTTTGAGCGGCCGAATCCAGATGCTTTTATTGCGAATGCTACATCACAAGCAGTTTCTAAGGGTTTGCTAACTATAATCCTAACAGATTCAAATACTGGTAAAACATCAACAATAAGTATAACGAGTGCTGGGCAAATTTCACTTCAATAATATGAAGTAAGAACAATTGACATGAAACAATTAACAATTAACAAAATACGAGGTGAACAATTGACCCCGCTTCGCGGACAACTGACAACTGATAGGATGCGATTGGGAAATGGAACATCTGACTCACGAGTTTCCTCTGCGCGAAAACCTGCTGTCAGTTGTCAATTGTCGAAGGTCAATTGTTCCAGAAGTGGGTTCACTCTCGTCGAGATGATAGTTTCTCTTGGCTTGTTTACGATTATCATGTTTATAGCAACAAGCGCGTTACTATCAATAGTAAATACTGACCGCAAGGCGCGTTCGGTGCGTGTTGCTGCCGACAATCTTAATATCGCGCTTGAGGATATGTCGCGACGAATTAAGACAGGGTCATCATATGATTGTGGTGCAATAGGCGCTCCAACTGATTGTGCTGGTGGATCAAGCTCTCTCACCTTTAAGGACCAGGATGAAAATTTAGTGACTTATAGTTGGGATAATACTAATTTCAGTATTTTGCGTGATGGAACCCCAATTACATCTACGGAAATTACTATTTCAAATTTAAAATTTATTGTTTCTGGAAGCGCTGTTGGGTCGGCAGATAATGAACAACCAATGGTGGTTATTGTTATTGACGGTTCTCTTGGTTCTGGCACTACTGAATCTGGTTTTAAAATTCAGACAACGGTAACACAACGCGCATATGATAATCAATAACGAACAGAATATGGAATATGGAATATGGAATATGGAATCTAAAATACAGGATTCAGTTTTTCCTAATTTCAGCCCGACACGACATTCGACATTCGACATTCGACATTCAGCCCATCGCGGGTTCACCCTCGTCGAAACTCTTGTTGCTATCGCGATATTGCTCATTGCGGTAGTTGGACCTATCTCGCTAATAGGTGATGCGCTCCACAAACTTTATTATGCAAAAGACCAAATGGTTGCAATCAATCTTGCGCAGGAGGGGATAGAGGTTGTAAGGCAGGAAAGGGATAGTGACATGCTTGCTGGTTCTGCATCTGACATATTTTCATTAACAAGTCCATACTATTATACAGTTAACGCAAGTTCAGCATCACTCAATATTTCTACTGCGGGTCAGAAGCCTGTGTATCTCAATGGAGACTTTTATGAACAAAGCGGAGGAACAGCAACTCAATTTACACGCCTTATTACGATAACAAGTGTGGGTTCGGGAACAACAGAACGCAAAGTCACATCTACTGTGGAATGGAAGACAGGTGGGCAGACTGGTACAATTACAGTATCTGAGTATCTATTCAAATGGGCTATACCATAAAAATGAAAAATAATTCAACAAAACAAAAAGGCGCGGTGCTTTTGATAGCGATTTTGGTGAGCAGTGTAGCGCTTGCTGTAGGCTTTGGTGTTTATAACCGCACTTACAAAGAGCTACTTTTTGCGTCCTTCTGGAAGCAGACGCAAATTGCATTTTCTGCAGCAGATGAGGGGCTTGAATGCGTGCTATATTATCAAATCCATACAACTGTATCACCCGTAACCTGTTTTGGTGTGACAATAGCTCCAGCTACATGGACTCCAGGAAACAGCACAACAGGGTCAGGGTTTAACCTCGATGTTCCAAGCGGAGGATGCGTTAACATAAGAGTCGCATGGAATGGTACTGCAACAACAACAGAAGCACGAGGGTATAACGATGCATGCGGGTCAACGAATCCTCGCCGTGTGGAACGCGGACTCGGATTTAGTTTTTAAATATATGCGAGCGAATACAACAAATAACAGTTTGCGTCCAGGACGCGTGTCACGGCACAGCTCTGGTGAACTGCCAGCTGATTCGAAAACAAAGAGTGAGGCGATGGAGCGCCTAGATTCGTTACGGAAAACCATTGAGCATCATAGGTACCTGTATCATGTATTAAATAAGTCCGAGATTTCACCCGAAGCTCTTGATGCGCTGAAGCACGAGCTCGTGCTTATTGAAAAAGCGTACCCTGATTTAATTACTCCCGACTCGCCATCACAGCGTGTCGCTGGGGAGCCATTAAAGGGTTTCAAAAAAGTGGAACACACTGTTCCTCAGTGGTCTTTTAATGACGCTTTTTCTCCAGAAGAAATGCGCGAGTTTGATACGCGTGTGAAGAATATGCTTGCAAAGGCTCCCAGCTTTGAAACTCACTTGGAAACCGGACGTCCAAGTGAGGTAAAAAAAGTTTCACCATCATACGTGTGTGAACTAAAAATTGACGGGCTCAAGGTTGTGCTTACATATGAGAAGGGTCTTCTTGTAACCGCTGCAACTCGTGGCGATGGGATCGTTGGTGAAGATGTGACTGCAAACATAAAAATGATTGAGTCAGTACCGCTTTCACTTCATGAGAAGGTTTCGGGAGTTTTTGAAGGAGAGGTATGGATGGGAAAGTCTACTCTTCTGCGTTTGAATAAAGAAGAGATAAAAGCCGGCCATGAGCCGTATGCAAATCCGAGAAACCTTGCCGCAGGGACGATACGCCAGCTTGATCCAGCCATTGTGAAAGCACGCACGCTTGATGTTTTTATTTATGATGTAACCGCCCTTGATAAAGAAATTCCAAACACACAAACAAAAGAACTTGCTTTTTTGCAGAAACTCGGCTTTAAGGTAAATGAACATTTTGTAGAATGTAAAACAATTGAAGAAGTAATCGCATTCTGGCAGAAGTGGCAAAAGCGAGCATCAAAGGAAGACTACTGGATTGACGGCGTCGTGGTAAAAGTAAACGAAAAAGAGTACCAAGACGCGCTCGGTTACACTGGCAAGGCAC
>PCUO01000018.1:0-26665 GCA_002771015.1 Candidatus Yonathbacteria bacterium CG17_big_fil_post_rev_8_21_14_2_50_43_9
GTATTTTATTCGCGCCGCTAAACGAGTTCTTGAGGTAAATTCGAATGTTCTTTTTCTCGTCGCAGGCTCTGGAGATATGGAAAGACAGATGATGCTTGAAGCGGCATACCTCGGTATTTCTGACCGCGTGCTCTTTATCGGCTTTCTCCGTGGAGACGATTTGAACGCAGTGTACAAAATCGCAGACTTATTTGTAATGCCCTCTGTGTCGGAACCATTTGGTATCACACCTCTTGAATCAATCATATCTGGAGCTCCTGTTCTCATTTCAAAACAGTCTGGGGTTGCAGAGGTGCTCACACACGCGCTCAAAACTGATTTCTGGGACACAGAAGACATGGCAAACAAAATCTTAAGCGTCATATCGCATCGCTCACTCAAAGAAACTCTGTGGGGCAACAGCCGTGAGGAGGTAAAAAAGATTAGCTGGGATGCTGCAAGCAAAAAGTGCATAGACTACTATGAAAAAATTATCTGCGCCTGCGGAGCAACCCCCGAAACAAGGTACGTATAGAATTAATAAGTTATTTCCATTTTATCTGTTACAATGTATTTGTATTTCTAAAACCTAACACCTACTAACTAATACCTACCCAATGGCCTCCATCTGCTTCTATTTCCAAGTGCACCAGCCGTTTCGCGTGAAGGATTATCGCGTTTTTGATATTGGCCGTGACAGCGAGTATTTCAACGACGACTCCGAGCGCTCCATAAACAACAAGAAAATTTTGAATAAAGTAGCGGGGAAGTGCTACCTTCCTGCAAATGCTGTTATGCTTGAGCTTCTAAACAAGCACCCTGAGTTCAAAATTAGTTTCTCTTTTTCTGGAGTATTTTTGGACCAACTTCAGGAGTTTAGCCCAGAAACGCTCGAGTCTTTTCAAAGGCTCGTAGCAACAGGTCGAGTGGAAGTACATGAGGAGACCTACTATCACTCACTATCATTCCTTTATTCACCAGATGAATTTCGCCGTCAAGTAAAGATGCACCGCGAGAAAATTGAGGAGCTTTTTGGTGTTACACCAACTGTTTTTCGTAACACTGAGCTTATCTACAACAACGCGCTTGCGATGGAGGTAGAGAAAATGGGATACAAGGGAATAATCGCTGAGGGAGCAGATCATGTACTCGGCTGGAGAAGTCCAAATTTTTTGTATCGCCCGCAAGGCACAGAGAATTTGAAGCTCCTGCTCAAAAATTATCGCCTCTCCGACGATATCGCGTTTCGTTTTTCCTCAAAGGACTGGGCGGATTTTCCTCTCACTGCGCCAAAGTTTGCAAACTGGGCATCACAAGTAAACGGCAACGGGCATGTCGTCAACCTCTTTATGGATTACGAAACATTTGGTGAACACCAGTGGGAGGATACAGGCATTTTTAATTTTCTTCGTCATTTACCCGAGGAAATATACAAGCATCCCGACAACGATTTTATAACACCGAGCGAAGCAATAGAGCGATACGATCCCGTATCTGAGCTTGATGTGCACAGCTATATGTCATGGGCGGATGTGGAGCGCGACCTTTCCGCATGGCTCTCAAACCCAATGCAACACGATGCTATAAAGAGCGTGTACGACCTTGAGGAAGAAGTGCTTGCTACTAATGACGAGAAACTCATTAGCGACTGGCGAAAACTTCAGACATCTGACCACTTCTATTATATGTGCACCAAATGGTTCAATGACGGAGATGTGCATAAATATTTTAATCCGTACAATACTCCATACGAAGCATTTATCGCGTATATGAACGTGCTTCAAGATTTGCGTCTTCGCGTTGTTGGGCACCCAACGTATGCAAAGAAAATTAAAGTAAAGGAGTTGTCATAATTTGCTCCATGTCAATTGTGCGACCCGTAGGTGAATTTTCTAATTATACTCCAAGAGTCGTTCTGCTGAATGAGAAGCGGTGTCAGTTGTCAGTTGTATGTAGTTAGTTGTATACTATATGTATGCCTAAGTCCCTTTCACTTGGTAACGGAAATATTCTTGTCTGCACCGACAAGCGCGCGCAGGTGCGTGACTTTTATTTTCCGTACGTGGGACTTGAAAATCATGTCGGCGGTCACTACACGCATCGCATAGGTGTGTGGGTGGACTATCAGCTCAACTGGTTTGATAACCCAAACTGGGATATACAAATTCGCTCCGCGGACCAGTCACTACAGGGCGTTACCACAGCCATTAATAGAACGCTTGGTGTAACTCTCAATCTAACCGACACTGTATATAACGAGAAAAATATTTTTCTCCGTGAGGTAAAAGTGACAAACGATTCTGATATAAAGCGTTCAATCAAACTTTTCTTTGGACACGAGTTTGAGATATACGAATCGCACCGAGGAGACACAGCGTATTTTGACCCTATTAATCATGTCATCGTTCATTATAATGGCAAGAGAGTTTTTTTAATAAATGGACTATCGGAAAAGGGAAGCTTCGACGACTACACTGCAGGGGTATTTAAAATAGAGGGTAAAGAGGGAAGCTTCAAAGACGCAGAGGACGGACAGCTCGCAAAAAACTTGATAGAACACGGCCCTGCAGATTCCGTTATGGGATTTTACCTTGATATCCCCGCAAACGAATCAAAAACCATTCATTACTGGGTTGCTGTTGGAAAATCTATGAAGGAGACGCAAGAGCTAAACAAATACGTCTTAGAAAGAAATCCTGGTCATTTGCTCCGCACGACTCGCGATTTTTGGCATGCTTGGGTAAATAAATACAATTTTACTTTTTACGGACTCACACAAGATGAAATCTCTTTGTTCAAAAGATCGCTCTTAACCATTCGCACGCACGCAGACAATCACGGAGCAATTATTGCTTCTGCGGATTCTGATATGCTTCAAAACGGTCGTGATACATACAGTTACATGTGGCCCAGAGATGGAGCGTTTTCAGCTATTGCGTTTGATATGGCTGGGGATTTTAATGTTGCGGAACGTTTTTTTGATTTCTGCGATAATGTGCTCACGGGCGACGGGTATTTTATGCACAAATATCGTCCAGACGAATCACTAGGAAGCTCATGGCATCCGTGGATGAGAAACGGAAAAATAGAACTACCGATACAAGAAGACGAAACGGCGTTGGTGCTTATAGCTCTTTGGCATCATTATGCTCAGACAAGGGATTTGGAGTTCATTGAAAAAATTTATAATTCTCTGATAAAGCGTTCAGCTGACTTCATGGTCGGCTATCGCGACCCAAAAACACAGCTTCCGAAGGCATCATACGATTTGTGGGAAGAAAAATTTGGCATTCATACATTTACTTCAGCAACGGTTTACAGCGCTCTTATGTGCGCAGCAAAATTCGCGAAACTTTTAGGTAAAGAAAAGAGCGAGCATATTTACACTACAGCCGCCTTTGAAATTCGCCAATCCATACTCAACTATTTGTATGACGAAGAGCAGGGAATTTTTGTAAAAATGATAAATGTTGCTGACGATGGAACTATTACTTACGACCGCACACTTGATATGTCCAGTATGTACGGCATATTTGAGTTTGGTGTTCTTGATGTGGAGGATCCTCGTTTGGCTCGTACTGTAAAACAAGTTGAAGACCGACTTTTGGTAAAAACTTCCGTAAGTGGCATCGCTCGTTATGAAGGAGATATTTATTTCCGTGACACGTCAGGTGTTCCTGGTAACCCATGGATTATCACCACACTGTGGCTCGCTCAATACTATATTGCTCTCGCAAAAAAGGAGGCGGATTTTGCTCCCGTGCACCAATGGCTAGCGTGGGCAGTAAAGCACGCAGGGCCTTCAGGAGTATTCTCTGAGCAACTTCATCCATACAGCGGAGAGCCACTTTCCGCAACTCCGCTTACATGGAGCCACTCCGAATATATTATGACTATTGTAAAATACCTAGACAAGCTGGAGGAACTAGGCATTTGCTTGAAATGCAACCCGATGTATACGGAGCAGTAAGAGCGAGTTTTTTTGCTTTTTACGATTTGCCTGCTAGAATAAGAACATGTTTATACTGTTTGATATTGGGGGCACAAAAATGCGAGTTGTGGCAGCTGACCGAGACAAATTTCTCGGCGAGCCTGTTGTTGTTTCTACGCCAAAGGATTTTGGCGATGGCATTGATACACTGAAACGCATAATTGATAATCTTGCTCAAGGTCACGCTGCTGAAAATCGCGCCGTGACTGCAATAGTGGGCGGTATCGCTGGGCCTTTGAACGACCTTCAAACATTGCTTGTAAAGAGCCAGAATCTTCCAGATTGGGTTGGGCACGATATTAAAGAAACACTCCACGCTAAATACAAGGTGCCTGTGGATCTTGAAAATGACTCAGCTCTCGTTGGTCTTGGTGAAGCGCACTTTGGAGCAGGGCGAGGCAAATCTATTATCGCGTATCTAACCGTGAGCACGGGTGTTGGTGGCGCACGCATCATTAATGGAAAAATTGATCGCTCTTCACTCGGCTTTGAACCAGGACATCAAATCATTGACCCAGACAACACCCTTTGCCCAAAATGTGAAGGCAACGACCTTGAAGCGTATGTTTCTGGAACTGCCGTAGAAAAACGTTTCGGTGTAAAACCCTATGAGATTCATGACGACGCGATATGGGACGAATTAGCAAAGTTTCTCGCGTACGGGCTCAACAACACTATCGTTCACTGGTCGCCAGATATTGTTATTGTTGGCGGTTCAATGATGAAAGATGTTGGTATTCCTATTCCAGCTGTCCGCAAACATCTTGCAGAGATTTTAAAAATATATCCGCAAATCCCAAATGTTGAAAAAGCGGAGCTCGGGGATTTTGGCGGTCTTTACGGCGCGCTCGCTCACGCTCGCGTGCATTACTAAAAAATATGGATGACATATACAAACAATCCCTTATTCTTCACAAGAAACACAAGGGTAAAATTGAAGTGATAAGCAAAATTCCTCTCACAAATCGCGAGGAACTTTCTCTTGCGTATACCCCCGGTGTCGCGGAAGCCTCCCGTGAGATCGGGCGGGATGAATCGCTTGCTTACGATTACACGATAAAAGGCAACACTGTTGCCATTGTCTCCGACGGCTCGGCAATCCTTGGTCTTGGAAACCTCGGTGCGCATGCTGCTATCCCTGTTATGGAAGGCAAGGCAGCAATTTTTAAAGAATTTGCTGGAGTAGACGCATTCCCGATTTGTGTGAATACCCAAGATGTGGAGGAAATTATTGCCCTCGTAAAAAATATCGCACCTGTTTTTGGCGGTGTAAATCTTGAAGATATTTCTGCTCCGAGATGTTTTGAAATAGAGGAGCGTCTACGCGCGGAGCTTCCAATACCCGTGATGCACGACGATCAGCATGGCACAGCAACTGTAGTGCTTGCGGGACTAATTAATGCGCTGAAACTTCGCGGAAGTAAAAAGGAGGAAGTGCGTGTAGTAATGAGCGGGGCGGGAGCCGCTGGCACTGCTATCACAAAGCTTCTACTTGAGTATGGGTTCAAACATTTCATCATCTGCGACACAAGGGGCTCGATATATGATGGTCGCGCTGATATGAATTCTGATAAAGAAACTCTTGCGCGCATTACGAATAGTGAGAAGAAATCCGGAACCCTTGCCGAAGTCTTAAAAGGTGCAGACATTTTTATAGGAGTATCAAAGGGCGGGTTGTTAACAGCAGATATGGTGAAAACGATGGCTCATAAACCAATTATTTTCGCTCTTGCAAATCCGATACCAGAAATAATGCCTGATGTTGCAAAAGAAGCAGGAGCATTCGTTGTTGCGACTGGTCGTTCTGACTTTCCAAATCAAATTAATAATTCGCTCGCTTTTCCAGGAATTTTCCGCGGGGCACTGGACAACCGCATCAAACAGTTTAACGAACAGATGTTCATTCGCTCGGCAGAAGCTCTAGCAGGACATGTAAAGGAACCAAAACAAGATCAGGTTCTTCCTTCAATGTTTGATAAAGGAATTGTTGATGTTGTTAAGGATGTAATTCGTGATTAAGAAGAAAGCCAAGCCATTCTAAAATGGCTGGGCTTTTGCTAATACGCAGATCGTATCAGTGTTACAAATGACATCGCATCAACTTCTGCGGATCGCGTGTAAAAACATAAATTACGCGACCAGGAAGTAGGTTTGTTGTGCGATTTCGAATACTGGAAATTGCAACTAGTGTATTATAGTCGATCACAATCGCATGACCCATTGTCATATCTCTGAAATGCTTCACAGGTCCTTTTGTAAACTTACCCATGGTAAAATTGCCCTTATACCCGATAGCATTGTTCTTTGCAACAGCTACAATAACCTCAAATGTTGGCATAATCCACCCCCATTATTTAGCTAATGACATAGAATTAATACTTATAATCCTATAAATATTTACGCATTGTGTCAATGTATGATATTATCACCCAAATGAAGCCAATCTCGTTTACAATAGAAAAAAAGATGCCAGGGCAAAAAGCTCTCGGAAGAGCTGGCACAATAATCACTCCGCACGGAGACATAAAAACTCCCGCGTTTGTTACGGTTGGTACGAAGGCAACAGTAAAAGCACTAACTCCTGAAATGGTGCGTGATCTAGGAGCGCAGGTTGTTTTAGCAAACACATACCACCTTTATCTTGAACCTGGTGACGAGCTGGTTCGTGACGCTGGGGGATTTGGAAAATTTATGAATTGGAAGGGGCCTACTATGACTGACTCGGGAGGCTTTCAAGTATTTTCTCTCGGCGCGGCGTTTGGTTCAAAAGTTGGCAAGCTCTCAAAAGTACCGCAGGCGAATCAGCAGATTCGCGTCTTGGGCGTGGACTCAATAGTTGAAGAAGTTGAGAAAGAAGACGAGGCTGGCAAGCTCGCAAAGATCGATGAGGATGGTGTGACGTTTAAATCGTACAAAGATGGAAGCGTGTATCGTTTTACACCTGAACGTTCAATTGAGATTCAACACAATCTCGGTGCTGATATGTTTTTTGCTTTTGATGAGTGTACATCACCAATGGCTCCGTATGAGTATCAAAAAGAGGCAATGGAGCGCACACATCGCTGGGCAAAGAGAAGCCTTGATGCGCACCTCAACTTGGAAACCCGACGTCCAAGTGGTGAAAATCCTCAGGCGTTACTCGGGGTGCTACAGGGAGGACGACACAAGGATCTTCGCGAAGAAAGTGCGCGTGTACTAGGAGCGATGGATTTTGATGGCTACGGCATCGGTGGTTCCTTTGATAAAGACGATATGACGACAGCAGTAGGGTGGGTGAATGCGATTCTTCCCGAAGACAAACCTCGCCATCTCCTCGGCATCGGCGAACCAGAAGATTTGTTTGGCGGAGTTGAAAATGGCTGTGATCTATTTGATTGCGTTGCTCCTACGCGAATGGGTAGAAACGGCACACTACACACAAGAGATGGGAAAATAAATATACGAGGAGCAAAATTTGTGCGCGACTTCGCTCCAGTTGATAGTGAATGTGATTGTTATACCTGTAAAAACTACACGAGGGCATACCTTGCGCATCTTTTTCGCTCAAACGAAATGCTAGCAGGAACCTTGGGCTCAATCCACAACCTCCGATTTCTCGTAAGTGTCGTCGACCAAATGCGTGAAGCGATTTTAGAGGGAACTTTTGATACACTTAAAACTGATTTCTTGAATCGTTATTATAGAAAATAGATGTCTACATTTAATCTAAAATCCGCCCCGTTAGAGCTGGGCTCACGCTACGAGACCTCGCGACCTCTAATGTGGTAAAATTGGCCACCATAAGTATTTCAACATTATGAACAGTAACACTTTAAACTTCATAGTTCTTTCCCGCCCGCTGGCGACCCAAGTACCATACCCTCGCACGGCTCGGCTAGCCACGGGGCGAGAAGTGGTGTAATAACTATAGCGTATGAATACTAGCATCTTCAAAATAAAAGTGCCGTTTCCTCCGAATGGAGACCAACCAAAGGCAATCAAGAAGCTTTTGGTTGGGCTTAAAAAAGGGATGCGCGCACAGACCTTGCTTGGTGTCACGGGATCAGGTAAAACATTTACGATGGCAAATGTCATTGCGTCTGTTGGCAAGCCTACGCTCGTCATCGCCCACAACAAAACTCTTGCCGCGCAGCTAGCACAGGAATACAAAGAATTTTTTCCAGAAAACGCGGTGCACTATTTCGTATCGTACTACGACTACTATCAGCCAGAGGCGTATATGCCGACCACTGATACGTATATAGAAAAGGACGCGCAGATTAACGAAGAGATTGACCGCCTCCGCCACGCATCCACGCAGGCGCTACTCACACGTAAGGATGTGATTATTGTGGCATCGGTCTCGTGCATTTATGGTTTGGGTTCACCAGCAGAATATGAAAAAGAAAATATGAGGCTTTCGTCAGGTCAAAAAATTGACCGCAAGGAGCTTTTGCAAAAACTTATCAATATTCATTTTACACGTACAAACGCCGACCTTACCCCCGGAACATTTCGATCCATAGGTTCGCTAATAGAAATAATGCCAGTATCGGAAAAAATAGTGTGGAGTATTACAATGGACACAAGGGGGATTGAGTCAATCAACAAGGTTGATCCAGTATCACAAAAAATCGTAGACACTCCAGAATCAATTTTTATTTTCCCAGCAAAGCATTTCATCACCAATGAAGCTGAAAAAACCCGCGCAATAAAAGTTATTAAAAAGGAGCTGGACACTCAACTAAAGAAATTTGAGAAAGAAGGTAAACTACTTGAGGCAGAACGCTTGAAGCGTCGCACCACTTACGACCTAGCTATGATTCGCGAAGTTGGCTACTGTAACGGTATTGAAAACTATTCACGCCATATGTCTGGGCGTAGCGCAGGTTCCGCTCCTGATACACTACTCTCATATTTTCCACGTACCAAAGACGGAAAGCCTGACTTCCTCACTATAATAGACGAATCGCACGTAACCATTCCTCAGATAGGCGGAATGTACGCAGGCGACCAATCGCGCAAAAAAACTCTTGTGGAATTTGGCTTTCGCTTGCCGTCTGCCATGGACAACCGCCCTCTTCGTTCTGAGGAATTTCATGAGTGCGTTGGGCAAATGATTTTTACATCCGCAACACCATCTGTATATGAAAAAGAGAATAGCGAACAGGTTGTGGAGCAAGTAATTCGTCCAACAGGGCTAATTGACCCTGAAATTTCTATTCGTCCTATTCTCGCGCGTCCCAATTTTCCCACATGCACAAGTTTTAGGAAAAGCAAAGACACGAGAGGAGAGCTTGAAGACCGTTCAAAGGACGCATACCCAGGGCAAATTCAGGACCTTATCGCAGAAACAAAAACCGCTGTATCAAAAGGAGGGCGTGTCATTGCCACCACCCTTACAAAAAAAATGGCAGAGGACCTTTCAGAATATTTAAAAGGGGAGGGAATCAAGGCAGAATATGTTCACAGTGAAATCAAGACGCTAGAACGTATCCAAATCCTAACTGCTTTTCGCAAGGGTACTTTTGACTGCCTCGTTGGAGTAAACCTCCTCCGCGAGGGACTAGACCTGCCAGAAGTAACACTCATTGGCATCCTTGACGCAGACAAAGAGGGTTTTCTTCGTTCAGAAACCTCGCTTATTCAGATTATTGGTCGAGCAGCGCGAAACGTAGAAGGGCGTGTGATCTTGTATGCTGAAAAAATCACTGGGTCAATTGAACGCGCAGTTTCAGAAACAAATCGCCGTCGTGCCATTCAGGTTGCTTACAATAATGAACACGGTATCACACCAAAAACAATTATTAAGCAGATAAAAGACATCACCGAGCATCTGGAAACTGACCATATGAAAGCCGTACGATTGAACCTAGATATAGACGCGCAAGTTTTTATAAAGGACCCGCAAAAACTTTTGAAGCTGAAAGAAAAAAAAATGTCCAAAGCGGTGGAAGAGTTGGATTTTGAAACAGCAGCGATTCTTCGTGATGAAATCACAATGCTTAGAGAACAACTTTTAAAATGAAAAAACAGTAACGATTTAAATCGTTACTGTTTTTGAAAGACCCTATCTATTTGATTTCATAAACGATTATAGCCGAAAAATGCTAAATGCTCCGGTTCTTTGTCCATCAAACCTAAGAGATATTTTGTTAGGAAACTTAGCGTCTACCCCAACGCTTATCATTGGAGTATTTCCTCTGTACTTGCTTTCATCTGCCAAAAAAGTTGATGTGTTTGGAAGTAAAATCATGGTGGTCGTTTTTACGTTATATTCGTAAAAACCAACTCTCCCAAATCTATCAACATAGTGAGCATACATTGGCAACAAAAGAACTACTACAAACACAAGATACTTTTTTATCTTGAGACCCCATATTTGTATTTTAAGAAGATTTCATTGCTAAATAGGATACTATCACAAATGACCATGTTCAATAACGGCAAATTGCCATAATTAAAAAAATCTGGTATACTACAATACCAAACAAAATGACTGAAAATAAAAAAAGTAAGCATCTCGACAAAATAACAGTCCGTGGCGCACGCACGCATAATCTGAAAAATATTAACGTGGAGATGCCACGCAATAAAATGATAGTTTTTACTGGGCTCTCGGGCTCGGGGAAATCTTCGCTGGCGTTTGATACTATTTTTGCTGAAGGTCAGCGTCGTTATGTTGAGTCTCTTTCGGCATACGCAAGACAATTTTTAAACCAGATGCAGAAACCCGACGTGGATGAAATCACTGGTCTATCACCGTCTATTTCCATAGACCAAAAATCTCACTCTTCAAACCCACGTTCCACTGTGGCAACCATCACCGAAGTCTATGATTATCTTCGCGTACTTTACGCGCGCATTGGCAAACCTCATTGCCTTGTATGTGGTGAAGAAATCAAGCGCCTCGGCAATGAAGAAATTATAAACTTCATTATGGAGGATGTAAAAGGGGTGATTGGTAAAAAGGCAAATTCTGTTCGCATCTTTGCTCCACTCGTGCGAGGGCGTAAAGGTGAATACTACCAACTCCTTTACGACCTACTCGGAAAAGGGTATTTAATGGTGCGCGTGGATGGGGTGATGCATAATTTACGTGAGAAAATTGAACTCTCAAAAACAAAGAAACACGAGATTGATGTACTCGTGGATGAAATTTTACTCGCTGACTTTAAGGGTAAAGAAAAAGGGAGAGAGCGTCTCGGCGAAGCAGTCGAAAAAGCGATTGATGAGTCGGAAAGTTTGGTTCGTATTGTGCTATCAAATGCAAAAGGGGATATTAAGGACTTTATAATGTCTAACCGCTTTGCATGCCCAAATGACGGCTTTTCGTATCCTGAAATTGAACCGCGACTTTTTTCATTCAACTCACCATACGGCGCATGCTCTCTTTGTAACGGGCTTGGTACAAAGCATTTTTTTGGGAACGAAAAATGTCCAGACTGCGATGGCGCGCGTTTGCGCAAAGAAGCATTAAATGTTTTTGTGAGTGGGAAAAACATCGTTGAACTTGTAAATATGTCTATTCAAGAAGCGTCAGATTTTTTTGCTACATTAAAAATCTCCGCGCGAGATCGCGACATTTCTGTTCCAGTGGTAAAGGAAATTCAAAATCGCCTTTCTTTTATGTTGGAAGTGGGTTTGAGTTATATCACACTTAGCCGTCGTGCTGGGACGCTCTCTGGAGGAGAGGGTCAGCGTATTCGCTTGGCTTCACAGCTCGGCTCACGTCTTGTCGGAGCTCTCTATGTTTTGGATGAGCCAACAATAGGGCTCCATCAGCGTGACAACGACCGCCTTATCAAAACTCTCAAGGAGCTTCGCGATGCAGGCAACACAATCATTGTTGTTGAACACGACGAGGATACTATTTTCGCTGCTGACTATATGGTGGACATTGGCCCTGGCGCTGGTGTGCATGGCGGAGAAATAGTGGTTTCAGGCGACTTGGACGAACTCATAACTAACACTAAAAAATACAAATCGCTCACGCTTGATTATTTGCGTGGAGATATTTCTGTACCAATTCCAAAAAGGCGCGATACTGACAAAGGGTATCTTCGCATTCGCGAAGGGAGTATTTTTAATATCAAACGAATGAACGCCGATATTCCACTTGGAAAGCTCGTTGCAATAACAGGTGTTTCTGGGTCTGGAAAGTCAACTTTTATGTATGAATTAATACATAAAAACCTGCAGGCGCGACTAGAGTTTAAGTATCGCACAAATGATATTTTCAACTGTGAAAGTTTTACTGGTACGGAGTATCTTTCTCGCACAGTTCTCATAGATCAGTCAGCCATTGGTCGCACTCCACGTTCTAATCCTGCAACATATACAGGGGCATTTACATTTATTCGCGATATTTTTTCTGAAACAGCCGAGTCGCGCTTGCGTGGGTGGGGGCCTGGCCGTTTTTCATTTAATGTAAAAGGCGGGAGATGCGAAACATGCCAAGGAAATGGGACTATTGCTGTGGAGATGCATTTTTTGCCTACAGTATACGTGACCTGTGACGTATGCCGTGGCAAACGTTTTGAAAAAGATACGCTTGAAATTAAATATAAAAAGAAAAATATTTACGAGGTGCTTGAAATGAACGTGGAACAAGCATTGGATTTTTTTATAGACA
Source organism: Candidatus Yonathbacteria bacterium CG17_big_fil_post_rev_8_21_14_2_50_43_9 (assembly GCA_002771015.1). GTDB lineage: Bacteria > Patescibacteriota > Minisyncoccia > Phycocordibacterales > UBA1550 > UBA1550. Next base: position 12,585 of record PCUO01000018.1, read on the forward strand.
TTCCAGCAATTTATGACCGGCTAAATACGCTTAATAGTGTTGGGCTTGGATACTTAAAACTTGGACAATCCGCGACGACGCTTTCTGGAGGGGAGGCACAGCGTGTTAAAATCTCTTCTGAACTCTATCGTCCGCATGTAGAAAAAACTATTTATCTACTTGATGAGCCGACAGTTGGTTTACATTATGAGGATGTTCGAAAACTAATTGAGATTCTACAAAAACTTGTTGATAAAGGAAATAGTGTAATCCTTATTGAACATAATATGGATGTTATTAAAAGCGCAGATTATGTGATAGACATTGGACCTGAAGGTGGCGAAGGCGGCGGACAAATTGTTTCGCGCGGGACCCCTGAGCAAATCGCCACTAGCCCACTTTCTCATACAGGAAAGTACCTGAAAAAAGTATTAAAAAGAAAATGAGTACTCAGCGTTTGCTGAATACTCATATATTTCACGGTTGGTTAATTTATCTCGTTAAACCAACGCCTAAATGTTTTATCAATCAAGATGTCATTAAAGAGCCCTTTGTTCCCTCTGTAATAAACGTGCGTATTTTTTGTAATGAGCATAACAAGGGAGGCGATGTCGTTCTCTGAAAGAGAGAATAATGAATCCTCTGGTTCCTTATCAAGCACTTGATTACGAACATATTCAAAAACTTTTGGGTATGCGACGCGCGCTATGTCTGGATCATCATAAGTGCTAATGTTGTTTCGCCAATACACAACAAGTCCCTCTATACGTTCTTCTCCAACATATCGCAAGTCCTTGATATCGATATAGGCGATAAAGCGGCTTTTTTTTTCAGGTAGAGCAACGGCGTACCGTGTCAATTTCTCGGCGCATACTACCAAAAGCTTGCCAATACATCGAAGATGCAATACACGGAAGTGTCGCGTTAAAGCGCAGGTGACTAATTTGTGTACTTCCGGAAACAGCACCGAGAATGGCAAATGCTGACTAACTACTGTTTCACGAGACGACATAGCTTCCCCCTATTTGTTTGTTTAATGACGTGTTTCTATAATTACTATATACTCTCATTTAAGAAACTGCAACATGCAAAAATTGACCACGAAATTTCCTGATAGACCTGGCGTATACATCTTTCGCGGACATGTCCGCACGATTTTATATGTTGGGAAAGCAACTTCCTTGCGCGCGCGGATTGCAAATTATTTTCGCAGTGATCTTATTGCGACTCGTGGGCCTATTATCGTTGGAATGGTTGAACAGGCAAAATCGGTCGATTTTATAGAAACCGATTCTGTGTTGGAAGCGCTAATTCTAGAGGCGCACCTTATCAAAAAACATCAACCACCTTTTAACACAAAAGAGAAGGACAATAAAAGTTTTAATTATGTAGTTATCACAAAAGAAAATTTTCCACGTGTCCTTGTGGTACGTGGTCGTGAACTCGAGTCCTTACTATCAACTACATACCATCCACTACAAACTACTTTTGGTCCTTTCCCTCAAGGAAGTGTTTTGCGCGAGGCGCTCGCTATAGTTCGCAAAATTTTCCCATTTCGTGACAAATGCAAACCAAATTCTGGTAAGCTTTGCTTTAACGCGCAAATCGGCCTTTGCCCAGGCATGTGCGAGGGATTAATTTCAGAAGCAGAATACGCAAAAACACTTCGTCGCATAAAAATGTTTTTTGAAGGGAAGAAGAAAACTCTAGTGCGCGGACTTGAACGCGAGATGAAAATTTCTGCAAAAAATCTTAAATTCGAGAAAGCTGGACGAATCAAAAGAATGATCTTCGCGCTTAAGCACATTAAGGACGTTGCTCTAATAAAAGATGATTACAAAAAAAGGACGGAGCTATTCTCGGAAAATTATCGAATTGAGGCTTATGATGTTGCGCATATATCTGGAACGAATGTTGTAGGCGTGATGGTTGTTGTCGAAGACAACAAACCAAAAAAGTGCGATTATCGGAAATTTAAAATCAAAACAAGCACCAACGACGACAACGCATCACTTCGTGAAATGCTTGAGCGTCGGTTTAACCACACCGAGTGGTCAATGCCAAAATTAATTGTCGTGGATGGTGGAAAAGCGCAAGTAAACACAGCGGAAAAAGCACTCAAAGAGTGGGGGTTTCAAATCCCTGTCGTAGGTGTAGTAAAAGACGAACGTCACAAACCTAAAGATATTCTCATTGGCACAGCCACTAAGTCCAGGACTTCCTTGCTAGGAAGTCCTGGACTTAGTGGCGCCTACGAGCACATGATTCTCCTCGCTAACAGCGAAGCCCACCGTTTTGCGATTGGCTTCCACCGCGCATTGCGGGACAAACTAAAATAATTCATCCACCACCGCCTTTACATCTCCTCCGTCTGCCTTTCCTGCAAGCTCCTTCATAATTGCGCCCGTTAGCTGACCTGCTTTTGATTTGTCTGTAACACCGAGCGCTTCTTTTTTCGCAATAGCGATTTTTTTAATGTCCTCGCGAGACATTAGGGTAGGGAGGTACTTTTCTAGAATCTCCAGCTCTGCTTTTTCGCTATCAGCAAGCTCGTGGCGACCGCCGTTGATAAATTGTTCAATGGAATCCTTGCGCTGATTTGAGAGACGTTTGATGACTTTTAAAACGCCAGCATCATCTAATGTATCTTGTGGGGTCTTGCCTGTTGCGACAAGTTCGTTTGTAAATGTTGAAATCATGTTACGCACAACAGAGAGACGCACAGCGTCCTTAGCTTTCATCGCTTCTTTTACTTCACCCTTGATTTGTTCGTGTAGAGACATTTTTAAAAAAATTACTGTTTAATCTTTACAGTATACGGCTTTTTTATGGCTCTGCCACTATTGACATACACCTGTAATTATACTATACTTAACAAAAATATTGTTAGTTTTTTCTCAAAAAAACACATCATATAGAGGAGGAGACACAAAATGTCTGACCAGTCTGAAAAGTATGCATGTTTGTCAAGCAAAATTGAAATAGAATTACTAAAAAAGGAAATACAGCAACTTCGTTTCATATACGAGGATGCTATTGCATCCTTACGCTCTACGAGTCTTGAACTCGAGGAGGCAAGACGTAACGCAAGGATGCTCGAGCATGAGGTGGAAGAAACAAAGAAGCTCGCAGTTTATGACATGCTCACAAACCTCTTCACGAGGTACGAGATGGAAGGGCAAATTAACCACCATTTGTCGCTTCTTTTACGAGCAGAACATATGATTGAAAAAGGGAAACTCACGCAAACCGAACCGGAGCATTTTTCAATTCTGTTTATAGACCTTGACGGCTTCAAGGCAATCAACGATACGCAGGGCCACCAGTATGGGGATCGCGCGCTAAGAACTTTCTCTTCCTTGCTCAAGCAATCTTTTCGCGAAGCTGACGTTATATCCCGATGGGGAGGTGATGAATTCGTTGTATTGCTTCCCGGCGTAAATCGTGAAAAGACTGTAAAGATTATCAGTGTGTTGCAGGATAATCTGACAAATGTGTCTATCCCCTGCGATGATGGCTCGTATATTCATTTGAGAGCCTCAATCGGGATTGCTTCTACCTCAGAAATAAGCACGCCACGAACACTCGAAGAAATGATCAAGCGCGCCGACAATGAAATGTACGAATCCAAAACTAACAATCGTGGAAAATAGCAGGATGTGTATTCAAATCCCATACGAATTTCGTATGGGATTTTTTTTATGCATTATATGTAGTAGAATGTTAAAATGGAACAAGAAATTATAAATCGCCTTCAGGCGCACGAGGAACTTTTGCAAAAGGTGTACATTTCAACAGAAAAAACACGTAAGTATTTTTTGTGGACATTTTATGCGACATTTGCGCTTTTCGTACTCCCGCTTGTTGGACTTATGTTTGCAATGCCGGTGCTTCTATCAACACTAGGTACCGCGTACGGATTTTAAGAAAAAAACAAGGAGCTTCGCGACTATATTCAAGCGAGTGAGCGAAATGAAAACTAGCAAGTATTAATTTCCGAGCGAGCGATGAATATATTGTACCCAGTTATATGTTTTCCTTACCCAGTTAAAGGATTTCAAATTAATATCAACAAATTACAATATATGATAAAATCATACTGCAACGGTATCAAATTACCAGTGTGTTTAATAGGGAATTTGAAATCACGACTTTGGGACATCCTCAAATCATATTTAACTGGGTGGCAATTTTACTTTTGCTTCACTAGCTAAAATCAGCCATGGACTCAATTCTACTTATTTTTATAGGGCTAGCAATAGGCGTAATTGTCGCATTTATTTTTGTGACATTTTTGCGAAAGCAAAGTGACGCGAATACAGAACCGCAAGGCGACGCTTTGATGCTTATTCAAAATCAACTTGGAAATTTTCAAGCGCAACTCGGCGACTTTATGAAGACAGTTGACGCAAAAGTCAGCTCTTCAAACAAGGAAATGCAAGATACTGTGCGTATGCAGTTTAGCGAATCACAAAAACTCATTCGTGAGATTAACGAACAAGTCAAACACGACCTCACAAATGTTGCAAAAGAAATGACTTCAGCGAACGAAACAAGCAAGCAGGTTCTTGGCATTACCGACCAACTTAAAAATCTCGAAAAAGTCCTTACTCACCAAAAGCAAAGGGGGAATCTCGGCGAGGCTGCGCTTGAGCTTGTTCTGTCTCAAATATTGCCTCCTGGCACATACAAACTACAACATGAATTCAAAAATGGTGATGTTGTTGATGCTGTAATTTTGTCTCCCGGAGGTATGATTCCCGTTGATGCGAAATTTTCGCTTGATAATTACAATCGTATTACGAATGAAACTGATCCAACACGCAAAGAAGAGCTTGAAAAAGACTTTCGTAATGATCTAAAAAAACGAATAGATGAAACTGCAAAATATGTTCGTGAGGGTGAGGGAACTCTTCCCTTTGCATTCATGTTTATTCCAGCTGAGGGGATTTTCTATGACCTACTCGTTAACGAGGTCGGAACATTAAAGGGTAACACGAGAAGTCTCATTAATTATGCATCAAGTGAGAAAAAAGTTATTATTGTGTCGCCGACGACGTTCGCAGCATATTTACAATCAGTCCTTTACGGATTTAAAGCTTTAAAAATTGAGAAAACTGCACAACTTATAATTGGGCGAGTTCAAGAATTAAATAAACATTTAATTGCCTATGAGGAATATTTGAAAAAACTTGGTGCATCGCTTGGCACAACTGTAAATCATTACAATACGGCCTACAAAGAGCTTAAAAAAGTTGACAAAGATATGGTAAAGATTACCGGCGAAACTGCAAGTATTGACCCTCTCATAATTGAAAAACCTGTAATTGAAGAATAGAGAAGAATAGAAATTTCCCTCCTGACTACTCCACCCCAACCCCTTGCATAATAAGCTCACGATCGTGAGCTTATTATGCAAACAGAAAAATAGAAATTAATAATAATGTGGCGACCGCTACATTATTCCTAATTTCTATTTTGTGACAAAAAAACCCGAAACGCAAAGGGGGAGCGTTTCGGGGTGGTCATATTATCCCATTGTGGTAAAAAAGTGGGGACCTAGGGATGTATCATATGGATCCATCGCAGGAGAGAGAGGAGTCATACTCAACCCGTACCTCAAAAGCTAAGCTCCACATGATAGGATTTTTCCTTTATCCTCGAGAAGATGAGGCATCAGGTAATCCCAGTTCAAATGTAACAAAAAAGTGTTGCCTTGTCAAGGGAATCCTCCTCCTACAGAGTGCCGACATCTGTGGGAGGAGGATAGGTGTCGGGGGCTTGCATTTCCTTTTATTTAGTGTAGAATACGAGGACTATGAATTTTGCAGTAATACAAACAGGAGGTAAGCAATACAAGGTCGCTCCGGGCGAAACTCTCCTTATTGAGAAGCTTCAGGGTGAGCCGAAAGTTGGAGACAAAATCATCTTTGACCAGGTTCTCCTAGTAAACGACGGCTCAAAGACCCTCGTTGGCGCGCCAGTGGTTGCAGGAGCCTCGGTACACGCAACCCTCGCAGAGGAAGGACGTGGCAAGAAGGTGATTGTCATCCGTTACCGCAACAAGTCCCGCTACTTCAAGAAAAACGGCCATCGCCAGCCTTTTATGAAAGTAACGATTGACGCGATTAAGTAAAGGCGCGGACTGTAGCTGATTGTCCAAGACACGAACCTGATGGTTCGTAAACGCAGAAGATTGCATAAATTAAGAAAAACCGGTAACGATACCGGTTTTTTTGTTTGCATTAAACTACATACTACACGCCACCCGCTGGTCCTGCAAGGCTCATCATTGAGGACATCGTCAAATCCACTCTGCTCTGACGAGTACAGGTTTTTGGTTTATGACCAGATGTATATCCAAACGTATATCAGAAGCTTCTAAAGGGAGCCCGCAACTACAGCCACATATTTTTTCTCTGTTCATATCAAACTCCCAAAAAAGGACTACGTAAAAAACTTCTGAGAATATAATACCATACGAGAGCGTAAAATTCTGAATTTCAAAAAAAACCGACATTGCTATCGGTTTTTTACTCATGTTGATTTAATAGCTACACCCTGTACCGCCGGTCTTGTACGCAGGAATGATGGTCGTTGCGTCATGAGCAGTTTCTACTTGTAACCCATCTTTGGGTCATTTTTCTCTAATGGTTTTCCACAACCACAGCCACAAAGTTCAGCAGTGTATGACGGCTGATTTTTCAAATAATCTGTCAGCGTCTGCGCCATCTCGCTCTCCTTTTTTTTGTTTAAGTACAAAACTTCCTACGAAACAGACTAGCATATTAAATTCTACATTCTATATTCCGCCCATTAACCTCTGTTTTTTAACGCATGGCGAAGTGTGTCGCCGTCGGAATACTCAAGCTCTGTGCCAGTGGAGAGCCCACGACCAAGTGTGGTGATGGCAATGCCGAGCTGAGAGGTGAGAGGAGTGAGCGATTTGATTACATAATCTCGTGTGAAGTCACCCTCTGGGTTTACAGAAAATGCGAGAATTATTTCTGTGAGTCCATCGGCTACCGAACCCTCAATCCGTTCCAAAAGCTCGCGAATACGAATCTTTGAAGCAGGGTCTTTTTCAAGCACTGGAATAGTGCCACCTAGGATAAAGTATCTCCCCGCGTAGCTTCCACTACGACGCACACTATCAAGGTCGGTATCTTTTTCTACCACCATAAGAGTCGCGCTGTCTGCGTCATCTATACACACACCGCATAATGTGCTCGTGTCGACATGCGGATAAAATCGAAAACATCCGGTGCACTGCGCGATATTTTTTTTGAGCGCCGTAATCTCGCTTGCGAGAACGTCTACATAGCGTGGATCCTGCATAAGCAAAAAATACACAAAACGCCTTGCCTGGCGTGTTCCAATACCGGGGAATTTCATAAACAATTGCGCAAGTGTATCAATGTTGCTCATTTTGGAAAATTAGAACTCTTCGAAATCTCCGCCAGCATGGCGGGTTACGCCATTGTACTCGTGATGTTTATCAATTGACATAAATGTTGATTTTTCCTCGTCAAAATAAAGTTTAATAGCTCCAACTGGACCGTTTCTGTGCTTTTCTACAATAATTTCAGCAACATTTGTTTTTTCGGCATTTTTATCCATCTTATCCTCGCGGTGGATAAACATCACCACGTCAGCATCTTGCTCGATAGAACCAGAGTCACGAAGGTCAGACAACTTTGGCTTCCCTCCACGGGATTCAAGCGCTCGAGAGAGCTGCGACAATGCAATTACTGGAACATCAAGATCCTTTGCGAGCCCCTTGAGTGAATGCGAAATTTCTGTTACTTGGTTCACCATTGAGTCGTAATGACGCGCGGTATTCATAAGTTGAAGATAGTCCACTATAATGAGTCCAAGTCCGTGCTCACTCTTCAGCTTTCGTGCAGCGGAACGCATTTTCATAATAGTATTACCAGATTGGTCGTCAATAAAAATAGGAGCCTTTGAAAGTCTATCAAGAGAGTTGCGAAGTTTATCAAAATCCTCATCTAGTGATAGTTTCCCTGTTCGAAGCTTCCATGCATTCACGCGCGCTTCTGCGGAAAGCATTTTGTCTACAAGTTGCTGTGTGTTCATCTCTAGAGAAAAAATACCAACAGGGATATTATGATGAATTGCGGCCTGACGCGCGATATCCAGAGCAAGAGTTGTTTTACCCATGGATGGACGCGCAGCGAGAATAATAAGGTCGGACTTTTGAAAACCTGATAGGAGTGTGTCTAACTCAGCAAAACCAGATGGGACCCCGCGAAGCTCACCTCCAGTTTTGTGCATTTTATCCAAACGTTCCCACGCCTCCTCTAGAGTATCCTTAAGTCCAATAAATTTCTTACTAACACTAGAGTTTGTAACAGAGTATATTTTCTTTTCTGCTTCGTCTAGCACATTTTCAATTTGTTCAACTTCATTATAGCCAAGCTCTGAAATATGCGCAGCTGCATCAATGAGCGCGCGCAAAATATATTTACGTTGAATAATTTCCGCATAATGTTTTGCGTTTGTAGAAGAAGGCACTGTGTCCACAAGTTCTGCAAGATAGCTTCCCCCGCCTATTGCGTCAAATTTTCCGCGTTCCTTCAGACGAGTAGAGACTGAGAGTAGGTCAATAGGCTCATGCCTTGTGTGAAGCTCAAGCATCGCATCAAAAAGCATACGATGTTTGTCTACATAAAAAGTTTCGCGCGAGACAATATCTGCCACGTCGTACATACCGTCTGGACGTAGCATAAGAGAGCCAAGTAACGCCTTTTCAGTTTCTATATTTTGAGGCGGAATACGAAGCTCGTGAGTCTTGAACTGTCGGGTTGGAATAGCGATTTTGCTTGTCATTGAGCCATTGTATCACAGGTGGAAAATCCTCAAAATTGAAAAAGGGGAAAAGGTGGGGGATAAGAGGTGGATACAAAATTAGACCACAAAAACAAAAAATGTTAGTCCAATTTTGATATTTTGGTGCCTTTTTCGGTGTCTTCAACCCTCCAACCGAGAAAATTTATTTCATTGCGAATTTTATCTGATTTTTTCCAGTCCTTGTTTTCGCGAGCTTCTTCGCGTGATTTGGTAAGCACTTTGATATTGTTTGGGACAGTTTCCTTTTTGCGCACAAAAAGCCCTAAACCAAACACGCGGTCAAAGTCTAAAAGTGTAGCGGTTTTGTCGGCAGGCGAGATCGATGCGTCTTTTGCAACCTCCCACGCTAGTGCAAGCGCGCGCGGAATATCTAAATCCTGTGTTATAAAATCAACAAAACGTTCCTTATAATCCTTGTTTACAGAACCAACCTCCTCGCCAATATGCTCTGTGAGTTTTTTTAAGGCATTTTGCGCGCCTTCAAGAGCTTCAAATGTAAAATTAAGTTTGGAACGATAGTGAGCTCCGAGCACAAAGTACCTAAAAGCAAGAGGGGGGAAACCGCTTTCTGTTATTATCTTTAGAGTCGTGTGGTTGCCTAGAGATTTGGACATTTTTTGACCGTCAACCATCACAAACTCATTATGAAGCCATATTTTCACAAAAGGTTTTCCGTTGAATGCTTCTGACTGCGATATTTCATTTGTGTGATGGGGGAAAATAAGGTCCACTCCGCCGGTGTGAATGTCTATTGTCTCGCCTAAAGTATCGCGCGCCATTTCGGAGCACTCTATATGCCACCCAGGACGACCGCGCCCAAACGAAGCATCATACGCATTACCATAGTCATCGGGCGTTTCAAATTTCCATAGAGCAAAATCCCGAGCAGATTTCTTGTCGAGTGTGCCCTCTACGCGCGCCTCTGTTTCGGCGTCCATATTCAAATGTGCGAGAGCGCCGTAATTTTTTGCTTTCGCTACTTCAAAATATACACCATCAGATGTCTTGTAAGCAAACCCTTCGCGTATAAGTTTTTCAATCATTACAATCATGCCACCAACATGAGCAGTGGCGTGGGGTATCTTATGCGGAGTGAGAACATTTAATGACTTAAGGTCAGCAAAAAGAAAATTTTCGTATTCAAGTCCTAGCGTGTGAATAGAAACACCTTGTTCATTCGCGCGCGTAATCATTTTGTCGTCAATATCAGTAATGTTCATCACCTGCATTACATCATGTCCTGTATATTCAAGTACGCGACGAAGCATATCGTTCACAATAAACGAACGCAAATTGCCGATATGCGCGAAGCCGTACACAGTAGGCCCGCAGTTGTACATCCGCACCTCTCGGTCATGAATAGGCTCCAATTTTTCAATAGAGCGAGAGAGAGAGTTAAACAATCTTACATCCATTTCTTGAAAAACTTGAAGTAGCCAAAGAGGCAGACGCCGACAACGCCCATAACAGAGACGATGACCCAGAAAGCATACGGATTGGCAGCAAATGGAATATAAATAAGACTCATACCAAACAATTGACCAATAAACGTAAGCGGAAGGAGAATAAATGCTGTAATAGTGAGAGTCTTCATTATATCGTTTGTCTTTGTTGTTAAAAGAGAGTCGTTTGTGTCACGAAGATCAAGCACTGTCTCTCTATGGCCATCCAAAATCGATGATATTTTATAATACTCGCCTATAATAGAGCGTAAATAATATGAAAATTCTTGACCAAAGAACTTTGTTCCAGCAATCTCAAAAGACTCAAGGACCTCCTTGTGCGGACGAATGATTTGCTTGAAATTTAGGAGATCGCGATTAATGTGTGAAATAGAATTCACCATTTCGCGTTCATTGCCACTAAAAACCTTGGACTGAATCTCAATAAAGTCATTGTTGATATGCTCAAGCTGACCATCAAGCATCTTGTATAAATCTTTTATAATATAGAAAAAAATAAACCCTGCATGGTGACCAATGACAGATTTGTCTAAAATAGAACTAACTTCAAACACTTTTGAAGATTCATGTAATTGATCTATGTGATCATAGTGCGCTGTGATAATAAAGTTCTTACCAAGAATAAAGTCGATTTCATGATTATCTCCTCCGTCATGTTTGTGTGTGATGGCAGGGAAACGTAATATGAGATAAATATGGTTGTCGTAAAAATCTACCTTTGGGCGGATCGTAGGTCTCAAAATCTCGTCAGCAACAAGCGGGTGTAGACCAAATTCCTCCATTAATGAACGAACTTCATCTTGTGTTGGCGACTGCGCGTCAACCCAAACGAGATCCTTATAATTATGCCTGTTAATCATTAGCTTGTATTATACCATTTCAATATTCAATACACAATAATATACGTGACAAGATTGACCAGACCCTAAACTTTTGCGATACTACGTAAGATGAAACTTAAAACACATATTAGCAAGCCATTTATTATCGCAATTTCAATTATTGCACTCGTGGGGGCTTATAGTCTGGGAGTTCAATCTGGATTGGAAAAATCTACCGTCGTAAATGCTCCAAAAACCGCAATAACAACTTCCTCAGAGATTTTGGACCTCGCCCCTTTTTGGAAAACCCTTGAGACGCTCAACGAGCGATTTGTCGCGACAACAGCTTCTTCGTCTACTCCAACAAACAAGGAAAAAGTTTACGGAGCGATAGAAGGCCTCACAGCATCATATGGCGACCCATACACAATCTTTTTCCCACCAAAAGAAACAACAGCTTTTGAGGAAGAGGTTCGTGGAAGTTTTGAAGGTGTTGGAATGGAAATAGCTATCAAGGACAAGGTGCTCACAGTTGTGGCTCCGCTAAAAAACACACCTGCAGAACGAGCTGGGATTCAACCAGGGGATCAAATCTTAAAAATCGACAAGCTCTACACAGGTCAGATGACAGTAGAGGAAGCAATCAAGAATATTCGCGGTCCTCGCGGAACGACAGTTACGCTGGCGGTAAAGAGAAACGGTGGAATTGAGGATATCAAAGTAACTCGCGATTTCATAAATATTCCAACCATAGACACAAAGCTTCGCGATGACGGCGTTTTTGTGATCTCCCTTTATAATTTCTCTGCAAACTCAGCGAGCCTATTCCGCGAGGCACTTCGCGAGTTTATTCAGTCTGGCTCTAACAAGCTCGTGCTTGATTTGCGAAACAACCCCGGTGGATATCTAGAGTCCGCTGTTGATATGGCAAGCTTCTTCCTTCCTTTAGGCAAAACAGTAGTAATTGAAGATTCTGGCGTCAATGCAAAACAAAAAGCGGAGCGAAGCGCTGGTTATAATGTGTTTACTGAAAACCTAAAAATGGTAATCCTTATCAACGAAGGTTCAGCATCTGCATCAGAAATTCTCGCAGGAGCGCTCCGTGAACACGGCATCGCAAAGCTTGTTGGAGAAAAAAGCTTTGGCAAGGGCTCAGTACAAGAGCTTATCGAAATAACCCCAGAGACATCTCTCAAAGTTACGATTGCGCGTTGGCTCACACCAAAGGGTAAATCAATCTCAGAAAATGGTCTTGAGCCTGATGTAAAAGTTGAAGTGACAAAGAAGGACCTAGAAAAAAAGATTGATCCTCAAATGGAGAAGGCTGTAGCAATTTTATTGGACCCTGAGTTTAAAAGATAAAACTATGAAGATTGTATTTCTTAAAGACATTCCGCGTGTAGGTAAAAAATATGAAGTGAAGGAAGTGGCCGACGGCTACGGCCGCCACCTCGTCGCGCAGAAACTCGCAGAGCCTGCTACAAAGGAGGTCCTCGCGCGCATTCAAGGCAGGATGGCAACGGACGCCACTCTTAAAAAAGTTCACACCGAGCTCCTGATGAAAAATCTTGAGGCGCTCGGTGGCACAACCATCACTCTCAAGGGCAAAGCAAACGAGAAGGGTCACCTCTTTGCTAGCATCCACAAAGAGGAAGTTTTGGCTGAGCTCAAACGCTCCACTCACCTTGATATGCACCCAGACTACGTCATCCTCGACCGCCCTCTCAAAGAGCTCGGCACCTACCAAATCCCTGTGGTTATTGAAAAGAACCGGGTGACATTTACGGTGATTATAGAGAAAACAGGCTAACTATATATCCTAATAATTCCATGATAAATAGACTTTTAAAAATCTTCTAACTATCTACTCCTTCGTACTTGTAGTATACCTCAGCGTAATAACTTTATTTTCTTCTGCTCCTTCTTTTGGCTATATTATTTCAAGTACTATTGGTGATGGCCTTGGTAGCGGAATAGTATATTATTGGATTAACATACTTTCAATTATCGCGTTCCTATGTATTTTGGGAATGTGGATTGTCTATAAAAAAGGAACTGCAATGAACTTACTCTCAATACCAGTTATATTTCCAATGTTTTTATAGGTATATATTTAGAGGTGATTGGGAAGGTAATATCCACTATGTAACTAAAAAAACCGCACAGTAATGTGCGGTTTTTTTTATTTAAAAGTCTTACTTAACGCTCGCTACTTTACGGCGAGTTTTTGTACCGTCAAAGTTTTGCTTGTTCTTCTCTGTGAACTCAACGACTCCATCTTTGAGAGAGTAGAGTGTGTGGTCTTTGCCGATGGCAACGTTTGCTCCGGCGAGAATCTTTGTTCCACGCTGACGCACAATGATAGAACCAGCCTTTGCAACCTCGCCAGCATAAAGCTTGGTACCAAGGTACTGTGGTCCTGAATCGGTTAGGTTTTTGGCGGATCCGCCTGCTTTTCGATGTGCCATAGTGTGTAAATTTCGTAAATATCTATAAAACGCCTATAATCTAAAGTAATGACAAGTATACAGGATTTGACGAAAAGAATCAAGGGCTACGCGGACAAACATCGACCAAATCTCCGCACAATCCCAGACGACCTATTTTTAGGCCTTATTATGATTCTAGTGGCCTTTGGCTCGTTTGGGCTCGGGCGACTTTCAAAAATAGAGAGTTCAAAAGCGCCGGTAAGGTTTGAAAGTACACCTACTAAAGCATCCAAAAATGACGGAGATTTTTCAGAGTCGAATACGACAACAAATACTCAGCTTGTTGCGTCAAAAAATGGCACGAAATACTATTACTCGTGGTGCACTGGTGTCTCGAAAATATCTACAGCAAATCTCATCCACTTTGGTTCTAAAGAAGAAGCGGTGGCTCGCGGATACACTCCATCTGCTACATGTAAAGGGCTTTAGAAATAATTCCGCATTGTTAATCAAAGCAC
>PCUO01000018.1:26692-31478 GCA_002771015.1 Candidatus Yonathbacteria bacterium CG17_big_fil_post_rev_8_21_14_2_50_43_9
AATAATTATGTTTTTATGTGGTAGACTGGAACAATATGGTCCCAACAGAAACCCTGCATACGCACACCACTCTTTCAGACGGCAAACTAAGTCACCGCGAAATGTTTGAGCTGGCGCAATCGCTTGGCGTTGCGGTAATCGCATTCACAGACCACGATGCCGTGCCCTCACCTGCAATAATGGCCGAGCTTGAGGCACAACGCGAACGAACTCTGAAATGGATTGTTGGGATAGAGATTACTGCCGACCTTCCAAAAGAGCTAAAGCCGAACACATGCGCTATGCATATTATTGGTCTTTTTGTTGACCCTACAAATGAAGCGCTTGTGGAACACTGCCGTCAGGCGCAAAAGGCGCGCGTTAAAAGAATGGAGGAAATAGTATCCAAACTTCAAAAACTTGGTTTCAAAATTACTGCTGAGGATTGTTTGGAAATGTCAGGAGGGGAGTCTGTTGGCAGACCACATATTGTTCAAGCAATAAATAAATATCCTGAAAATAATTTAGTGATGGAGAAGATTCGCCTTGAAATGGCGGACGAAGCGACACGCGACCCTGCTATCCAGGAACAATACTCGCAGATGATGCAAAAAGGGGAACACAGTTACCCATACACTCTGTTTCTCTCGCAAGACGCCTTTAAGGATGGGTACGCGGAACACGACTATATGCCAGATATGGACGAAGCAGTGAAGCATATTCGCGACGCGGGAGGTGTTGCTATTCTCGCGCACTATTTTACTGTTAAGCAAAAAATGTCCCTTGAGGCACTTGAAAGAGTAGTGTCTGAAAAGCGACTGGATGGGGTGGAGGTGGTGTACGGACTTCGCGAATACGGTACAACAGGTGAAGCTGAGATGAGTAAGGAGCGTCAAGCGCTTCGCGATATGGCAAAAAAATATGGACTACTCGCTCTTGGCGGCTCCGACGCTCACACAGTTGACGACCTTGAAAAATTTGTAATGAATGATTGGTTTTCAGGGGAAACCGTTGGTTTTACGGGAAAAATCCTAGCCAATGGCAGAGTAGGTAAGGAATTCTCTTCACTGTAATCTCAAAAAATCTACTATGTACGTATAATATACTATAGTATATTATACGTACATAGTAGATAAGCAAATTTGGTTTGTGGTACAATTAATAGACTATGATCGTCGCAGATATTGAGGCAACGGGGCTAGACCCACGCAAGCACTCCATTTTAAGTATTGGAGCTGTGGATTTTGAGCATCCTGAAAGGCAGTTTTATGGTGAATGCCGTATGTGGGAAGGGGCAAGCATTATGAGCGACGCTATCGCAGTAAATGGCTTCACAAAACAAGAATGTATGGATCCTAAAAAACATTCACTAAAAGAATTGATGGATAATTTTTTACATTGGATTGAGCAGTGCGAGGACAAAACTCTCGCTGGACAAAATCCATCATTTGACCGAGATTTTTTGAACGACTCTTTCGCGCGCGCGAGCATCGGCTGGCATTTTTCTTTTCGCACGCTGGATTTAAACTCAATGGCATACATGAATATGATAAAACGCGGGATACCTATTCAACACAAAAATGATCGCGCAGACCTGAGCCTTGATACAATTTTAAAATATGTAGGCCTGCCAGAAGAGCCAAAGCCTCACCATGGACTCACCGGCGCGCAAATGGAAGCTGAGGCATTTTCCCGTCTCCTCTATGGCAAAAACTTGTTGCACGAGTTTGCAGAGTATCCAGTAATTACTTAATCAATAAATATTATGTGTGGAATCATTGGCATCATCACGAGTGAAAAAAGAAACCTTATTCCCGAGATCATTTCGTCTCTTAAAAACCTTGAGTATCGTGGCTACGACAGTACGGGTATAGCAATTATTGATAATGGAAATATTAAGCGTGTGCGTCGCATTGGCGCGCCAAGCGATGTTTTTCATAATCAGGAAATTACGGAGGCGTTCGAGGTCCCCAGTGACGGATTTTCAATCGGTATTGGACACAATCGCTGGGCGACACACGGTAAGCCATCAGAAGAAAATGCGCACCCGCACTTTGACTGCGGAGGCAATCTAGCAATAGTGCACAACGGAACGATTCTTAACTATGAATCTTTGCGAAAAGAATTAATTTCCCTTGGTCACACATTTTTATCTACCACAGACACTGAGGTAATTCCGCACCTTATTGAGCAGAGCAGGAAAGAGGGAGCGTCGCTTAAAGATGCATTCCTAAATACAGCTTCATTGCTCCATGGGAGCTTTGGTATCGCTCTAATTTCCACAGATGACCCAAATCGCCTTCTTCTTGCAAAACACGGTAGCCCCCTTCTTTTTGGTATTCTCGATAACACGCTTATTGCAGCATCAAGCTCAAATGCCATCCTATCATACACCAACACATTTATTGCGCTCGCAGATGGTGAGTATGCAGACCTCTCAATTAAGGAGGGTAGTGTGACGTACATAATCGGAACGATACTTGACCCGGAGAAATTGCTAACAAAAGAAGTAATGACAATTACCGACAAATCACTAGGAGATATGACAAAAGGGGAGTACGAGTCGTTTATGAAAAAAGAAATTCATGAACAGCCATCTGTTTTTCGCACAACAATACTTGGTCGCTACGACGAAGAAACAGGTGATGCGGTTCTGGGAGGACTTATAGACTACGAGGAAATACTTCGTAACGCAAAACAGGTTCTTACTGTTGCCTGCGGAACTGCTCATAATGCTTCGCTTGTTGGAGGAGTTCTTATTGAAACCCTAGCAGGTATTCCTGTGCGCAGCGAAATCGCATCAGAGTTTCGCTACAAGAAAGTTCCAATGATCCCAACGGAGACTGTGCTTTTTGCAGTGAGTCAATCCGGCGAAACAGCTGACACTCTCGAGTCTGTTAAGGAAGCGAGGCGTAAAGGATATAAAACGTTCGGCATTATAAATGTCGTCGGAAGCGCTATTGCAGAAACCGTAGATGCTGGTGTGTACGCGCGCGCAGGTTTTGAAATCGGGGTAGCCTCTACAAAGGCATTCACTGCGCAACTTGCAGTATTTTATTTACTTGCGATAAAGCTTGCTCGCGAACGTGGCATGACACCGCAAAAAGGTAAGGGTCTACTCACTGAGCTCGAGGAAATCCCAAACCTTATGACCAAAACCCTTGTAGATACTGAAAGTATAGTGCGAGAGCTCGCAGAGCATTATGCAAATAAAAATATTTGCACTATCAATTTTTTGGGGCGAGGAATTCATGTACCCTTGAGTACTGAAGCGGCACTCAAGTTTAAAGAGCTAACCTATCTTGAGGCGGGGAGTTATCCCTTGGGGGAGCTCAAGCACGGCCCCATTGCGGTCATTGACAACGATGCTCTCTCGGTCATCATCATGCCGTATGACGAGCTTTTTGAGCTTAATAAAAATTCTCTTGAGCAAATACTCTCAAAAAGTGGAAACGTTATCCTTATCACCGACGAAATTGGCGCAAAAAAATTAGGCGCACAGAGTGTCGACATTGTTGTGATTCCTACTCTAAAAAACACTCTACTCTATCCAACGCTAGAGATACTTCCGCTTCAACTTTTTGCCTATTACTACGCTCTAGCTCTCGGTAATAATGTCGACAAGCCTCGTAATTTAGCAAAGTCAGTGACAGTAGAATGACTTGTCACTAGTTTATGAATTCAAAAACACACATATCAAAAATACTGCGTATTCTTAAGCGTCTTTTCCCTGAACCAAAATGCGTGCTTCATTACAAAAAACCATTTGAGCTTCTTGTAGCGGTAATTTTGTCCGCACAATGTACCGATAAAAAAGTAAATGGAGTAACAAAGAAACTTTTTAAAAAATACATGACTCTAAATGATTATGTTTCTGCAAAGCCAAACGAATTTGAAAAATATATTTACTCCACAGGTTTCTACAAAGCTAAGGCAAAAAATATTCTTGCTGCTGCGCGCTCGATTAAAAAAAATTTCGGTGGGAAAATCCCAAGGACGATGGGGGAGATGGTTACTATTCCTGGTGTCGGCAGAAAAACCGCAAACGTAGTTTTGGGTGAGCTCTATGGTACGGCAGAGGGGATTTCAGTTGACACACACGTCATTCGCCACTCGCGTCTGCTCGGACTCACCAAACATAAAGATGCGGTAAAGATTGAACGCGACCTTATGAAAGTAATTCCTAAAAAAGATTGGGTGCGGTTTTCACATCTGCTAATTCTGTACGGTAGGGAATACTGTACTGCGCGCTGTAAACATAAAAACTGCCCACTAGCGCCCTTTCATGCTAATATGTAACGAATTAACACGTGGAAAATTAAGATTATTTATTAACAAGCAAAGAAAAAAGACGAGGGTTCTTTGGTCTGTATTTTGGACGAATGGTTATGGCGATATCAACAGGGCTCCTCGGAGTCTTTCTTCCAATTTTTATTTACAACCTTTCAGATGGGAATGTTCCGCTCGTAATGGCGTATTACGCAGTTGCAAGCGGTGTGTATCTTTTTCTTGTCGCGTTTGGCGCCCAGTTTTTAAATAAATTTGGCTTTCGCAAAGCGCTCATTATTGCAAGTCTTTCAGCTGTGGTAATTAACTCCGCATATTATTTTACAACTCCAGATAATATGTGGGTTCTTCTGCCAATCTCGCTCCTCGGCGTGGTTGCGTTTAGACTTCTTTTTTGGATTCCATACCACGTGGATTTTGCGATTTTTACAATTATAGGAAGGAGGGGAGGGCAGGTCGGGCTTATGCTTTCAACGATTACGCTTCTTGGTGTTGTGGGGCCAATGATTGCCGGGTATAT
>PCUO01000018.1:31488-45775 GCA_002771015.1 Candidatus Yonathbacteria bacterium CG17_big_fil_post_rev_8_21_14_2_50_43_9
TGGTCAATGCAAGCGCTCTTTTTTATTGCAATCATCGTATACATTCTAGGTATGATACCTTTTGCGCTAGTGCCACACACAAACGAAAAATTTAGTTGGAACTACACGCGCGCATGGAGAGAACTTTTTTCCAAGAAGAATGGGGCAGTGGTATGGGCATCTGTGGCTACTGTAACAGAGGAAACCATTGGTGTAATTGTTTGGCCTATTTTTATTTTTTTACTTTTGCAAAGAGATTATTTTAAAGTTGGCACGCTTTCAAGCTTCATCGTTGGATTTATAGTGCTTCTACAATATATGTTTGGGCAATACCTAGACAAAATAGGGAGGAAACATCAGATGCTCAAGGCAGGGAGTATTTTGTACGCGCTTGGTTGGATTGTTAAGATTTTTATTTTAACAGCTTTCCATGTGTTCATAATTGGTTTATACCACAAAATAGCCAAGGTGATGACAGACACATCATACGGCGCTATATTTTACGATCTAGCAGCCGACCAAGGCCACTAAGTGGATGAATTTACCGTATTGAGTGAAATGGCTATACAGATTGGCAGACTTATTGCACTAGGTTCTGTAGCTGCGCTCGCTACATTTGTTAGTCTTAATTGGACATTTGTTATAGGCGCAATAGCATCCCTCGCGCTCACATCGCTCTCTATAGTGATAGCAGAAGAAGAGCAAAGGGTCTAAAAATAATATAGGGTCTTTAGTTGAGCAAGGCTTATTTGTTATAGGTACGTCGTACAATATATCTTTTACGCATGTATGTTATACGACATTGATATATAAACCATATACAATAAATACATAAATTGTGGCCATTTCCCCAAAAACAAGGCAATAACTTTACTGAGATACTCTTAACTCCTGTACTCCTACTTCTCTATTCTTAGTTAGTGGACGTCTTTTTTCACAGAACTTAGTGAATGAATCCCATGAGTACAAGTAATGTCCTGTCTGAAGTTTATTCTTTTTATTTCTAATAAGGGCATCCAAAAGTTCCTGATCTATGTCATTGTTCATTTGTAAAAAAATGACTGGGTACTGGTTCATCTGTGACCATTGATATTTCGCAAGTTTACTATTGATACACCCAATAAGGTTTCTCCTGTCACTCGGATAGAACACATCTACGCAGAAACCGCTCGTCTTGTCGTATACAAAAAAATCTGCGCGTGTGCGTTTGTCATCAAGAAAAAAATATTCGCGGTGCACAAACTGCTTTCCAAAGCGGTTCTTAAGAAATTCATACACCTCTTGTTCAACCTTATGAGCGCGATTATTGATTCTGTGTGCTCGAGCGCTACTATGAGCGCCTTCACGCAAATCAGACTGCGTGTCTAGTCCAAGAGTCTTTCGGAGCTCAACAAGCCCCCCAAAACATCTTTCAACAGAGCGCGCTGATGGCAAATAAGGATGCAAATCAACCTCAGGCGCTGTTGGATACCGACCATTCTTTATATAAAAATTTTCAAGCCCTGCTTTTAACTCTTCAACCTTCCACGGCTTTTGTCCTCCTGGCTTCTGTATACGTAGGTACTCCATACTTATAGTATAAACTACAGACTAATGTCGCACAAGGGAGTTATCAACAACCAACTACTTCGTGAGGCCGTTAAAGCTCGTCCAGAGATATATAACAAATGGTTGTAGATATGTAGTCCACCCTACTACAAAAATATTCCAAATCTTTTGTACAATAGGATTTTCAAAAACTGTACGAAGGTCAATATTAAAATATCCAAGTGCTGCAATAATAACAATTGCCAGAAGCACGATTTGCATGAACCCGCCTGAGTTTTTCTTCAAAAAATTCTGGTGAGTAAACCCTTGTCTACGAGAAATCTCTTTCATTTTAATATTATACTTCATGGTTTACATATAATCCATTGGGTTAAGGTAACCTGAAAATGCTGACACAGGAATAGTGAGTTTCGCTCCACTGTTGCATGTGTACTCTTTAAATGTAACTGCCTTGGATGCGTACACAGTAAAATGCAGATGTTCCCCAAACGAATACCCAGTATCTCCACTGTATCCAATAATTTTACCTGTTTTAATAACATCTCCTGAATTTACACTGACAAGAGAGAGGTGCGCATATAGCGTTGAGAGGCCATTATCGTGTTGTATAAGCACCCATTTCCCATACTGACACATACTTGCGACTTTTGTATTCACCGCTAGAACCCTCCCAGACAAAGCCGCGTAGACCTTCGTACCTCCACCAACGCCAAAGTCTACTCCATTATGCCCATGACCACTGTACGCCCCGGTTTTTGAAAATTCAGTATTCCCGAAATACTGAGTGATACGGATCACATCAAGTGGCCACAAAAGAACTTTAGACCCCTTCGCAGGAATACTATTTGGATCTAGAATAAATTTGAGTTGAGACTCAAGATCGTACAACTCCTTCTCAAATTGGTCTTTAGATGCCTGTTTTGCGGAAAGTAGTTTCTGATATTCTGACTCTTTATTTTTTGTTTGTGCTAGAAGTGTAGCTGTTTGTTTTTTATTGTCCTCGGTTATTTTCTTTTGGTCGCCGAGCTCATCTTTAAGTCCGAGCAACTTCCCTTTCTCAGCTTTTTGCTTTTTGTTTTTGTTCTCTAGTTCATGTTTTAGCACTTTAATCAAATCAACATTTTTACTTACTCCATCGCTAAACTGCTCAAGAGTTTCCAAGTCGTTCCAGAGTCCAGAAAAGCTATCATTTGATAAAGCGATCTCCGCGAGTGACTGCTCGTCACTTTCGTATATCGCGAGTAACGCCTCCCTGAGGGCAGCTATTCGTCCACTTATCTCATCTTCTTTATAGGAGATTTCTGACCCAATCTGACGAATTTTTAGGTCAGTGGTATCTACTTTTTTTTGTGTGAGTTTTATGTCAGTCTCAAGCTTTTTGCGCGTAATCTCGAGCGTGGCTATTGCGTTACTGAGTGTTTTTTTCTTTGTAGCAAGAGTATTTAAATCACCCTGATATTGAAGTATTTCTTTTTCAAGTTTTTGTATGGCACTCGTTTGGTCTGCGATTTTTTTCTGCAACTCCTCCACCGTCTGTGCATGGGTCAAAAAAGCTGTACTAAAAAGTCCAGCGAGTACAACCAGAGAAAGAACGAATTGTGTAGATAATAAGCGCATCAATATAAATTATATCAACAAAAGTTTTATAGCACCTTCAATGCGGTGAATTGTAGTTTCCTTGCCTAAAATACTTGCGAGGGTAAACGGGTCTGGAGATTTGTCACGACCGGATAGGGCATACCTCATAGGCCAAAGGACACTCCCCCTCCCCGCTTCGGTGGCGTAGCCCCATATAGCGGTCTTGATAGTCTCTGGCACAAAAAATGCATCGTCTATGTCGTCAATAAGCGCGAGAACTTTTTGAAGTTTTTGCCCCGCAACATGTGGTTCATTTTCATCCTTCCACAAAAGCGATTCGCGTTGGTACGTTGGGTCATCAAAAAAATAATCATACTCCCCCGCTTCTGCAAGAGCGTGAACTTCCCCAAAAGTTGAAATGTGATCAACAATAACAGGAATAATTTTCCCAAAAATTTTTGGATTAGCTTCAGCTTTTTCACGAAGCGCATCAGGAAATCGCGCAAAAATTTCATCACTTACCTTGCCAACAGGAAACAATTTAATGTAGTGCTTATTAAACCATTTTAGTTTGTCTATGTTCCAAACAGCGCCTCCCTTCTGCACTTTTTCAAGTGAAAAAAGTTTGATCATCTCTTCAAGCGAAATAATTTCTTGATCATTGCCCGGATTCCACCCCATAAGCGCGACGAAGTTTAATATTGCTTCTGGCAAATACCCTTCCTCGCGATACTCCGTAACAGCAAGAGCGCCATGTCTCTTGGAGAGCTTTGATTTATCAGGAGCGAGAATCATCGGCAGGTGTGTGTAAATAGGGCGTGGCGCGCCGAGAGCTTCCTGGATAAGGATTTGTCTCGGTGTATTTGATATCGCATCATCCCCGCGAATGATGTGCGTAACCCCCATATCAAAGTCATCTATAACCACAGCAAAATGATAGAGTGGTGTATCAAAATCCTTCGCAATAACGAAGTCTCCAAGCTCGGTAGTATCAAAAGAAATGTCTCCGCGAACTTCATCTCGGAAAGTAACAACCTTGTTTGGATTTTTGAAACGAAGCACTTCAGCGCGCTCGCCTGGCTCTTTTGGTTCCTCTTTTGAGATGTACACAGCGCCTTTTGCAATGAGCTCAATTATGCGTTCCTTGTAAAAAACCGCGCGATCTGACTGGCGAAAGAATTCGTCGTGGTTGAGCCCAAGCCAGTTTAGTCCGTCAATAATATTATCCTCAAACTCTTTTTTTGAACGCTCCTTATCTGTGTCTTCTATGCGCAAGATAAACCTGCCGTTATTTTGCCTAGCATACAACCACGAATAAAGAGCCGTGCGGACTGAACCAATATGTAGCACCCCTGTCGGTGATGGCGCAAATCTTGTAATTACATTTGTCATATTTATTTTAATACTTGATGTCTCATTAAAATCGCCACAATTTGCTCAGCAATTTTTTCAGCCGCATCCGTGCGCGCAAAAGCTTTTGCGGATTCACTCATAGCCTTGCGCTTGTTTTCATCCTGCATTAGGCTATCTATTTCTGACATCAAAATATTCGGTCCAAGATTTGATTCCTCAATAACCACGGCTCCTCCAGCGCGAGCATACGCAAAAGCATTCTTACGTTGATGGTCGCCGATATGGTTTGCTATAGGGATAATAATCGCAGGTACGCCCCAAGCGGCAATCTCAAAGATAGCAGACCCAGCGCGGGAAACCACCAGAGATGCCGCTTCAGCGCAAAGCTTCATTGTTTCAGAATCCATATACGCATAAATGCGATATCGAGATTCATTTGGGTTCCCACTTAGGAGCCCACGCACTGTCTTCTGAACCTCGTTAATATTTACCTCTCCTGTCTGATGAATTATCTGGTATTTTTCAACCAAGCGTGGCGCAAGTGTCTCCATTTGAGAATTTATGTTTTGTGAACCTTGTGAACCACCAAGAACCAAAAGCACGGGAATGTTTGGATCGAAACCAAAAACCTTGAACGGGTCCTTTCCCGATGGAGCTAGGACCTCTTCGCGAATAGGGTTACCAGTAAGAGCAGTACGCCCGCTTGGAAAGTATTGCGCGGCATCTGGGTATGAAATAGCAATCTTCTGCGCAAACTTTCCTGCCCATGCATTTACTCGGCCAGGCACACTATCCGACTCATGAATAACAACTGGTATTCTAAAAATTCGCGCCGAGACAAGCACAGGAAAACTTGAGAACCCACCCTTCCCAAAAATTACATCTGGATACATTATAAAAATCTGAAACACCGCCTTTGTAACCCCCCATGCGGTTTTGAATAGGTCAAAAAAATTTTGTACTGAAAAATATGCGCGCATTTTACCAGCTATAACTGGCTTAAAGGTTATTTTATTATCATACAAAATGCGTTCGTTATATGGATCGGTAGCCATATAATAAAACTCAACATTCGCAATTTTTTCGCGTTCTATAATTTTATTTAGTTTTTCAGCAACAGCGATAATCGGATAAAAATGTCCACCACTGCCACCTCCTGTAAAAAGAATTTTCATTGTTGATTTTTAAGGAATAAAACGACTATAAAAATCGCCACCCGGTTAAATGCGATTTTGCAAATCGCGATGTAAAAATTTTTATATACCCACAGTGGATGAACTAACATCTTTGTTTAATTTTAGCATATTTATTTGGTAAAATACTAATTTGAAATAATTTAACTTGGTAAGGAAATTATGGTCACTTCTGAATTAGCAAATTCTGAACTAGCAAGTTCACGCCTTTGGCGCAGAACCCTGGACACTCTCTAATTTCTCTTAGAAATATTTAAAATGATCCCGACCCCAAGAAACGCAAAAAGTATAGCTGAACCGCCATGGCTCACAAACACAAGAGGCAACCCAGTGAGCGGTATAATACCGAGCATAGCCGCGATGTTCGCAAATGACTGCGATACTATCAGTATAACAATTCCGACCACCAAAAGCGACTCAAACATATTTGGAGCTCGTCTAGCTATTTGTATGCCACGAACACCGAAAAGCAGGAACAGAATTATGATGACAAATCCTCCAATAAATCCAAATTCCTCCCCAATGACAGCAAAAATAGAGTCCCCTGTTGGCTCTGGAAGGGACCCAAATTTTTGAATACTTTGTCCAAACCCTCGTCCAGCGACACCACCAGACCCAATAGCGAGGAGAGATTTTTGAATTTGGTAGCCTGCACCCAGTGGGTCACGAGATGAGTCAAGAAAGGTGAGGATGCGTTCTTTTACATACGGACGATCATAAGCTAGGGCTCCTATTGCAAAAAGACTCATTATTACAATAAGCGCGAAGTGTCTAAGTTTCATCCCTGCGGCGAGAAGCATTGCCACGACTGCTGTAAAAATAACAGCTAGCGTTCCTGTATCAGGCTCTAGTAGCAAAACTACGGCTGGCAGAAACAATATTCCACCCGCAATACTAAGCGAAGTTTTTAGCGTACCAATCCTGTCTTTAAGAACTGGTAGAAGAGCGGCAAGATAAATAACAGTGCCTAGTTTCAACAGCTCGGATGGCTGAAAGGAGGTGAACCTTAAGTCCACCCATCTGTGAGCGCCACCGTGTTCTAACCCGATACTTGGGACAAACACAAAGAGTGTAGCTACAATTGATCCAATAAAAATATATAGAGCGTTTGTTTGCAAAAATTTTATTGGGAATTTATGCGTGGCAAAAATAGCGATGATAGCGCCAAAAAAAACTCCAAGTATCACCTGGTCAAACAAAAAATCATTCAAAGAAAATCCTTTTCTTGCAAAAAGACCAAATGAAGCAGATGTAAAAACAAAAAGCCCTACTAGAGCAAGAATAGCGGTGATGCCAAAAAATATTTTATCTATTGGTAATATTTTTTTCATACCATATTATCTTATCCAACTAGCGCGATTATTGTTCCGAGGAGCGCGAGCACTACAGAAATGACCCAGTACCTCATCACCACTTTGTATGGTGGCCAACCAAGTGCCTGAAAGTGATTATGGAGCGGGGCGACCAAAAATACTTTTTTTCCACCGCGATATCTCTTAGAAAGGATCTGAATTAATGACGAGGCGCTCGTCGCAATAAGTAAAAACGCAATAATTGGAAGAACGAGCACCGCCTTTGTTAAAAAGGCTACAACCGTGAGGGATGTTGTGAGCGCCATCGTCCCTGTTTCAGAATTAAAAAAACGCGCGGGAGGAATATTGAACCACAAAAACGCGAGGAGTCCACCGACCACAACACTAGAAAATGCTGCAAGATCTATTTGTCCTTGGGCAAAAGCAATGACTGCGTATGCTGTAAAAATTGAAGCAAAAACACCACCTGAAAGTCCGTCAATACCATCTATAATTCCTCCCGAATATATACCGATCATAAAAATAACGAAAAGCGGTATAAACCAAAGTCCAAGATGAACGTCGCCATTAAACGGAATATGAACACTGTCCATCCCAAGCTTCGCATAAAACCACCATGCCCCAATAAGCGCGAGAACAAAGACGAATATAAGTCTAACGCGAATAGGAAGTCCTCCACCCGCGTAGGCGTCCTTTTCGTGACAAACAAGATAATCATCAATTAGTCCAAAAAGTCCTCCGATTACGAGCGCAAAAAGTGGTAGCCATGTTTGCTCGCGAGAAAGAAAAGAAAGTTTTGAAAAAATACTTTCTGGGAAACTTGCCGCTAGTGTGAAAAAAATAAATGCAGTTACAAAAACTGACCCCCACACCACTAACCCGCCCATACGCGGTGTTTTCCTTTCTTCGTCGTTGTGAAGCTTGCCTGAAATTGTCGCTTCTTTCCCGTCCATTGTTAAACGGACGCTACTTTTTTTCCACATCTTGTGGCGATAAAGAAACGAAGTCAAAAAAGGAGTTATAGCAATACCAACAAAGAACGCTGTGGCGGTGGCGAGAAAAATTTTAACAACATCAATTGACATAATATGTACTCATTATATAGAAATCGCGCGTAAACGCCAAATTCGCGTAGCTTGCCATAGGGCCTCGCCTATGAGGATTTACTTTCTTGTAGCATCCACAAGCTTCTGCATATCGTCAAAACGCCCCTTGTAGCTAGAGCCGAGAACTACAACAACAATAGGGTCGCCAATCCCCCTGTCAAAAATAACAGCAAGATTCCCCCCGGAGATATTTGTAAATCCAGTCTTTGATGCCACGAGTCCTGGGATATTTCCTACTATCTCATTTGTATTCGGCAAAATGTGAGCTATCTCATCTGAAGATATAATGCGCGCGTTCTTGTGCGCTGTTATTTCTATTGTCTCTGGATATTTTTTCCACAGCTCGGCAAAAAGGTCCGCAACATTGCGCGCGGATCCGTAACCACCTCCTTGCTCTAGTATGCTCACCTGCGCGAGCTGGCTACTATGTGGAAAAGAAACATCAAGTCCTGATTCATTAAAAAATTGCATTTGATCCAATTTAAGCTCGCTCGCTTTTTCATTCATCATATGCACAAAGTTCGCGCGCGCAATGTCGGCATGAGTTTCGTCTGGGTATCCATTTGCTCCCACAAATCCAGCGATAGCGTGAGCTGCGTCATTAGATGAAGCGATAAGCATCACATCCAAAATATCACCAAGTCTCCATCTCTCTCCCGAATGAAGCCCAGAATCCCCATCTGCCATCAGATCATCCCTTGTTATTGTAACAACAACATTCGGAGAAAATTGGTCACGAGCAACAAAAGTAGTCATAATCTTTGTCACAGACGCAAGCGGAAGTTTTTTATTTGCATTTTTAGCAAAAAGTACAGAGCCTGTTTTTAATTCAAGCACATACACCGCGCGCGCTTCTAATGAAAGACCATCAAATGGGTTAACGATTTTCGCTGTGCGGATTTCCTCCTTTGCTTCATTAGCATTGTTATTCACGCTTGTTCCTGCTTGCGTTGGTAAGGCAAATGAAAGAAGTCCCTGCATTGCTATTGCGAGGCATGCCCCGCCACCGAGCACCAAGAGGAGAGCGTATGCTTTTCTTCCGATAAGTCTTTCTTTATTCTTCCTCGTATCCATTTTCTTTTTCAGTTTCTTTTTTAAACTCTTCAACCGATCTGTTTGTGCCCTCATACTCTGGCAAATCCGACGCTTTGCTTACCCCCATATACGAAAGAAGTTCAAACGTTGGTTGGTACGATGTGCTTCGTCCGCCATGATCAACTTTTTCAATAAGTCCGCGCACCAAAAGCACGCGCAAAATATAATTTGAATTTACTCCACGAAGATAGTTTATTTCGCTTCTGGAAATCGGCCCGCGGTAAAGCACAGTTGCAAGCGTCTCAAGTCCAGCCTTGCCGAGCTCTTTACTAAGCTCTTCTTTTAATAATCCTTCAATTGTCGTGCCCATTTCTGGCGAAGAAGCGAGCATATACTCCTCGCCATTTTTCATCAATATGATTCCGTGCCCAGAAAGAGACTGCTCAAGGTCAACAAGCCCAGCGAGAGCTTCATCCTCTGATACGTTGAGTGTTTTTGCCAAAAAGCCTGCTGTTACAGGCTCTCCTTTGAAAAACAACAATGCTTCAATTTTTTGCGGGAGTTCCATATGTGCAGTCTATCATACCTATCAGTTTTCTTCCCCTATGTCCGTATAATATACTATAGTATATTATACGGACATAGGGGAATCTCTTCACAAGAATATAATTACTTGCACCACACAAGTCACTGAAAACCTACATTTTATTTTACGACTGTCCAGCGCCATAATTTGGAGTTTCTAGCGTATTTGTTTCAATTTCAATATCATCTCCGTTCGAGCCCTGAGTCACCGCTATAATCCCCTGCTTCACGAGCTCAAGCAAGGCAAGGAAACTCACGATTACATTTACTTTCTCCTCTTTTCCTACGCCGGCAAACTCTTTGAAGCTCATTCTCAGACTTCCAGTAATGCGAGTCGTGAGTCTATCCATCATCTCTTCAAGCGAAATGACTTTTTTTACAACCACTTTTGGAAGTGAAACTTTTTTAGGAAAATGCAAAATTACATCTCTCATCGCAGAAAAAATACTTTGTGCGCTAATCTCATCGCTTGGGTTAAACACTGCTTCCCTCTCGCGTGGTTGTCCTTTTGGAAAAGAAATATTCTCTCCAAACATCTGTTTTACGTGTACAGAAAGCTCGCGGATTTTTTGATATTCTTTAAGACGTCGTTCTAGTTCGTCAATATCCTGCGTTTCCTCTTCTGTAAGAGAGAGTGTCGGCAGGAGCGACTTTGATTTTATAAGAATGAGTGTGGAAGCAACAATGAGAAAGTTAGAAACAAAATCTACCGGCATTTTTTCAAACTGTTTCAGGTGCGCAATATAGTCATCCGCAACCGTAGCAAGCGAAATCTCATTTATGAAAAGCTTCCGCCTCTCCACAAGGTCAAGCAGGAGCTCAAGCGGGCCTTCAAATACTTCGGTTTTGATTACATACGGATTATCCATATTATTTATTCAGACAAAAGATTGTCAATGCGATTTAGGTCGCGTGGGAAAAGCGCCGCTTGTTTTACGTTCTCAAGCCCAAGGAACTTTGACGTCAAACGCTCTAGCCCGAGCCCAAGACCGCCGTGGGGAGGCATACCATACTTGAAGGCCTGTAAATAGTAACGAAACTTTTCTGGATCAAGACCTTTGTTTTTCATCGACTGAACAAGCGTATCATAATCATGAATGCGTTGCGCAAGGGTCGTGATTTCTATACCACGGAAAAGAAGGTCACCGCCCTTTGCATACCCTGGGTCAGCCTCGTCTTCGTGTGTGTAGAATGGCCGCTTTGAAATCGGGAAATGCGTGATGAAAATAAAATCAGAATTAAATTCACGCTTGGAATACTCACATAGGAAACGCTCGTGTGCTGGCCCTAGGTCTGGCTCTTTTGTGCAATCCTCTCCAGTTTCTTTTTTAATAACCTCTTGAGCCTCTCGAAATTTCATAGTAGGAATTTTTTCTGGTACATCTGGAATAGTAGCGTTAAAAAGAGCAAATTCAGCGGAACACTTTTCCTTGAGCTTCTTTGTAATATGAGCGAGAACGCGATTCTCCATATTCATAACATCTGTATGATCCTTGATAAAACCCATCTCAAGGTCTAGACTCGTGTACTCATTCAGGTGACGAGTGGTGCTATGTTTTTCAGCGCGGTATACATTCCCCGTTGAAAATACGCGCTCAAATACGCCCACCATTATTTGCTTATAGAGTTGTGGGCTTTGTGCAAGATGCGCAGTATGTCCAAAGTACTCTACATTAAATGAGTCTGCACCTCCCTCTGCATCCTCACCAATAAGTTTAGGCGCCTGAAATTCTGTAAACCCTTGCGTCATTAAGAATTCACGAAAGGCTGCGATGATTACCGCTTGTACTTTAAATACCGCGTTGGCTTTTTCTTCACGCAGTGTCAACGGGAGATAGTCGAGATATGTATCTAGGTTGATGTCTGTTCCATGCTGAAACGGAAGCTCCTGTGCCTGACTTAGCACCTCAATATTCAATACTTCAAGCTCAATGTCACCATTAAGCACATCAGCCTTGATATTACGCTCTGGGCGCTTGTTTACTTGCGCAGAGACACTCACAACCCACTCAGGGCGCAAACGCTGTGCTACCTCGAGCGCTTCAATATGATTTGGAAGGACCACCGCTTGAACCTTTCCACTCATATCACGCAGGTCAAGAAAGACCATCTTCCCTTGATCTCGACGGACATTAATCCACCCTGAAACAGTCACTTCTTTTCCGATATGATTTTTTAGATCTTTAATGTATGTTCGTGTCATATTAGTGGATCGTATTTAGTGGAGTAAGCTTTTTCTCTATTTCTTCCATTGCAGTGTCGTGAGTATCTTCATTTCCTAATCTTTCAATATAATTAAATCTTTCATCATCCATAAGCTGTCTGAACTGAGCACTGTTTGCATCAATCCACGTACCAGCAATGTCATCACCACCAGCTCTTCGGATTAACTCCATCTGCACGTCTTGCATAATATCAAATTTAAATTGTTCCGGATTAACAACACTTTCAGTTTTTACAACAAGTTTTTCAAAAAAATTCATAATGCTATTTCAAATTAGAGCTCAAGTCCTACTTTCTCCCTCACATCCTTCATTGTCTTTTGCGCGTGTGCGCGCGCAACTTCCCCACCCTCTTTGAGAATTTTCAAAACTGCATCGGGGTTCTTCGCTATCTCCTCACGGCGAGCGCGCATTGGCGCGACAAACGCGATAATTTTTTCTACAAGCAGGTCTTTTGACTCCTTGTAGCCAATACCGCCATTTTTATATTTCGCACGAAGCACTTCCAGTTCTGCTCCCGGGAAAAGCTCGTGAATCGCAAACACCTTGCATTCACTAGGGTCTTTTGGCTCCTCCACACCCTTTGAGTCGGTGGGTATACTCATCACCGCTTTTTTGATTTCTTCGTCACTCGCAAAAAGTCCGATTACGTTTCCATAACTCTTGCTCATCTTGCGACCGTCAGTGCCAGGGACTGTTTTCACCTCCTCCAAAATCATCGGTTCAGGCACCTTGAACGTCTCCCCAAAAATACGATTAAACTTCTGCGCTATGTCGCGCGCGATTTCAATATGTTGTTTCTGGTCAAGCCCCACAGGCACCACATCCGCGCCATACATCAAAATATCAGCAGCCATTAAAATCGGGTAGCCAAAGAGTCCGACATTCACTTCGTGATTTTTTGCCTCTGCATCCTTGAAAGCGTGCGCTCGGGAAAGATATGGCATAGTGGTGATGGTGTTAAAAATCCAAGCAAGCTCTGTCACTTCTGGAACGTAGGACTGCAAAAAGAGCGTCGTCTTTTTGGGATCCACACCAATAGCGAGGTAGTCCATCGCGAGCTCAAGAGAGAGTTTTTTTAGTAGCACGCCATCAGAAACACTCGTGAGCGCATGGTAGTTCGCAATAAAAATATACTGACGATAATCGTCTTGCCTGTCCACAAACTGACGCATCGCGCCAAAGTAGTTGCCCATGTGGGCCTCCCCCGTCGGCTTCACCCCTGAAAGTAGCGTTTTTTTCATCCCTTACATATTAGCAGAAAAACTCTATTTTCAAAAGGTTTCGGAGACATGCTTTTACCGCTTCGCATCCAGCTCCACGTAAAACGACGAGCCATGTCCCTCACCTTTAGACTCTGCCCAAATACGCCCTTCGTGTTTTTTCACGATTTCCTTTGCCACGTATAGACCTAGACCTGTTCCCTCTGTATACACCTTGCTCACACCCTCGGCGCGACTAAACTTTTTGAAAATCTTTTCTTTGGTGAGCTCGCTCATTCCAATACCAGTGTCAGACAAGCTAAGAATAATTTTCTTCTTATCTTGGCTCTTGTAAAGCAATATAGATATTTCTCCGTGAGGAGTGTACTTTATAGAGTTATCAATTAAATTAGAAACAACTTGTCGCAATTTTCCTTCATCACCAACGGTAACAAACTCTTCATCGTCAGTCGACCCTTCGTCTACTGTCGCGGTAAATACTAGATGCGAATGCTCGGCGCTTTGTTTCATCCCGTCTGCAAGGCCAAGAAAAAGTTTTTTCATATCCACGTCCTTAAAATTGTAATTCATGTCACCGCTTTCAATACGCGAGATGTCCATAAAATCAGAAATCATTATAACGAGATGCCCGCTTGAAACGAAAATCTTCTCAATAGCCTCCAACACTGGTCGTGATAGATCGCCAAAAGAACCTTCGTAAAGCATAGACGCGTAACCCTTTATAGCGGTGAGCGGGTCTCGAAGATGGTGAGACGCAATAGACAAAAACTCGGATTTTTTCTTGTCCAAAATCTTTAGTCGCTTTGATATCGTATCAAGATCCTGCGACAAACGCACTGTTCTTCCCTTAGACCGTATTTCGCGCTTCACGCTTCCCACCAGAAACGAGCTTGAAAAGATAACGAGAAGCGCGATTATGGTTTTGAGAAATAGGTCAAGTAGTGAGCTGGCGAGAAAAAGTTCTGTAATGAGCACAAGGACAACAATAGTAACAAACAACTCTGTCGCTATTATTTTTATATTCCAAAAATTGTATTTTACTAAAATATATGTAGTCAAAGGAATAAGCAAAATGACAGCAAGGTGTCCAATCCAGAACAAATCGTGCCCGCCTGATACAAATATAGGCGAAAAAAGCGACTTCAAAACCGC
>PCUO01000018.1:45807-67537 GCA_002771015.1 Candidatus Yonathbacteria bacterium CG17_big_fil_post_rev_8_21_14_2_50_43_9
ACCCTCTAATCGCAGTTTTAAAAATTCCACCGCTCTCGCGATATTTTTTTACAAGGAGCCCAACTCCTACAAATAGAAACGCGATAATATAAAACGCGTAAATCGGAAAACCTTTACCAAAGACCATTTTCCCAAGCGTCTCGCCCACGGCCTCTTGATAACTGACAATAAACCCTGGATAGAAAAATAGTATTACAACAATTGCAAAATACGGCAAAAAGAAAGCCGACAATTTCCATTTGGAAAGTTTGCTATCCTCAACTGAAAACACGTACAGAAACAAAAAGAGAAATGGTGGCACTACAGCTGCGGTGGCGTAGAGCATAGTTATTCCAGCGTGTACTCCAGATGTTGCAAACGAGCCTTCAAAATACGCGTAAACAAGCCCCCACACTAGGTTGACGAGCCCAAATAGAAAAAAGAACTTACTGCTCCTTTTTGTTAAGTCCTGCCAATAAACAATCCCGGAGAGCAACGCCGTAAATAGACTTCCAACCACAACTCCCCAGGAAGCAAACGAGAGGCTATTAATGACATCAAGTAAAGCAACTGACATGATATTATTGTAACACACTCACTATCAAAATTTCACCAAACACCCGCTGTGCCATTATTGGTTTATAGAAAACAATCTTGTTGCGTATGGAGCAAAATATGCCTGCCACTCTTTTTTTGAAAGATCTACCATCTCTTGATTTATTGATTGACCGAGATAGCTCGCGAGCATCTCAATCTCTTGAGTTCTACCCTTAATATCTGGATGTTTTTCAAGTATCTCAATTATAGCAGTCGCTCGATCAAGCACCTCATCTGACTCCTTCATAAGCCCTTTTTCCTTCAGAGTGAAAATTCTGTTTATTTCACTGCCAAGATTTGCTAAATAAAAAAGTGATGTTCGCTCCATGATTTAAGAAATTTTGCGTTCAATAATATCCTGCATTCTGGTACGAATACCATCATCCTGCACCTCCATTGATTTGTTACCAACACGCGGACGAATATTAATAAGCGAGGTTAATTCAATCCTATTTCCAAAAGGTTGGTTAACGTACAAGTTAAAGCCCATATGTCTGCATTATTAGACCCGTTTCCCAATATTTTTACAGTTGCGTCCATATGATACTCTCCACCGAAAGCAACCTTCTCATTTGAAATATCAACGACTCCTTTTACCATATCAATATAATATTCCTTTGCTATTTCACGCAGTTCCTCCAACACTTATAGTGTTTCCAACAATTTGGATAATCATGATTATTTTGTTAATTATAGCATAAATGAGCCAAATGAACCCAATATTTGACTTGGACAACAGGTAGGCTATACTTATAAATATGAAAAAAAACTCTAGCAAAAAACTAGTAAAAAAAGTAGCGACGATTGACGACTTGGCGGTAATAATGACCAATGGGTTTAAAGATGTTAATGCGAAGGTTGACTCTGTTAACACCAAGGTTGATAAAGAAATTGGCAATTTGGCTACAATGGTTGCCAAGGGGTTTAGTGAAGTACATACCGAAATGAATAATAGGTTTGATGAGGTAGATAAGAGATTCGACAAGCTTGAAGGCATTGTACATAAACTTGATACAAAGGTAAACGAAATTGACAAAAGATTGAAAGCAGTTGAAAAGTCGCTTGAGCCACTCTCTTTGGGCTACCGAATTATGAGCAAAGAGCTACAAGAACTCAACTCAAGAGTGTTCCATCTAGAAAAGAAAATAGGGGTCATAAAATAATTCAGGCAACAAAGGGGGTAGTCGCTACGCGACTACCCCCTTTGTTGCCTTTGCTTTCGACTTTCAAATCAGCTGATTCACGACAGGGACGTAGTCTACTTTAACTTTCCTACTCCCCCTTCGGCAGTTCCACAACCACCGTGGTCCCTAGGTCTGTGCCGGCAGATTCAATGCGAAGCGTGCCGTGATGCGCTTCCACGATTTCCTGCACAATGTACAGGCCGATACCGGGAGTTCGCTTTTCCATCATTTTTTCCTCTGCGGTTTCCGCTTCCTCTTTTTCCCTCCGCTCATCCTCTTCTGGTGTCTGATGTTTCTCGTCAAATGTCGCATGTCCACCAACCTCTAGTTTCAAATTAAATCTTTCAAAAATAGAAGTTATCTGCTCCCGTGTCATTCCAATACCTGTATCAGAAACAGTGAGACGCACTTTTTTTGTAAGACTGTCGTCAAGCACAGCCACACGCACGGACCCAGGTGCCGGCGTATACTTGATAGCATTTTCCAAAATATGCTTCACAACTTGCTTAAATTTCTTCTCATCAATAGACACAAAAAATTCTTTTTCTTCCTCCGCGGTAAACGACAAGTCAATTTTTGATTCGCTTATCTCATTCTCCATCTCGTCAATCACTCCCTGCACGAGGTCTTTAAAATTTATCGTCTCAAAATTAAGCATCATTCTCCCCTGCTCTATACGCGACACAGTAAGCAAATCCTCCACCAAAGCCACGATCCTCTCGCTAGACTTATACAGCTTTTCCATAGCATCCCGCGCTTGGTCATTGATATGCCCAAAAGTCCCTTCCAAAATCATAGACGCATATCCTTTTATCACCGTGAGCGGAGTACGAAGCTGATGCGAAGCAATGGACACAAACTCCGTCTTCTGCCCTTCAAGCATTCGGAGCTTCTCGTTCGCAACTTCCATATCCTTCACCAGCCCTTCAATCCTCTCCTTGTCCCGAATGTCTTTGTAGATACCGCGAATGAGTACTGCACTGAACGCAAGAATGAACACTGACACTGATACATTCAGGATGAGATCCGTCTTCTCATGCGATGTAAACACATTAAGAAACAAAAACAAGTTAAGCAACAAAATCGCCAATTCTACGAGGATGAGTTTTAGATTAAAAAGATGATACTTGAGTATCGAGTAGCTGATAAAGAAAATATAAATGATTACAAAATAGTTTCCGAACGGAAATATATTAAAAAGTTGAGGTAAAAAGTTAGTAGCACCCCCAGAGAAGCCTATCGCTCCAGCTATTATTTGATATCTAATTTGGGAACGCAAAACTGAACCTTTTTGTTCCTTCCTGTACACACGAATGAGTAAAAAGAGAGAGTATAGAACAACTAACGTAAAAAACAATGGAAAAACAAAATAATATTGGCCTGGGTTAATCCAATAAAAATCAAATTTCTGGACGACACCTAGTTTAAAAAAATGAGTAAGACTAAAAAAAGAAAGGATGACCGCAATGCCACTAATTACCCACGGCAGTCGTGGAGTTTTTATATTAAGAAGAGTTGTTATAAAATTAAAATAACCAACAGGAACCCATAATGCAACAATATCTAATAAATATTGCCAATTAAATGCAGTAGTTGCACTTTTAGCAGATGCAACAAGATAAAGAGAAATGGCCCAACCTGCAAGAAAAATAGAAAAAATAAACCATTGTTTGCTAAGATTGTTTTTTCGGTCTTTTAAATAGACCATGAGTCCTAGCAAAAAACTTGTGAAGGCTAATATGATACTTGATGTGTAAAATAAATTCATTTTCTAAATGTCAAAATATTGAACCTAAAATCCATAGCCTTCTCCTTGAACCCTTTACTTGCATTCACAACTACTGGATTTTTCATTAGCTTCAAAAATTCTATATCGCTTACGTGGTCTGCATAGCCCCAGGAATTCTCAAGTAAAATATTATTTTTTACACAAAATTCCTTTACTCGTTCGGCTTTTGCTTTACCGTAGTTAATTGTACCATTTATTTCACCAGACAGAATGCTTTTTTCGTCTCTTAGTTCGGTTGCTATATATCCATCTGCTTTTACGTACGAAGCCACCCTGTCTACAAGCGCATCAAAAGCATTCGAAACTAGAAAAATCTGCCTCCCTTCCTTTTGATGGTCATTAATTACCAAAAGTGCATCTTCATAGAATTGATGCACGAGCACCTGATCAAAAAATAAATTTACAAGCCCTAATAGCTCTCTCCTCGGCTTATTCTTTAAAAAACTAAAGGCATGTGTCGCAATTTTACTTGGGTCTTTTATAATATGCAACTTATACAGAAGAAACCAGAACATTAAGCGAATATAAAACCAAGATGAAACAAGCCCTCTCTTCCAAACAAAATTGATAAAGAGTTTTTGGCTCTGTCCTTTTATAAGAGTGTCGTCTACATCAAAGAAAACTACTTCCTGATTATGCATTATAGTGTGGGTAAATTTTACCTGATAAAGATGCAATCTCAGTCATTACCTTATTAGCTAAGACACTGAATGCCCTTTTGTTTAGTTTGACAGTATGATATTCATAAAAATATATTGGTATTCCTATTTTTATTTCTACTATTTTCTTGAACTTGGGGAAATTTTCATGCCGTGACAATACTTCAAAAGCCCCCACTATTCCAACTGGAATTATCGGAACTTTCTTTTTTATTGCATACCGAGCCACGCCAGGGTATGCGCGAAGCATTGTGGTATTATCATCAGCGCGCGTTCCTTCTGGAAAAATTCCAATTATTTTTCCTTCGCTGAGATGCTGATATACAATATCATGTAGTTCTCTCTTGTCTCTAGATTTTCTAATTACTGGTATTTGTCCTGTAATTTTTAACAAAAATCTCCAGATCGGATTTTTTAAAAATTTTTCTGCGGACAAATAATGAATATTCCGTGGAGTGACCGCGATAAAACAAATAAAATCAAAATAGCTCTGATGATTGAAAGCCACAATAGCTGGTCCCTTCATAGGAATATTTTCTAATCCAGTAACTTTTTTTACCCAAATCAATCGAACAAATGGCCCCACAAAGAATCTTATCAAGAAATATATCCAATTTATAATAACACTATGGTTCATATATTTCTAAAAACATCATTCAAATCCCTAGGATGTACTAAAAAAGCAAACTTCATTTCCTTAATTTCTTAATTTTACCACACCCCCACCCCATTCTCCAAACGAATTTGCCCATGAAGAAGCATGCGCAATGACTATACCACTAACGGTTTATTCTGGTTCCTCTTTATTTTTCGGTGATCCTGATCCATTTTTTTCAAATTCCTTAGGGTTTGCTTCAAGGTCGGAACATACAAGGCCACTCGCTCTTTGTCGGTCGTACTTTTATCATATTCAAAAAGCTCTCTTGGTGAATTGATATTTTTCTGATGTGGAAATGGGGACTGGAAATGGGGACAGCCACCATTCTTTTGGCTTTTGTGTGTTGTGGAAATGGGGACAGCCACCATTCTTTTGGCTTTTGTGTGTTGTAATATTTTATATGCTACCCTTCTTCGGGCGACCGGGAGATTTCAAGGTTGATTCAAGGTGATATTTGGACACCATCATATCTACCCACTTATCTCTCCCGAATGGAACACTTTTGTTTACAGAAGCACGAATCATTTTTAGATCATCAATTTTATCTATCGTATTGATCCAATTTAAATAATCATCTGGGAGCTCTGTGGGTATCTTGCCAAGCAATTTCTTTTGCTGTGCTGTTCCATGGATGCGACGCCAAGCGCTTCCCCACTGCCAGTCTTCGCAATTTGAAACAAGTTTTGCGCGCGCGGCATTACGTTCGATATATCTAATTACGGCTAGAAGATAATTTTCTGAGTCAATGAGGAATGACTTGTAGCGACCTTGATACAAGTGTCCACTGCCGTTTGTGTTGGTGAGAGCATGTATCTTTCTCGTGTGTGCGTTACTCAATCGATGCATGAATTTACCAAGGTCACCATCGTTTCTTGGGTGGAGCACGAGATGCCAGTGGTTAGGCATCAGTTCATACGCAAGGATGCGCATATCGAAAAGTTCTTTCGTATCAAGCAGGAGTTGCTCGAATAGCTGATAATCTTTATCATTATTAAAAATATGGAATCGCCCGTTTGCACGATTGATTACGTGATAAATTTCTCCTCCGACATCGACCCTTGCATTACGTGGCATTAGCTAATTATACCACACTATTTGCTAAACAATGGTGGCTGTCCCCATTCCGCAGTGGCTGTCCCCATTCCGACATTCCGACGCTGCCGCATTCCGAAGCTTTTTGACATATATATAAATTTTATATTCTCTCATACA
This sequence comes from Candidatus Yonathbacteria bacterium CG17_big_fil_post_rev_8_21_14_2_50_43_9, assembly GCA_002771015.1. GTDB lineage: Bacteria > Patescibacteriota > Minisyncoccia > Phycocordibacterales > UBA1550 > UBA1550. The sequence goes on from PCUO01000018.1 coordinate 51,886, forward strand.
TTTCGCGGATGCGGGACATTATTGTGTGGGTAGCGGATTTTAATTGTTTATGGGTTGGTGGTACTCCGTTCTTCTTTGTGCCAAAAAGTTCCTCGCGTGTGATTGGTTTACCATAGGAAACTGAAATTGAGTGCTCGCGTGAAAAAAATTCACGTGGTCCCATTTTTTGGTGTCCGTGAATTGCAACTGGAATCACTGGGCGACCAGTGCGCCAAAGCAAATACGCGACTCCTGGTTTTCCATCGCCAATTTTACCGTCTGGAGTTTTTCCTCCTTCTGGGAAAATACATACGCTTTGTCCGCGTTCCAAAATCTCAATATGGTTTCTGAGCGCGTACTCGTAATTACCTTTTGTTCCAACCGTGACTGGATACGCTCCCCATATCTTGAAAAAGATTCCTCCATAAATATATTTCGCGAGACCGCTCACCTCATAGAACTCTCGCTCACGCGCAAGGTAAAACATTGGCATTAGCGGAGAAAAAGGGTTGAGAGTTGCAGGAATAAGTATTGGGTCAAATTGACTGGAGTGATTTACCGCAAAGATTGCTCCACTTTCGTGTCTACGAATATTTTCTTTTCCTAAAATAGTGATTTTCCCAAATACCCACAAAACCACCCACATAAATGGCCATAGCGCTGTCTGCAAAAGGAACGGGGTTATTAGGAAGAAATTCATAATTATATCAAGCCATCATGTGTTTCTATTTTAGATACCTGCCCTTTGCGAAACTGAGCCTCCGAGCGGGCGAGGCTTTTCAAAAAATCTGTATTAAAAATACGAGGCGCGCCAACTGATGAGACTATTTTTTGTTTTTTACTAATCTTGAGTTGCACTCTTGTTGTGTTAATAACTTTTATTATACCACTAAATCCCCTCTTTGCGAAGGTCTTCTATGAGCTTTTCCGCAGTGCGGGAGAGTTTTGCTGGGGTTTTCACTTCTAGTTTGATGAGGAGGTATCCGCGACGCATTGCGTCAAACGGCACTCCCTTTTCACGAACACGCAAAACCTCACCCGAGGAAACACCTTTGGGAACTTTCAGTTTAATTTCACCATCTAGCGTTTGCACAGGATACTCCGCGCCAAGAAGGGAATCTGTAAGTTTTATACTTAGAGTCATAACGAGATTGTGTCCCTCGCGGTGAAAAATTTTGTGCTGACCAACATGAATCCTAACGTATAAGTCCCCTGCCTTGCCATTTTGTATTGCCTCCCCCGCGCCAGCAAGGCGCACCTGCTCACCGTTTTGAATTCCTACTGGAACACGAATGGTAATTTGCTCCTCTTTACGCAAAACTCCTGCACCCTTGCAAACAGCACATTTTTCTTCTGGAACTTTTCCAGAACCGTGACAGGTTTGACACTCGCGTTCCTGAGCAAACGTGCCGAGAATTGTTCTCACTGTTTCTTGCATGCGACCCTTGCCTTTGCAATGAGGGCACTCCTTCATTTTTGCGGATGGCTTTGCGCCACTACCGTGACAGGTATCACAAGCAGATGTCTTTGTAATACGGACTTTGTGTTCCACTCCAAACACAGCCTCCGAAAATGAGATTTCTAAATCTACCGCAATGTCACGACCACGACGCGCCTGCTCGCGACGTCCACCACCGAAAAAATCTCCAAATATGTCGTTTAAGTCTACGCCATCAAACCCTTGTCCTCCGCCGAAGCCCCCTTGAAAGCCTCCGAAGCCTCCGCCCTGTTGTCCACCTCCAAATCCCTGCCCGGGGCCAGCGGAACCGTAGGTATCGTACTCTGAACGTTTTTTTTCATCTGAGAGCACTTGATACGCCTCACTCGCCTCTTTGAACTTTTTCTCATCACCACCTTTGTCGGGGTGATGTTTGTGCGCAAGCGTACGAAACGCTTTTTTAATTTCGTCTTGTGAAGCGTTTTTATCAACGCCGAGAGTTTTGTAGTAGTCCTTCATTGGTTGAATATTGAATACTGAATGTTGAATGTTGAATACAGAAACCGAAACGAATACGGGCCCGCACCCATTCCATATTCAATATTCTAAATTCGATATTCTACTTAGTCTCGTCTTCCTTGTACTCTGCGTCGTGCACTGTGCCTTCGCCTTCTGCCTTTGGAGCCTCTCCTTCGGCTTTAGCAGATTCCGCATTCTTCATCATTTCTTCGCCGATTTTTGAAAGCTCGTCTGAAAGTCCCTGAGATGCCTTCTTCATCGCCTCAATGTCAGTTCCTTTTGAGGTCTCATTTGCCGATGCAATTTTCGCTTCAACCGCCGATTTCATTTCAGCAGAAACTTTGTCACCATTGTCGCGAAGCGATTTTTCAGCAGTATACACCATTTGCTCCAACACATTTTTTGTCTCGGCACTGTCGCGCTTCTTTGCATCCTCTTCCGCATTCATTTCTGCCTCTTTCTGCATACGCGTGATGTCGTCCTTTGAAAGTCCAGAGCTCGCTTCAATACGGATTGATTGCTCCTTGCCAGTAGTTTTTTCTTTTGCCTTTACCTGAAGGATGCCATTTGCGTCCACATCAAAAGAAACTTCTACTTGCGGAACCCCGCGATGTGCTGGTGGAATGCCGTCCAGAATAAAACGACCGAGGGATTTGTTATCCGGCGCCATTGGACGTTCTCCTTGTACCACGTGAATCTCTACTGAAGTTTGATTGTCAGCTGCGGTAGAAAAAATCTGTGAGCGTGAAGCTGGAATGGTTGTGTTCTTTTCAATAAGTTTTGTGGCTACATTTCCAAATGTTTCAATACCGAGAGAAAGCGGAATGACGTCCAAAAGAAGCACGTCCTTCACGTCGCCCTGCAGGATCCCCGCTTGGATAGCAGCTCCTATAGCCACCACTTCGTCTGGGTTGATTGAACGATTTGGCTCTTTTCCGAAAAGCTCTTTTACTGCATTCACAATAGCAGGCATACGAGTTTGTCCGCCTACCATAATTATTTCGTTGATATCTTCTTTTTTGAATGGAGATGCGGAAAGTGCGCGTTTGGTAATCTCAATGGATTTCTCAATATACTCGCGAGCAATATCGTCCAATGTTGCGCGAGAGAGCTTCATAAGAAGGTGCTTTGGGCCGTCCGCTCCTGAAGTGATGAACGGAATATTGATTTCCGATTCTGTAGTTGTGGAAAGCTCGTGCTTTGCTTTTTCTGCGGACTCCTTCAAACGCTGTAGCGCCATCACGTCTGTTGAAACATCAATGCCTGATTCTTTTTTAAACTCACTCGCAATATGCTGAATAATTTTCTGGTCAATATCCTCTCCACCCATATGCACATCGCCGTCGGTGGACTTTACCTCTATGACATCTCCTCCGACTTCAAGCACGGACACATCAAATGTACCGCCTCCAAAGTCGTACACAACAATTTTCTCATCCTTCTTTTTATTAAAACCGTAAGCGAGTGCTGCCGCAGTAGGCTCGTTGATGATACGCTTCACATCAAAGCCGGCAATCTGCCCCGCGTCCTTTGTCGCCTGACGCTGTGAGTCGTTGAAATACGCAGGCACGGTAATCACAGCTTCAGTGATTTTTTCACCAAGCTTTGCTTCCGCATCAGCCTTTAGCTTCTGAAGGACCATCGCGGAAATTTCCTCTGGGCGATACTGTTTATCCCCCATTTTTACTTGCACGCCACCAGTTGGCGATTTCTCAATAGAAAATGGCACAACTTTTTTGTCGCGCTGAACACCCTCGTCCTCAAAAGTGTGTCCGATCATTCGCTTGACGCCAAAGAGCGTGTTTTGAGGGTTAGTCACCGCCTGACGCTTTGCCAAAAGCCCAACCAAACGTTCACCACTTTTTGAAACTGCGACGATAGACGGCGTAGTGCGCGCGCCCTCAATGTTTTCTACAATACGTGGCTCGCCACCCTCTATGATAGCAACCGCGCTGTTTGTTGTACCCAAGTCAATTCCTAAAATTTTTGCCATGATATTTTTGATGATTAAGCTGTTCTTGTAAAATTTCAACTCTGTCCCCATTCCAAATTATATATTCCATATTCTACATTCTACCCTTTCACATGTCCAAATGCCTTCACTTTTGCCGGACGGATAACTTTGCTATGCAAACGATACCCTTTTTGTACGACTTCGGAAACTGTATTTGCTTCTTTTTCTGACGTTGGTGGAACCTCCTCCATCGCTACATGCATTCTCGGATCTACTTTTTCACCCAACTTTCCTATTTCAGTAAGACCGCGAGATTCAAGTACAGAATACATTTGCGCGTAGATATATTCAACACCTTTTCGCCAATTCTCATCCACCTTTTCCCACGCTTCCTTGTTGCCAAATGCCACCGTGAAGCTGTCTAAAACGGGAATGAGGTCGTCAACGAGACCCTCGGCCGCGAATTTTATCATCTCACCACGACGCGTGTCCTCATCTTTTTTAATATTAGCGAAATCCGCGCGCATTCTCTGCCACCCATCCAGATATTCTTTCTTTTCTTTCTCGCAGGTTTTGAGTTTCTCGCGAAGCTTCTTTATCGCTAGCGCTGGACTTTCCGACTCCTCCTCGCTTTCAAATCGGAGGTCTTCACTATATGTAGTGTTTTCCTCTGTGTCAAGAGATTCTTTTTGCGTGTCCATTTCTCCTATTTTTTCGTCTTTTTCTTCGTGTTTTGTGTTTGTCATATTGCTTTGAAACCTCATCTTACCATATTGAGCTAAAGGGGTAAAATTAAAGCGTTCTTTTGTAAATCTTATATATACGACTACGATGGTCAACCATTTTAATAGTAATCACCTCATTAGAAACTTTGTACAAAACACGATAATCTACAACGCGTAATTTGTAAACCCCCTTTAAATCATAGGGTAGAAGTTCAGGTATTATATTGGAACAGTGCTCAGATAACCAAGAAACCTAGGCAACAATTTTCTTCGCAATTACAAAATCAACAGCATCAAGATCAGCGACCGCTCGTTCGTCCCATTTAACTGATACCATATTTTTTCGCAACCTGATTGTGCGTGACAGTTTTTGGTGTTCTGCCAAGGCGCGCTTTTAATCTCTGTAGGAACTGTTTGTTCAGAGATAAAAAACTATCAGGATCGCCGAGCAACTCATTGAGTTTTTGCTCAACAAGAAAATCTATTTTTTTATCGAGTGCTTTTAAAATCATGTATTAATGATACTACATAAAACCCGAAAAGCGAATTTTTGAGCTCAAGCTTCACCACACAATTTTAAAACAATTGTTACAGCAACCACCTTGACATCAAACCAAAGCGTTCAAATATTGAGATGAGCGCGAGGAGTGGAAGAACAATCGATGGAGACGTACATATAGTACTCCGACCAAGGGCGCTTTTTTCGTAACGAAGTAGTCGCTCGAGATTAACGCTTAGACCACTGAGGGGCCTTGCGCGCCTTCTTAAGTCCAAACTTACGACGCTCTTTCATACGTGGGTCACGCTTTAAAAAACCAAGCTTCTTTAAACGCTTGCGAGTCTCCTCGTCAAAAGTAACTAATGCTCGTGAAAGTCCGTGACGAAGAGCTTCTGCCTGTGAGTGAATTCCTCCACCGACAACCCTTACAGATACAGCAAACTTTCCTGCAACTTTTGATTTCTCAATCGCCTCTGAAACGATTTTCTGAAGCTCAAGTGTGGGAAAATATGTTTTAACATCTTTGTCGTTAATTACCAAAGATTCTTTTGAACCCTCTGTGATGCGAACGCGAGCAGTTGAAGTCTTGCGACGACCAACAGCCTCAATGTACTTGCCAACAACTGCCTTGGCAACGGAGGGGCGAGCCACCTTTGCCCCCTTCTCAGTCTTTACTTCTTTTTCTATTGTAGTATCTTTGGTCGTCATATTATTCTGTAATTTTTAAATTCTTCATGCGCGACTTGTGCAAACGGTTACGAGGGATCATACGTGAAATTGCGCGTAGGAAAACCTCTGAGTAACCTTTTTTCTCAATAGTGTAACCAATTGTGCGCTCCTTGAGACCGCCTGGGTAGCCAGAAAAAAGTTTTGCATGCACTTCTCCCATTTTTGATGGAGCGATGGTTGCCTTTGATGCATTTTCAATAACTACCTCAACAGGAGCCACGAGGTGTTTCTGAAAAGCAACTGAGTTTTTACCCATAAGAACGCTCGCTGCCTCGGTTGCAACGCGTCCTACGGATTTTCCTTTTGCGTCAATTTTGTATGTCATGGTTGATTTTCTTAGCAATCGAAGAGAGATTTTGAAAATCTCCACCCGGTTAAATGCGATTTTGCAAATCGCGATTTCAAATTCCCTGTTAAAAACCTACAGATGGAATTATTAGTGTTTTGTGATTTTAGCATAAACTGTGTCATATTACTAATTTGAAATCATTTAACTGGGTTTGAAAATTATAGTCGTCCTACTCCATTAATTTTCTAAACGAACTCAATAACTGCCATTTTTGAAGCGTCTCCACCACGACGTGGGAGTTTCAAAATACGAGTGTATCCGCCGGAGCGCTCCTTGTAACGAGGAGCAATTTCATCAATGAGTTTCTTTGCGCCTTCTTCTCCAGACACACCTCCAAGGCGTGAAATGATAAGGCGACGTGAGGCAACATCTCCATTACCACCGCGAGTCACAAGCTTCTCAACAAAAGGACGTAGCTCCTTTGCGCGAGCTTCGGTAGTTTCAATATGTTCAGATTTAATTAGAGAAAGAGCGAGCGAGCGAAGGAGCGCGATGCGTCCTGCGTGATCCCGTCCAAATTTTCTGATTGACTTGTGATGTTTCATAGTAGTAGTGTTCCGCTCAAATTAATTATACCTTGAGTGTGATGTCGTGAGCCGAAAGGGCGCGCTTGATCTCCTGAATCCCCTTGTCGCCAAGACCGTCAATTTCCAAAAGGTCTTCCTCAGTCTTGCGAGTGAGTCCTCCGATGGTGCGAATGTTTGCGTTTGAAAGCGCGTTGTTTGTGCGAGTTGAAAAGTCAAGGTTTTCCACGCGAGTCTTCAAAAAGTCGTTGTCCGCGAGGTCATTCCTAGGAGCTTTCTCCTCCCTTTTTGACAAAGTTTCTTCTGTCTCGACCTCTGCCTTCTCTACAAAACCAATAACAGACTTGAGTTGGTTTACCATAATTTCAATAGACGCCTCAAGTGCTCGACGAGGAGTAATGGTGCCGTCTGTTTCTACTGTGATGCGCAAACGGTTGAAATCTGTGCGGTCGCCAACGCGCATATTGTCCACCTCGTAGTTCACACGACGAATTGGTGTAAAGATTGCATCAAGCGCGATTGTGCCGATATCCACTTTTCCCTTCTGGTGAACTTCTTTTGAAACATAGCCAAAGCCTTTCGCTACAACAATTTCAATATTGAGAGAAGCATTTTTATCGGTTAGTGTAGCGATATGTTGCTCTGGGTTCAAAACCTCCACCTGACCAGCGAGTTTAATATCTCCAGCAGTTACATCCTTTGAGCCTTTTACAGAAAGTGTCACTGTTTGCGACTCCATTGTGGAAAGTTTAAAGCGAGCTTTTTTCAAATTGAGGAGAATAGTAATAACATCCTCCTTAACTCCCTCTATTGTAGAAAACTCGTGTGAAACTCCATCAATTTTTACTGATGTGATTGCGGCACCCAAAAGCGATGACAAAATGATACGGCGAAGCGAGTTGCCAAGCGTGTGACCGTATCCAGGGTAAAGGCCCTCAATTTCGTAACTTCCCTTAAAACCGTCCTCTGCGAGAACTTTAGGCTTCGATGGCAATGTGATGTTGTAGTCGAGCATTATAGTGTTTGGTGTAAATTAGAGATGAAACTATACCTTAAATTTTTAATAAATGCAAACGGGATGCGAATTAACGGCTATAAAACTCAATAACCGATGTGAGATTAAATGACATCTCGGCTTGTCCCGGCTTTGGCTTACCATTGAATGTTGCAACGAGATTATCAGTATCTAGCTTGAACCATGTTGGCACGGTGATTGTTTTCAAACGTTCAGCCAATCCCTCAAAAAGTTTTGTGCTCATACTCCCTGGGCGGATTGCAATAACATCTCCTACTTTCATTCGGCGTGACGCAATATTTGAGCGACGTCCGTTTACCATAATGTGTCCATGAGACACAATCTGGCGCGAAAGCGAGCGCGAAGATACAAAACCTGCGCGGAATACTGCGTTATCCAAACGCGATTCAAGGGACTCATAAAGGTGCTCTGCTGGGTTGACTCCTCGTTTAGCCGATGCTTCTTTAACATAATTTGAAAACTGCGTTTCGCTTACACCATATGTGTGGCGAACCTTTTGCTTCTCACGAAGCTGACGTCCGTAGTCGGTCACTGTTGAACGATGCTTCTTTTCAGAAATCAACTTTCCAGGTGGGTACGGACGCTTCTTAAACGCGCACTTCTCACGTCCGCAAATTGTCTCACCGAGACGACGACAAATTTTACATGTAACTCTGCTCATAATGGTTAGTTTTTGTTAGTGAACGAAGTTAAAAATCTCCAAAATTATAATCGCTTCGCTCTTTAATTTTCTAAATTCTGCGTGGCTTCTTTGGCTTTGGTCCGTTGTGAGGAACAGGTGTTACGTCGCGAATTGACGATATATCAATTCCTTTTGAGTTCACGGCGCGGATTGAACTCTCGCGTCCTGCCCCAACACCTTTTACAATCACGTCAACCGACTTCATCCCGATCATTGCAGCCTTTTCGCCAACAAGCTCGCCAACTTTTGCTGCAGCAAACGGAGTTCCCTTTTTTGCACCCTTGAAGCCTAAAGAACCGGATGAAGACCAAATGAGTGCATTGCCAGCCTTGTCAGCAATGAGAACCTTTGTGTTGTTGTATGTAGACTGCACATAAAGAGTTCCTTCAATGTGTTTCTTTTTTGCGCCACGGGAAAGCGCGCGGGATACCAATCCCTGGTCAACACTCTGTCCTTCTTTTTTGATAATTCTTTTTTTGCCCATGTTATTTTACTTCTTGTCAGCCTTGCGTCGTCCTGAACCCATCGTTGTGCGTTTGTTCCCGCGAACTGTTCGCGAGTTTGTCTTTGTGCGCTGACCGCGGACAGGAAGCTTTCTTGCGTGACGTATTCCTCGGTGAGCCTTAATTTCTTTCAAACGTTTTACGTTGTTGGAAATTTCGCGCTTGAGGTCTCCTTCTAATGTGAGCCCTTCTATTACCTTACGTATTTTTGCTTCGTCGTCTGTGGTGAGATCCTTTGCACGCTTTCCGTGATCTATTTTTATAGAGTCAAGGAGCTCCTTTGCGCGCGAACGGCCGATGCCGTACACAGAAGTGAGGCTTATCTCCAATCTTTTTTCATCTGGTATTGTAACTCCTAGGATTCGCATATGTAGGTATCTTTATTATTCTAAATTCTGCCCTTAGCCCTGACGCTGTTTATGACGAGGGTTTTCGCAAATAACACGAATACGGTCTCCGCGCTTGACCGTCTTGCATTTAACGCAGATTTTTTTTACTGATGCTCGTACTTTCATACTAAAATTAAACTGACTCCGGCAATATTGCCGAAATTGAAACAGTGAGGCCACTATATCTCATTTAGAATATAATTGCAAGGGCTTGCAAAGCAAGCCCTTGCAATTGGCGCATATGATTCAGCCAAGTAGATATTTAACAGGTGATACCTGTCAAATATCCCCCTACAATCGCTTGATTATCCTGCCCTTTCCCCCGTAAGGGTCAAGTTTCACCATTACTTTATCCCCGATGAGAACCTTTATGCGGTGCAGACGCATTTTCCCAGCAAGGTAACAAATAATGATTTTCCCGTCTAGAAATTCTACACGAAACATGGTGCTCGGAAGCGCCTCTGTAACCTCTCCTTGTGTTATTTCCTCAATTTCTTTTTCAACCATATGTGAATACGTATATTACCAAAAGTTCTAATAGTCGTCAATATCTTAATCTATTTTGTAACTATTTTTATAGTAATTTTTGTAGGATCAACTGGAAATGTTGTCTTCCACATTGGGCGAAGCACCATATTTACATCTTTGATATTGCCTTGTTTCTTAATTATTTCTTCGAAATCTTTTTTACTTTTACCAGCGAGGGCGTTTTGCACACTTTTTGTGTCAATTTGTCCTACAAATTCTGCTGTGCCTGTAATTTCAAAACGAATTCTTGAAAGATCGGATGGCACAATATTTTTGTCCTCATCATTTAACCTAAACTCAAGACTGGACATATTAGAAATGATAAACGGATTATTATTGTCATCAGGAAGCGTTGCAAATGCAAGTTTTTCAGTCAGACTCACTGTGTCAAAAAAGAAGACATAAACAATCGCTCGCATTGAAACACTAGGTGTATCTATAGCTGTGGGATCATTTGGCACTTCTTCAAACCTAAATACCATACTACCTGGGAAAAAAGTAGCGTCTACAGGAATCTGAGCTCGCGCTTTTTCTACTGCGATTTTTTTCAAATCCTCCTTGAGTTCTTCCTGAGCTGATTTGATTGCCTCATCTGAAGGAACTTTCACAGTGCCAGAAAAACCATGATCGATTGGTAGCTCTGGTTTTGAGACTGCATAAAACTTTGAGTACCTAGGGTCACCTTTGAATCCAGGAATGGTAAACTTATCAACAAGCCCAATATTATATTCCTCTCCTGCGGCATCAGCGTAGACTGTAGCCTCAATAGAACCCGGCACGGTTTCCCCATTTACAATCATCGTTCCTGGCACAACGATGGGAGTATTGATTCGGTAAATTTTATGGGTTTTTTCGTCTTCAAAACGTGTATTTGGTATAAGGCGCTGAGCTACAGAACTATAAGAGTTATAAATCATGACTTTCCCTGATGCCTTTACTTGTATCTTTTTTTCTATCGTAGCTGAAACATCCTTGGATTTTTTTTCATTAAGAGGAACAATGTGGAAAACAAGCTCACCACTTTCAGAATTATTTAAAGCAACAAGATTTTTATTTAGCGTTATGTTGCGAGTAACTGGAACCATCTCAATAGTCGCTGACGCAAAATAATTCAGAACAACAAAACCGCTAGCCAAAAATAGAGCAAAGAGTAGAGACCAAAGTATTCCACGCAATCCAGAACCTTTTGGTCTATCTTTTACCGTATCGTTTTTATATTTTTTAAAAAATGGGTTGCTCTCAATACGATCAGCCTCGTCGTCTATTGTTGGAGTAATATCGATATGTGTTTCTGGAACAATAACAGGACGACGAATCACGTCGTCCTCGAATAAGCTTATTCGCGGCTTAGCTGCAGGAACAATTACATCGTTCATTTTTTTCCGAATAATATCGTTCATATTATGAGTGTTGGTCAATTAACTTTTCGGCAAAGAGCGTTTCTACAACAATAAACGGATCTCGCATAACTTCTGTTTCAAAAGTTACAAACATAGATACAATATGCTGATCTAAATATTGTACATCAAACACAGCGTCCATCAAAAGCTCTGATTTTGCTTTTGAAATTATGTTTAAAAAAAGTGGTGTGATGTCTGTGTCAGCGGTAAAAAATATTTTAAGCGGTAGGGTCCCGTTTTCGGATAGAGTTTTGATCACTTTTTCAAAACGAGTAAGCCACCCATTTCCAGTGTGCTCAACAATACCTAATATCTCGTTGTGCTTTGATGCTTCTAACTCATTGCGAAGAAACATAGAAAATAGTGTTGTTGCTTCCTCATGTACTGTGCGGAATCGCGTGGAAATCTCACGAATAAAGAAATTCTTCCCTCGTGGGAACGATACTGTCATAGTGAGAAGGTCGTCATCTATAAGCGACACATCTGTCGCCTCACCAGTAATATCAAGAAAAAGAAAGTTTTTTTCAGTTGGGAAAATATCTCGTATTGCGCTAAACGCAGCCACTGGAAACGCTCCAAAATGCACAGATTTTGCGTGAAAAAAATTATTTATTTTTCGCTCAATGCTCTGAACTACCTTCATCGAGGAAATTCCAACAATAATAGCCATCTGTAGTTGGGATGTTTTTTGCTTGTATGGATTTTTGATCTCATATCCATTCAACTTTATATGAATAATTTTCTTTTCAATAATTCTTATATCTTGTGGAGGGAGTATGTCTTTTAGTTCCTCTGTTAGTTTAGTAATTTCATCGTCAACAAATTTTTCAATTGTGCGCTCGGTAACCTCGAATTCTTCATTTTTGCTAATGCTTAACTTGCGCGTTTTTAAAATAAACCACGGCGATGACAGTGTGCAAAAAAAATGTTTTGGTACCACCGTTGTTTTGGTTTTGCCCTGTAATGCCTTCAAAACTTTCTCCAACGCTTGATTCATCGCGTGGAGAAATTGTGTAGAAGAAATAACTTCTTGAAATGAAATATTTTCGCGAATACTCGCAATAATTTTAGGCGGTTGACCTTTTCCAAAGATTACAAGAGATGCGCCAACACTCGCCGAACCAATATCAACAATAAGCGTTAGGGATTCGTTCTCGAACCAGCTGGGTTCACGCCTTGGTCGAAGACTCTTGTACGTAAATTTAAAATTGTTTAATAAAGAAAATGCCATTTGAGTAGAATATTGAATATTGAATTTAGAATGGAACACGTCGCATGTTGCTTTAAGCACTCAATATCCAATGCTATGTTTGATTATACCATGTGTTGACAAATAGTTTCAATAAAATATCTATGGCTCTACCAACTATGTCCGTATCCTATACTATAGTATAGGATACGGACATAGTTGGTAGAAAAAAATTCCACACATTTCTGTGTGGAATTTTTAAAATATTTAGATTACTCAGCCTTTAGAGTTTCTACTGGTGCTTCTGCAACTGTTCCCGCGACAACCTCTTCTGCTACCTCCGCGACAACTGTAGTTTCTGCTACTACAGGCGCCTTTACTTCCTCTTTAGGAACCTCCTTTACAATAGGGGTCTTCTTGCCAAGAACATTGATCTTCTTCCCTGAAACTGCTTTTAGATCAACGAGAAGGTTGTGCACAGTGCCTGACGCTTTTGCGCCTACTGACATCCAGTGCTTTGCGCGGTCAAGATTAATAATAGGTTTACCCATGCGCGCATTGTACGAACCAAGAACCTCAATAACGTTTCCGGTCTTTGGTTTGAGCTTTGAATCTGCGACGATGACACGGAATGACGGGTCATTCTTGCGACCAACGCGTTGTAGTCGAATTGCTAACATGAAGAGCATCCTATCAAAAAGCCCCGAAACAGTCAAGCTCTTGACTGTTTCGGGGCTTCACAACTAACAACTGACATTTGACTATATAAAACAAAAGGGTTCAAACGGACCTTTTTAAAATGAACGCCGTATCATTGTAGTACTTGCGCGAACATAGATTCGAACCGCTGTGCTCCACGGTGGCCATTTTGCCCGATTCGTATAAGTTCTGGGATCTCAGAAATCGCAACAACCGCGCGGATTGGCTCCGTCACACCAATTACCTTGGAGTGTTGAACCAAATTCTCAAACTCAGCCATGGCGCTACCATCTGGGTTTGTCGAAATCACTTTCATTTTTATCTCCTTTGAACGTTAACGATGTACCTAACTTCACTATACCACAAATTCTTTAAAAGAATTGCTAAAGAATTATTGAATTTAAGTGGTAAATTGTCCCAAATGTCACCTGTCAATTGTTCCCCTTGTATGCTATCTTAATGAACAATATGACTACTAAAAAACCAGATGTAGGAAATTTTGTTGAGGGAGTTATTACAACTACAGCCAAGGGCTTTGGCTTTGTTTCTGTAGGCGAAGACAGCCCGCGCGAGAATGATATCAAAGTGGAGGCTGGATTTCTCAACACCGCCCTTCCTCGCGACCGAGTGAAAGTCAGGCTTAACGCCAAGATAAGTGACATGCAACAGACTGGTGAGGTTGTGGAAATTCTCGCGCGCAACAAAATCACATTCGTCGGCACAGTAGAGGATGAAAATGGCGTAACCTTTCTAATTCCACAGGACACGCGCATCTACGTGGATTTCCTTATTCCCAATCCTATTATGCCCGCCACTGCTTCGTCGAACCCAAGCGGAGCAGATAGGCGATGGCAGGCTGTGCCTCATAACCAAAAACTTCGTGGGAAAAAAGCGCTCGTGCGACTTATAGACTGGACTGATCCAAAGAAAAGCCCGACGGCTGAGATTATTGAAATTCTAGGTGACGCCGGCGACAATGAAACAGAAATCCGCGCCATCGTCCTTGATAAAGGTCTCCAAATGGAGCTTCCAGAAAAAATCCATCGCGAAGCGGATGCTCTTAAAAAATCCGCGTCCGAGTTTATTTCTAAAGAAATAAAAAAACGACGAGATTTTCGCAGTGTAACCACATTTACCATTGACCCCGCAGACGCAAAGGATTTTGACGACGCTATTTCAATTCAAACGCTCCCAAGCGGCGAGATTGAAATCGGTGTGCATATTGCAGACGTTTCAGCATATGTAAAACCGCATAGCGCTATTGATGAGGAAGCTCGCGTGCGCGCTACATCTATCTACCTTGTAGACCGTGTGATCCCAATGTTTCCAGAAGTTCTTTCCAACGACATTTGCTCACTAAACGAAAAAGAGGACAAACTTGTTTTTTCCGCTGTATTCACATTCTCTCCAGATACCGATACTAATCCAAACTCAAAAGTTGTGGTAAAAGATTCATGGTTTGGACGAGGAATTATTAACTCCGCGAAGCGCTTTACATACGAGAATGCGCAAGAGGTATTGGATAACGGCAAAGGACTCTTTTATGACGAGATTCACACATTAAACACAATCGCCAAGAAGCTCGCGAAGCAAGACAAAGAAGAGGGCGCGATTTCCTTTGAACACGATGAGGTGCGTTTTGAACTTGACGCAAACAAAAAGCCGGTCCGCGTGTACACAAAAAAGTTTCAAGATACTAACAAACTCGTGGAAATGTTTATGTTGCTCGCAAATAAAAAAGTTGCGGAGTTTGTTTCTTCTAAACTTGGTAACGTGCAAGGGAAAACAGCACATCCCGAGCACGAGGGAGATCTATTTGTGTACCGCGTGCACGACGAACCAAAACCAGAACGTCTCGCAGAGCTCGCAAAATTTGTCGCAGGGCTCGGATACAAGCTTCCTTTGAAAGAAGGGCGTGTTTCTTCAACCGACATCAATAAATTTCTAGAGCAAATTAAAGGCAAACCAGAGGAGACAATGCTAAACACAGCAACTGTTCGCACAATGGCAAAAGCTATATACTCCACGCGAAACATCGGGCACTACGGGCTCGCGTACGAGCACTACACGCACTTCACCTCCCCTATTCGCCGTTATCCAGACGTGATGGTGCATCGCATCCTTGCGCACTTCCTCTCAAACGAAAAGGTGACAAATGAGGAGATGAATGAGTATCGTTCTCTTGCGACGCACTCCTCCGAAATGGAAAAACTAGCAGCAGATGCAGAGCGCGCGTCTATAAAGTTCAAGCAAGCAGAATACATGAGCGAGCGCGTTGGAAAAGAGTTCAACGGCATCATTTCCGGCGTTGCGGAGTGGGGCGTGTTTGTAGAAGAAGAAGAAACAAAATGCGAAGGTCTTATTCGTATTTCAGACCTCGGCAACGACTACTATATTTTTGAACGCGACAAATATCGCATCATTGGAAAACAGTCGCATGAAAAGTTTACTCTCGGCGACAAATTGAAATTCCGCGTAAAAGCGGTTGACCTTGAGAAAAAAAGTATTGA
>PCUO01000018.1:67557-82314 GCA_002771015.1 Candidatus Yonathbacteria bacterium CG17_big_fil_post_rev_8_21_14_2_50_43_9
AAGTTTAAAGCCCGCGACACTTTGTGTCGCGGGCTTTGATCATGATAAATTTGCTCGTATATAATCAGACTCTAAACGCTTTCGCCTCTCAAGAATCCAAACTAAATACATACAAAAAAATACGAGCATCCATGCCTTCGCAGCAACACGCCAATCTTCCATCCAATAATAGACTGCTGCAACAATGAATGCCAGAATTGTGATAAAAAGAACAACAATTTGCATTGCTTCATAAAGAGGCAAATCGCGCGACTTTTGCCTCAAAGAGGTCTTTTCTTCCTTCCATGCAATTTTCCCACTTTTTGAAACAAGGCCAAATTTGATTCTATTTTTCAAAATATCCTCCTATTTAATTAATGATTCAATCTTTGTATAGTATACCACAATTCCAACTATTTTGCAAGTTGCTCTGCCTCCTCAAATTTAATAGAGAGGAGTTTTGAGATAGCGTCGGAACCCATGGTTACGCCATAGATAATACCCGCGCGCGACATCGTCTCGCGATTGTGAGTAATAACAATAAGTTGAGAATATTTTGCGAGGGTCGCCACCATGTCTCCGTATTTCTTTGAGTTCGCTTCATCTAACGCTGCGTCTGTTTCGTCTAGAACCAAAAAAGGCGGTGGGTTCACCTGAGACACCGCAAAGATAAGCGCAATGGACGTAAGCGCTCGCTCTCCACCAGAAAGCATTTGCAGTCCGCGAATTTTTTTATGAGGCAAAGAAATCGCCACCTCAATCCCCTCCTCCGCTTCCTCTTCCTCGAGTTCATCGGGGTTTTCGATAATTTCCGTATCGGAAAGCTTTTTCTTTTTCTCTATAGCGACTTCAAGCGACGCAGTGCCACCACCAAACATAAGCGCGAAAAATTCACCAAACTGCTTGTTGATTTTCTTGATACCGTCCTTGAACTGCGTGCCGAGCTCCTCTTCAAGACCACGCATGAGGTCGCGGAGCGACTCCGCGCTCGTTTTCAAATCTAGAAGCTCATTTTCAAGAAATTCATCACGAGAAACAGCTTCCTCGTATTCGCGCATAATATCCTCGCCCGAGCCCCCACCCATAATATCCTCAAGGCGGATTTTTGTGCGCTCTATCTTTTTCCTGCGGGCTTCCTGTTCCGCTCGTGGCTCCGCGAGCGCCTGCTCAACATCTACAAGGTTATTTGTGTAATCAAGAATAGAACGCCCCACGAGAATTCCGCCCTCGCGAAGTTCCTCACGAAAGGAAACTTCATCGCGTGCGAAGTTTTCGATATGTTCACGCACAATACTAAGCCGCAAAGTGAGTTCTTGCTTTTTCGCGCGAAACTCAAAAGATGCGCGCTCGGCGTCTGTAATCTCTGCTCGTTTTGTTTCAAGAATTCTCTCAAGCTCGTGTATCCTTGTTTCAAACCCAAAAATAACATCCTCAAGATTCTGCTGAACTGACAATAATCTCTTGTGTTCAACGTGGAGATCCTCTAACGCCTTTAACGCTGCATCGCTTGGACCCTTCTGTCCACCATTCCCGCGAATATGCTCCAAAAATGAGCCTACCTTATTCCGCGTAGCAGACACGACACCTTTTATATATAAATAGTCCTCGCTAGATTCTGCGTAGCCGAGTTCGTCATAAAGATTTTGCGCGAGATTTTCTGCCTCTTCCGCATTCACTGTTTTTTCATGAGTCTCCTCGGGCGCATTTATTCGGCGCTCTTCAAGCTCAATCATCCCATCAAACCGTCCAATCTTTCGTCCTAGGTCATCACGCTCGCGACGCACGGCACCCATCTCCGCGCGCACGCTCACGAGCTCAGCCACTTCTGCACTGTCTTTCGTATGCATACCACGCAAACTATCTGCATGGGCAAGCGCTTCGTTTGCCTCATGAAGTTCTCTCTCAAGGGTTTCCTTTTCGCCGTGCAGTTTCTCACGCGTATGCTTGATATATGTTTCCTCGCGAACCAAATAGTCGCCGTACATATTGGCAAGCTCGTCACGGAGGGCTCGCGCCTGCTCTACTTTCTCAACCTGCTTCTTTAAAAATTTAATATGCGGAGCAATCTCACGACGGAGTGACTCGCTCTTGCGCATATTCTCTTCTGTCTTTAAAAGTTTCTTTTCACTTTCAATAATCTTCCAGTGATAAATCTTGAGACCGAGAGCATCTTCTATCATCGCGCGACGATCCTTTGCTGACGAATTCAAAATGCGGTCCGCTTCACCTTGTGAAATAATGTGGTGCCCAGACGCGCCAATGTGTACTGATGCAAGGAGCTCAATGACATCCTTTAATCTCACAGGTGAACCATTCAAAAAATATTCACTTGAGGCATCGCGGTAAATCTCGCGCGCAATAGACACTTCATTAAAGTCCACCGGAAACGTGCGGTCTTTATTATCAAAATTAATCGTTACCTTCGCGCGGTTCTGACGCTCGGCAGATTTTGAGCCATTGAAGATGAGGTCCTCTGTACGCTTGCCACGCATACTCTTGAGCGACTGCTCTCCGAGCACAAAGCGAAGCGCCTCGGCAACGTTGGACTTGCCGGAGCCGTTTGGTCCCACAATAGCCGAGATAGACGCCCCAAAGTCAAAAACGCTTTTTTTAGCGAATGATTTAAACCCAGAAATTTCCAAACTTTTTACGCGCATTTGTTGTACAGTTTAGCACACAAAACGAGTTTATAAAGTCTATAAAATAAACACGTGAAGTATCACAATTTTGTTCTTAAAAACTCCTGCCAAGGAAATATGACGCGAGTGTTGCTAAAAATGAAAAGAATAAAGCCTGCTTCCAGTTAAATTTTCCTAATATTTTATAGAGCATCGCCTCAAATAAAAAATATGATCCTTCTCCGAGATAAAGAGCTAAGCTTGCTGAATACCAAAACAATGTCGGGAAAACAAACCAAACATAAGGAATTGTGAGGAGTGTCCCCAATACTGCCAGAAGAGATAGTCTCTTATCTTTTTTTAAAAAAACGCAGAGAAACACCACGACTATACTTTCAACAAAAACAGAGAACGTCAGGGCGCCTATAAACTGATGAACGTACGTAAGCATCTTTTACTATTTAAACCAAGATGAAATAAGATTAAGGAGTCTTGCGAAAAACCCTACTTTTTTCTCAGTCTGTGTTTCTGTAGGAAAATCCATTGTTGTTGACGAAGAAACCAAAGGTGTTGTGTCAAAAGAATCACTAAACAAAAGAGACGCGCTCACATTTTTGTCAGTATTGGTGATGACTTTTAGCTTCCCATCATCCAAAACATACTCGCTTTTCTGCCACGCGAGAATAAGCTCGCCGTTTTTCTTGGTAAACATCCAGTAGTTTTTTGCTGATTTAAGGGGGCTCGTGAGTGGCACAACAGTTACCTCATCATGCTTCGTCATAACACTTCCAATTTGTAAATCTGAATCAGTCAAGATCCCACCTTTATCAACATCAATGTATTCCATCTCTATAATTCCTCCTTTTGTTGCATATATATGTTTTCCGTAATCTATGTCGTCAATTGAAAATATAGTATGCGTGAAATATCCATCTTTATTAAAAATAACTGAATTCATTTTTGGCACACTTGTGCCAAAATGTGATTTAAAATAGAATTCAATATCCTTATGGTTTAACAGCAACTCTTTCGAATTTAATACATATATGCTTATACCTTTAGGGATACTATTTTCTGAAAAAGATAGGCCTCCTTTTTGAATGCTTCAGATAATTTAGATAAAAAATATTCCTTATCAAGAATAACAAGATTACTGAAGTCCTGAGGTTCTGATAGAATAGTTACATCGTACCAGCTAATATCTTGTGTCTGTTTATTTATAGAATTAATTTGTTTAGAATATTTAGAATACTCAGTTCGTTGACCTGGAATATACGGATTATCATTAAACCTACTAATCTCAATACTAGAGTGTGTTCCTAGTAAGTAATCATTTTGTAATAACGTGTCCATTGAGACAACATTTGAAATTGAGACAACTTTGCATGTTTCACTAGCTCCTTCAGCGGAGTTAATACAAGAAGTTGACCCAGGTCCGTCATCTGCGGAAACAATAAACGTTGTGAATGATATTAAGACAATAAAGGTAAAAAATATTTTTTCAGACGCTTATGATATTTTCTTTATATAAGTACGCAACACAAGATGCATGGCAAAATACTTAAGGCTTACCACTGCACCTATTTTTAACTTTGAAACTTTATACTTTCTGAATTATTTCCTTCTAAAACATTTGAGTACAAATGCTCGGGCGATAATTTTGCAAAAAACACCAGCAAAATTATTTAGCCCACCCCTTGTTTTTCAAACCATCCGCTGCGGCGCCTTGCTCGGCGTCTTGTTTTGATTTTCCTATACCTTGACCAACTAGCTCGTCGTTTAGATATACTCCAACATTAAAATCCTTGTCGTGGTCTGGGCCAACTTCGCTGATAACACGATATGCAGGGGTAATACCAACATGCTCTTGCGCCTCCTCCTGGAAAAAACTTTTTGCGTCGCGCCAGAGTTCTTTCTTCACAATCTCTTCTGTTTTTACAAGGAGATGATTTTTTAAAAATTGTTCTGCTGTTTCGTAACCAATGCCAAGGTAAATAGCGCCGACAAGCGCCTCAAACGCATTCGCAAGAATAATCTGGCGCGCTTTTGTGCCTTTGTCTTTTGCTTCGCCTTTTGAAAGAAGGAGATACTCCTCCATGCCCATATCTATAGCAAGATTGCCGAGTGTCACCGCATTTACAAGAGCCGCGCGGTAGCTCGTGAGCTCGCCCTCGTTTGCTTGTGGATATTTTTTGTATAGAAAATTCGTAACTACTAGCTCCACTACCGCGTCGCCAAGAAACTCAAGACGTTCATTGTGGTCAAGTCCGCGCTCGCGAGTTTCGTTTATATACGAGCGATGTGTAAAAGCCTCGCGAAGAACCGCACGGTCTTTGAAATGAACGCCAATTTTATTTTCGAATTCTGCAAACTTTTCCATAATTTTGTTATTGAGCGAAGCGAGATTAGAAAATTATGGACCCCGTTAAATGATTTCTTTAGAAACCCCTGCTCTGCAGGATTTAACTGGGGTAATAATCAACTAAGACCACGTTGCTTATTATTTAATTTATTTCTTTAAAAGTATATTCACCGCCTTCGTAATTACTGGCAACATATCGTCATACATATTTAGATCAATGATATCCGCGAGCCTAAACCACTGCGCGTCATCAAGGCCGCCTTTTTTCTGAAGGGATATTTCCTGATATGGCGCCTCGCAAAGAAAGTAGCTCACATGCTTTCGCATCTTGCCTTTTTCTGGGTGCGATGCAACATATTCATTCTCGCCCAATACTTCTCCAGGAACTATCGGGAGACCGATTTCCTCCATAACTATGCGAGTAATGGCCGTCATGTCATCCTCGCCTTCCTTGTAGTGCCCTTTTGAAAGCGTCCAATGTCCAAAAATGTCATGCACGAGTCCGAGATACACCTCCTCGCCATCGCTCGCATAGACCACCGCGCCTCCAAGCTTGTCCAAAGGAAGTGTCTTTGGGTCAACTGGCGTAGGAGGAACTTTTTTCTTGCTTGTCTCGTCTTTGCCGGGCTCGCCGAGCTCCTTGTACACTGCGCCGAGCACGCCGTTTATAAACTTCCCACTCGTCTCACCTCCATATGTTTTTGCGAGTTCAATCGCTTCGTTGATGGCAACCTTAGCTGGCACTTGCGCGCGGTCTTCAAAGAGAAGTTCGTAAAGTCCAATGCGCAAAATATTTCTATCAACGAGCGCAATTTTTTCTATTGGCCAATCAGGCGCAGCTTTTTCTATAATGTCGTCTATCTTTTTCTGTTTGTTGAGAATACCAAGAAGAAGCTTTCGCATAAACGAGATGTCGTTCACGCCAGTGGCAAACTCTTCTGCGTTGCGCACGAGTGCTTGCTCTATCTCAAGGTCTGTTAAATCTCCTCCACGAAAATCCCATTCGTAGAGGACCTGCATAACTATACTTCGTGAAAGGTGCCTGTTTGCCATAAAAATTGAAAAGTGCTTCTATTATATTATACACATTGAGACAAAAAGAAAAAGAAAAGTTGTTAAACTTTTCTTTACTTTGTCGCTCTTGATTTTGCGTTCACACGCTTCTCTGACTTCGCTAGAGTTTTTGTCACCTTTAGGACTGCTTTTCCGCGGTATGTGCCACAAGCTGTGCAAACCTGGTGGCGCATATGCAAGGCCGAGCACTTTAAGCACTTTGAAAGTCGTGCTCCTTCCAAAGAGTGGTGAGAACGGCGGTTTGCCGTATGCGCTCGGGTGTGTCTCATTCGTACTACCATAGTTTTAATACTCTACCAAATGGCTCACAAAAAATCAAGTGTGCTGGGTTCCAAGCAAAGCTGTTGCATAATTTTTCTTTTTCTGCTATATTGCGTAATATGGAATTTCTGGTTACGGTTCTGCCTTGGTTGCAGATTATCCTCTCTATCATTCTCGTTGCGGCGATTCTGCTACAGCAAACTGGAGCAGGTGTTGGTGGCGCTTTTGGCGGCAGTGACGATTCTATTCGTTACACGAGAAGAGGAATGGAGAAGGTGCTTTTTTACACCTCAATCATCGTTGCAATTTTATTTGCGCTTTCGGCATCCGTAATGCTTGTTATCAAGGGATAAGTAGTAGCCTCGCAGTACATTCAACAAATTTGTCGTGAAGCAATTTCTTTCACATCTTTCTAAAAAAATGAATTCGCGTTTCACCTTTCCTCTTGAAGGGCGTTTTGCTCTTGCTCTAAAATCTTTTTCTGAACGCGAAAATCAGATTTTCTTTACTGCAATGGGCGTACTTGTTGGAACAACTATAGTTCTTTTAATTGGAGTTAATTATTCCTTTACGACAAAGATTCCAGCAGAGGGTGGTACGCTTGTAGAAGGGGTATTAAATACACCTGCTCATATTAATCCACTCCTAGCAACTTCTGAGATCGGAACCGATGCGGATCGCGATCTGACTGCTCTCATTTATTCTGGACTTTTGCGAGCAGATGGCAAAAATGGGTTCATTCCAGACCTCGCGGAAAGTTATGATGTATCTACAGACGGTCTTTCATATACATTCATTCTAAAACCAGACCTTGAGTGGCATGATGGTAAAAAAATTACCGCCTCTGACATTGTATTCACTGTGAGGACTGCTCAGGATAGCAGGATGAAGAGCCCAAAACGCGCGAGCTGGGACGGGGTGAACGTCGAACAAATAGATGAAATGACTGTGCGTTTTACGCTGAAGAAACCTTATGCGCCTTTTTTGGAAAACGCTACTATGGGAATCCTTCCTGAGCATATTTGGAAGAATATTGATTACAATCGCTTTGATACAAATAAGTACAACCGTGAGCCGATTGGTTCTGGTTCATACAAATTAAAAAGTATTGAAACTGTAACCAAAGACGGCGATGAGATTCCCGTTTCATATACATTGAAGTCATTTAGCGCGTTTGCTCTTGGAAAACCACCAATAACCACAGTAAAATTTGTGTTTTACAGAAGCGAGGAAGCTCTTGTGCAGGCTGTAAAAACTGGTTCTGTTGGCGCTGTCAATTCTATTTCATCAGATAACGCGTATAAACTTTCAAATGAAGATTTCCGTATTGAACACACATCGCTTCCACGAGTACTAGCTGTGTTTTTTAACCAAAATGAACAGCCAATTTTTGTAGATCCTGCGGTACGCAAGGCTCTTGCTCTTGCAGTTCCAAAAAAAGAAATTGTAGATAAAGCGCTATCGGGATATGGGGTACCACTTAATTCACCGTTTCCGCCTGGAACCATCGGATATAAAATAGTTGACACAGAAAAATCTCGCGAGGAGAATCTCGCCTCGGCGCGCGTCACTCTCGAAAAAGCAGGTTGGAAATTTGCATCGACGACAAACACATGGACAAAGCAGGTCAAAAAAGAAACTCTATCACTTCGTTTTGAATTAGTTACATCCGAAGCGCTTGAGCTGAAAACTGTGGCAAACGAACTCAAATCCTACTGGGAGGAACTCGGAGCGCAGGTGACAGTGCGAGTGTTTGCAACTGGCGACTTAAAAGAAACCATTATCCGTCCACGTAAGTTTGATGCTTTATTTTTTGGGCAAGTACTTGGGCAAGGTGGTGACCCATATCCGTATTGGCACTCAAGCCAGCGTCTAGATCCAGGCCTCAATGTGTCATCCTACGCCAACACAAAAGCGGATAAAATCTTGGACGATGCGAGAGCTGAAACTAGCCCTATAAAACGGGAAAAACTGTACGGCGATTTCAACGACGAGATAATGAAGGATGTGCCAGCGGTCTTTATGTACGCGCCTGAATTCTTATATGTGTTTCCAAAAAACGTGCGTGGTCTTTCTCATGGCTACATCAAGGTTCCGTCCGAACGATTCCTAAATATTTATGAATGGTATATAAATACCGATAACGTGTGGCGGATATTTGCGCCTTCTTCATAAAATCTGAAAATATAAAATTTAAAATTTTTAAATAATTTCTTAATTTCAATTCTTGAAATTAGCAATTTGGGACTTATTTAGAAATTTGAAATTAAACATTAGAAATTTCGCAGATTAAAAAATTTAATTAATTTATAAATAAAATGACAAATGAACAACCCAAGAAGATAGATGGGAGCGCTCAGAGTGGCGACAAGGGTGGCGGTTACAGCGCTCGTCGCTTTCCACGCAAAGACAGTAACGCTCGAGGACCACGAAGTGCGGTAAATCGCTCCGCAAATCGCGGGAACTACCGCGGAGCAACAGCTACTCACTCGCAAGAAAGCTCTGCTCATGCAGGACAAACGAGTCCTCAGAAAGGGAGGGCTATTGGAGGAGGTTTTCGAGGACCACGCGGACACACAACCGATGCTACAAGAACATCAACTCGAATCAAACATTCAACAAGCAGAGAAAAAGCTGACTCTCGCAGAATGATGGCTCCGTACCCTTCTAAAGATCAAGACAATGTTGTAATTCCACCATTAAAGGATGGGGATATTCGCATTATAGCGCTTGGGGGCGTGGAGGAAATCGGTCGCAATATGACAATGGTTGAATACAAAGATTCAATCGTCATTATTGACGCCGGACTTCAGTTTCGCGAGGAAAACACTCCTGGAGTCGACTACATCCTTGCTAACACAAAATATCTTGAGGACAGAAAACACAAGGTGAAGTCAGCAGTGATTACGCACGGACACCTTGACCACACTGGAGGTATACCATACCTTATGGGTAAAATTGGCAATCCTCCGATATACACACGCAACCTTACAGCGCTTATGATCCAAAAAAGGCAGGAGGAATTTTCACACCTGCCACCGCTTGATCTTCACATAGTTGAAAAGAACGACCGCATCACGATGGGTGATTTCAAGGTTCGTTTCTTTGCTGTAACACACACCATACCCGACGCAATGGGAGTCATAATTGAAACCCCATACGGTAACGTTGTCCACACTGGCGACCTAAAACTTGACCATGTGGACGGAGTGCCTACAATGGAACAGGAGGACGAATTTGACAATATCGCAAAAAACGGGAACACACTTCTCCTTATGGCGGATTCTACAAACGTGGAACGACCTGGATATTCGTTTCCAGAGCGCACAGTGCTAAAAAATATTGAGAATATTATTCGCAACACAGAAGGACGTATTATTGTCGCAACATTCGCGTCGCTCCTTGAGCGCCTAGTAAAAATTATTGACATTGCGGAGGTCCTTGGCAAAAAAATCGTGCTAGATGGACGCAGTATGAAAAACAACGTGGACATCGCGCGACAGTCTGGCCTCCTAAAAGCAAGCTTGGAAACATTCATTCCTATCGAGGATATGGAAAAGTACCCGCCAGACCGCATCATACTTCTTGTTACTGGAGCGCAAGGAGATGAGTTTGCGTCACTTATGCGCGCGGCAAACAAGGCTCACAAGTATTTGAAAATTAACAAACGTGATACGATTCTTCTTTCCTCTTCTGTTGTGCCGGGCAACGAACGTAGTGTTCAAAAGCTCAAGGACAATCTTTCGCGACAAGGCGCGCATCTTATCCATTACGAAAATGCAAAAGTTCACTCATCTGGACACGCGCATCACGATGAAACACTTTGGATTCACAAGAAACTAGAGCCTCGTTTTTTTATGCCAGTACACGGATACCACTACATGCTTCGTTGTCATGCTGACATTGCTCGCGAGGCGGGACTTTCTGACGAAAACATCATTATTCCAGACAATGGCATGATTGTTGAAATTCAAGATGAAGGAAAGAAAATCGTTTCTCTCAAAGAAACTGCGCCGAAAGGTCTCGTGCTTGTAGACGGATTCTCGGTCGGTAATATGCAGGAGGTTGTGCTTCGAGATCGCCAAATGCTTTCACAGGATGGTATCTTTGTTGTCATAGTTACACTTGATACATCTACAGGAAAAGTTACAAAATCTCCTGATGTTATTTCGCGAGGATTCGTATACCTACGCGAGTCGCAAGACCTACTAAGAAACGCGCGCTTCCTCACAAAGAAAACTGTGGAGGATATGCTTGGCGGTTCAAAGCAAATAGACTTTGACTATGTAAAAGACCATGTCACAGATGCAGTCGCTCGCCTACTCTTCCAAGAGACCGCAAAGAGACCGATTGTAATTCCGGTGATTTTGAGCGTTTAGTGTAATTTTAGAAACACGCAGTTGGTCTGAAACAACTGCGTGTTTTGTGGTATACTTCTAAAAACCTATGCTACGTATCTCTGAAAAAAATCCGCTATTTATTCTCGTTTATTTGGCGAGCTTTTTTTACTCGTTTCACTGGGCGTTACCAATATATATAGAGTCATCATTCATCAGCCAATTTCTTTCCACAGAAAAAACTATTGGTCTCCTCTTTTCTATCGCAGCAGTTTTTTCAGCAATTTTAACTTTTTTATTTCCACGAATTCTCCGCAGATTTGGGAACTACCACGCCACGCTCATCGCAATGGCGCTTGAAATTATCGCGCTTCTCGTACTAGCATTTTTCACCACTCCAGCAATTATTATTCCTGTATTCATTCTCCACCAGACTCTCGCGTCTGTAATTTTTCTAAATTTTGATAGCTTCGTGGAAGCATTTTCTGTGGATGAAACAACAGGTGGTATTCGTGGTGTATTTATGACCGTGCTCAACATCGCGTTTGTTGCCGCTCCGTTTCTCGCGGGTCTTATGATCACCGATCACGACTTTTGGAAGGTTTATCTTGCAGCCGCGATATTTATGGCATTCAGCCTCGGTGTAATTGGTAAAAATTTCAAAAGCTACGTGAATCCCGAATATGTTATCCCTTCATTCAAAGACACCCTTCGCATAGTGTCAGAAAGCCACGACATCCACTCTATTATATACGCGCATTTTTTACTTGCTCTATTTTTTTCGTGGATGGTCATCTACATTCCGCTTTATCTAAACCAACATGTTGGGATTTCGATGAATGTAATCCTAGGCGTCATCACTCCAATCGCGCTTTTGCCATTTGTCTTGTTTGAAGTAATACTAGGTAAAATCGCCGACACTCACCTTGGCGAAAAGGAAATCCTGACTCTCGGTTTTATTATTATGTCATTATCAACAATCGGAATCTCGTATGTCGCTACCGCAAGCGTAGCGCTCTGGGCAGGGCTCCTTTTTATCACGCGTACTGGCGCAAGCATGGTAGAAGTGGCAACAGAGAGTTATTTCTTCAAACAAGTAAACGCGGGGGACACACACCTCATCACCTTTATGCGCACAAGTCGTACACTAGCTGCGATACTTGGGCCACTCTTGGGATATATTCTCCTTCATTTTATGCAGTTTCAAAATCTTTTCCTAGTACTTGGTATCATTCTACTCACCGCACTCCCATACTCTCTTACTATCAGAGACACGAAGTAGAAGCAAGAAAAAAAGACCCTCTTTTATTAAGAGGGTCTTTGAGGACGAGGCAATGTCGTCCTAGGTTTTTTTCTTTAATGAAACCTTTTTTGCTGGGACAAGCTGTTCTGTTTTTTTGACACAGGAGCGACAGGGGCAAGTGTTGCAGTAGTCATGTTGTCCATATACGGAATGAGCTGGTTGAATACGTCCAAAAACCCGGCAGCAACCACCTTCATTGCAGGAGTCTTACTGGAGCCACCGCCAGCACCAAACGTGCCAGCTCCGAGTAACGCAGCACCGATGCCGATATCAGAACTTTTGCCAGTACCTGTTACCGAGGCAATAATCTCGCTGTTTTCCAAATCAACAATTGTCAGAATCACTTGAGCTTCAGTGAAACTCATTGATCCTTCAAACGGCACCAGCTGCGACACTAAATAGACCCCCTTAAGCCAGGAATGAACCTTGCTGCTGCTACAACACCGGCACACCAGCGTCAGTTGATACTGTCGGCTGTGGCGCTTCCACCTTCATCCCCCAACGCGCAGGAATAGTTTTCCTGATTTTGGAACCGCCCATTTCACTGTTAATTTCGCGCTCGCCCATTGCAAATGATGCGCTACGGTCAATCAAAGTGAAACAACCAGACTGCATTGCCACATGACGCGCAAGTTGCATTGGCAGAATGCCGATATCCCAGATTGGGAAAATAGTATCATGGTCTGCTGGCTCATTGGTTGCTCTTCGATCGCGAGACGACCATAGTTCTTTGAGCAGCGGTGAAGTTACTACTGCCAGAACTCGCTGTTTTCTGGCCAGCACCAGTGTAGACGGCTGCGCCGGAAACAGGGGCTGATTCGCCACCGCCACCTTTGACAGTAGAGCACCCTACAAGTGCGAATGCAAAGAACAACAACCATAAACTTTTAAAGATCTTCATGATGCGCCTCCTTAGATAACGTTAAAAAACAAAAAGAGAATAGTGCTAATTCCCACGTAAAAATATAGCAGGAAGGCCCTATTTTGGCAGGTCAACGCCTATTGGCTATTTCACTAAGTGTGGCCTATTGGATAATCTAGTTCACCTTCCCTGCCGCGATCTCACGACCTTCTTCAAGTATTAGAGCGAGAGCATCGGCGCCTTTTTTTATTGTTTTTTTCAAATCATCATGTTCTGATTTTTTAAATGGTCCAACAATAAAATCAAGCAAAGCGTCTTCGCCTTTTGGTTTTTTTAATTTCCCTCTCGGAGTCATGGGGCAAATGCCAATGCGAAGTCGCGCAAACTCTCGTGTCTTCAACGCATTGATAATAGACTCCACCCCTTTGTGCCCGCCAGAGCTTCTGTTAAAAGATATTTTCATTCCGCCAAGTGGCAAATCCAAATCGTCATACACTACTATAGTACGTTCCGCGTCCTTTGCATTTTTTACGAGAGGCGCGACGCTCTTGCCAGAGACATTCATAAAATTGTCAGGCTCTAGTAGAACCACTTTGTCTTTTCCCCACATTCCTTTTGAAACGCGTGCTTTCAAAGCTTTATCACCAAACCACTCTGGAAAATCATTTTTCTTGCGGAATGCTTCCACGAGCATACGCCCCACATTGTGACGCGTGTTCGAATACTCCTCTCCTTTATTTCCAAGCCCGACTATTAAGTATTGCATATAGTATGTATCGTACACTGAAATCCTGCGTGAGTTAATAAGCCAAAACATTACACCACGCATTCCGCCTTTGCATCAAGTCCAGTTGTGTTTTAAAATGATGACACTAAATGAGTGAAGAATTTACAACACCTCCTCCCGTTCCTCCTGTAGAACCTGCAGTTGAGAAAAGTCATTCGTTTCGTGAAGAGGCGTTGGAGACTTTTCGTTTCCTCTTAATAGCGCTCGTCATCGTTGTCCCAATTCGTATTTTTATCGCTCAACCATTCATCGTGTCTGGCGCTTCTATGGACCCCACATTTAAGGACAAGCAGTACCTCATTGTGGACGAACTCTCATATCATCTTAACGACCCAGTACGTGGGGATGTAGCAATTTTCAAATATCCTAAAAACCCAAAACAATATTTCATAAAGCGTGTTATTGGTCTTCCTGGAGAAACCGTCTTAATAGATAACGATGGTAATGTGTTAATAAAAGACAAAGATGGAGAAAATATTATTGAGCTTGAAGAGTCATATGTTATGTATGAAAAGGGTGGCTCATTAGAGCGTACTCTTTTAATGGATGAATATTTTATGATGGGAGACAATCGTTCTGGAAGCTTTGATTCACGCTCGTGGGGACCTGTCGGTCGTGATTTGTTCGTCGGCAAAGCATTCTTGCGCCTATTCCCACTGAGCTCTATAGATATTCTTCCGGGTCAATTTAGGCAATAATATACAACTATATATAGTATGAGCACAGAAAAAGAAAAAATGGATAGGACAAAAAAACTTAGAGCAGAGGATATTGCGAGCCCAAAAGGAATGCGCGATATTCTTGATAAGGAATATTATGCGTATCAGGGGTTTTTTGAAAAGGCATCCGAGATTGCATCGTATTATGGATTTCGTCCTATAGAAACCCCGATACTAGAACGTGAAGCGGTTTTCACATCATCACTTGGAGTTGGTACTGATATACGTGATAAGGAAATGTACACATTAAAAACAAAGGGTGGCGACCATCTCGTAATGCGACCCGAGGGCACAGCGGGTGTAATGCGGGCGTACATTGAAAACGGGATGCAAGCGCTTCCCCAGCCAGTGATGCTCTACAACTACGGCCCATACTTCCGACACGAAAACCCTCAACGTGGTAGACTGCGCGAGCTCCGCCAGTTTGGCTTGGAGATTCTCGGTACACCTAAAAG
>PCUO01000018.1:82391-83043 GCA_002771015.1 Candidatus Yonathbacteria bacterium CG17_big_fil_post_rev_8_21_14_2_50_43_9
TAACAAATTACTATAAAAAACATATTGATAAACTCTGTCCTTCCTGCAAAGAGCGAATTAAAACAAACCCTCTTAGGCTTTTGGACTGCAAGGACGAACGATGTCAGGATATAAAAAATAACGCGCCTACGCCAATAGATTCCCTATGTAACAATTGTCGTCATCACTTTAAAGAAGTTATTGAGTACTTAGAGGGAATGAACATAACGTACCACATCAACAAAAATCTTGTGCGAGGATTGGACTATTATACTCGCACAGTATTTGAAATAATTGAACTTGATACAAACCTTCCTGAGGGTGTGGAGGCTCCTACTCCACTTTCTCTCGGTGGTGGTGGACGCTACGACCTGCTCGCAAAGTCGCTCGGCAGTAAAAAAGATGTGTCAGCGGTTGGTGGCGCAATAGGTGTGGACCGCGTCATTATGTCACATGTTCACAAACCTATTGACCCGCGTATTTTGAAAAAACCAAAAGTGTATTTCATTCAGCTCGGCAACGAAGCGAAATTAAAAAGTTTCGGCATCATTGAGGTACTCCGCAAAGCTCGCGTGCCTATCGCGCAATCACTATCAAAAGACGGTCTCGCGCAACAGCTCGCTATTGCAGAGCGAAGTGGTGCTCCCTACACCATCATCTTTGGGCAAAAGGA
>PCUO01000020.1:0-1217 GCA_002771015.1 Candidatus Yonathbacteria bacterium CG17_big_fil_post_rev_8_21_14_2_50_43_9
ATCAAGAGAACATTATGGATGCAGAGTTTGTACCAGGGAATGTTCCTTTATGATGAAAATATTTTTTAAACATTCAGACAAAACAAACAAGGGCTTTACTCTGATTGAGCTTCTGGTGGTGATTGCTATCATTGGGGTACTTTCAAGTGTCGTTCTTGCGAGCCTAAATAGCGCCAGAAAGAAAGGAAGAGATGCGCATAGGGTCTCAGATCTCAGGCAAATAAGGACTGCTTTGGAGCTTTATTATGACACAAATGGCTACTACCCTTTGTATAGTGGCGGGCAACCTGGTTCACCGGCTTGTTCTGGCAGGTGGGCGCTAAAGCATCCTTCTTATATATCGTGCTGGAATGATCTGGCAGCAAAACTTTTACCATATCTAAGTAAATTATCAAATGATCCTCTCGGCGGATATCCTCCAACTTACACATACAATGAATATCATTACCGCAGTTTTAATGGCCAAGATTATTGTTTACTAATGTATCCCGAGCTTTTGCCCAGAGTCGGAGAAGGATGTTATCCGGGTTGGTATTGTGTAGGGACTCGACAATGTAACAATTATTGATAAACTCAAGCCGTTGCTCATCTTTTAATTTGTTTGTAAAGACCACTAAAAGTCACTAAAAAATTGAAATTATCATCCAATCTCTAAACTGTGAGCAAGCCACACCGTTTTTATAAGTGACACAAAGAGAGGGAAATGTGAAAATCGGAATTTTCACATTTCCAAGCCTAGGGTATACATATACTATATGTAATCATATAGTATATCCTAAAAAACGGCAGATTTGCGCGCGACGGGGTCGCAGAATTTTTCAGCAGAAAAATATCTGTTGCAATGCCCTCTCCTCTAAACCCTTGCATTTTTCTGTGGATATGGTATAATAAAAATAGAATAATAACAATTATTTAAGGTTCTTTTCAGTCAACAACTTAACATAAAATAGGGGTATGATAATGAGACTAATTTTGCCGTTTCCTGTACCAACTATGGTAGTTGCTCCAACACTGAGCAATGTTATAAAAAGCCTTACTATCGCAAAAGTCCTGAAAAATCAATGGCTCATTGCGATGGTGACACCAAGCATATACTCTTCAGATAAATTCGGAGCGATTGTATATCCGTGTCGTTTTGACAAGAAAGAGGGGCAGATGCTTCCACTCAAGGACAGGAGAATCGTCCTGAAAGCTCTACCAACAGGGAGAAAAATACA
>PCUO01000020.1:1257-1527 GCA_002771015.1 Candidatus Yonathbacteria bacterium CG17_big_fil_post_rev_8_21_14_2_50_43_9
GCATCTCCTCTCAATGGGCTAGAGGACCATCCAAGCAAAAGTCTATTTTCTGGAGACAGAAAGTATTTCGCAGATTTCTATGCGATTACCGAGGAGCTTGAAAACCTTCTATCCATCAGAAAGTAAAAGTAGCAAAAGCTACTATCCCGCACACAAAAAATTCGTGTGCGGGATTTGTTTTGAAAAAAATAAGCGCCACTTCCTAGGAAGTGGCGCTCTGTTTTGTCAGACTGTTCCGCCTGTTGCTATTTGTTTTCACAAATCATTCTC
>PCUO01000020.1:1578-1934 GCA_002771015.1 Candidatus Yonathbacteria bacterium CG17_big_fil_post_rev_8_21_14_2_50_43_9
ATCGTTGTCGTACTCCCCAGACCATAATTTTCTGAGAAGCTTCCGCTTTCCATCGCATCAGCATAAATGCGATAGCGATGTAAATTATAGGGTCAATTAAACCCAAACTGGTCACCTAAGTGAGGATTCCACTCACCACCACTCCGATGCTTTGCATGAGATCTGACAGTATGTGGAGACGCATGGACTCGTGAGTCACATGTTCTTCATCCACGGGGTCCATCATCCGGGGTTGGACATAGTTTCCTATAGTACCAAACACGGCGATAGAAACCATCACCCAGTTCACTATTTCTCTTGGTTCTTGGAAGCGTTCAACTGCTTCAACCAGAACCCAAACTGCGACGCCACCAATA
>PCUO01000020.1:1943-8348 GCA_002771015.1 Candidatus Yonathbacteria bacterium CG17_big_fil_post_rev_8_21_14_2_50_43_9
TTGATGTACCCGTCGATTTTGCGTGTTCTTGTTTCATTGGCGCCACACTTTACGTTGTATCCTACAACGATAGAGACAAGAAGCGCGCCTGTGTCGGTAAACACATGTCCGGCGTCCGCAAGGAGCGCAAGACTTTGGGAGACGATTCCGCCCACCACCTCGGCAATAAGTATCATACCGGCGATGCCGAATAGTATTCCATACCTCTTTACTTCACACCAGCAATCAGTTGGTATGTCACAGCCATTGAAATGACCTCTTTTCATCGCGCACTTCCTTTCTGTAAAGGTTCAAAATCTAACTAAATATATTATAGCAAAAAAATACCTCATTGTCAATCTATAAAAATATCGGTATAATAGCTAAATGCTCTACACAGGCAAAGGTGACAACGGAACCACGAGCGCGTTTGGATGCGACCAACGCTTTTCAAAGAGCTCTGCGATTGCCGAGGCGCTTGGCACTCTTGATGAAGTGAATTCGTTTCTCGGTGTGGTAAAAGTAAAAGCAGAGGCATCGGAGGTTTCAAAAATCATTAGTGATGTTCAGCAAAATCTTTTCACAATACAAGCCGAGGTTGCGGGTGCGGAAAAGCATATTGGTGAGGAGAAGGCGCGTGAATTGGGAAAGATTATAAATGCGATTGAAACCGAGCTCCCGCCAATCAAAACATTTTTTGTTTCAGGCGGGACCGAGCTTGCTTCGCTCCTAGACCTTGCGCGCGCGCTTTCGCGCAGGGCGGAGCGTCGTGTTGTAGGTGTTGCGGATGAAGGTGCTGTGAGAGTTGGTAAAGAAACGCTTGCGTACTTAAACCGTCTCTCAAGTTTGCTCTACGCGCTGGCTCGACAAACGAACTATAAATCTGGTATAACGGAGGAACCGCCAATGTACCAATAGGTAGGTTGACACATAGGTTGGCACAATCGACACCTGACAGGTGAAAATTAACAAAGAAACAGAATCGTGCTTCTGTCATGCGTTAAACGCTACATGTCAAATGTCTTTAAACATGGTGGCTATGGTGTAATGGTTAACACTAGAGTTTGTGGAACTCTCGATCTGGGTTCAATTCCCAGTAGTCACCCCAAATACTACAAAACCCGCCTTCGCGGGTTTTGTAGTATTTGGGGTGACTAAGCTAGCCAACTGCTTGGTTAGCGTCTATGTCTATGTCTATGTCAGTTGTCTAATTATCAAACCTGTAAAAACTTTATGAAAACATCAACATTTTTGCAGGTTTAATGATGGTGTTTGTTATACTATAAGTATATGACT
This sequence comes from Candidatus Yonathbacteria bacterium CG17_big_fil_post_rev_8_21_14_2_50_43_9, assembly GCA_002771015.1. GTDB lineage: Bacteria > Patescibacteriota > Minisyncoccia > Phycocordibacterales > UBA1550 > UBA1550. The sequence goes on from PCUO01000020.1 coordinate 3,219, forward strand.
CGTTATCGTCCGCCGAGAAATGTTTTTTTAATCGGCCTCACAAGTTTCTTTAATGACATGTCCAACGAAATGGTGCTAGCCATTTTCCCTGCGTTTTTTACATCTGTATTAAAAGCGGGAGCTGGGTCTCTTGGGCTCGTAGAAGGGCTCGCTGATGGTACTGCGAATATTATTAAAATTCATGCTGGCAAATATTCCGACAAGATAAAGAAAAGAAAACCTTTTATGATTTTTGGATACGGACTTTCTGTGGCGACCCGCCCGTTGTATCTACTAGTGTCGTCGGTCGCTGGTGTTGTCGGTATTCGCGTAACTGACCGCATTGGAAAAGGACTCCGCGAGGCGCCACGCGACGCTATTATTTCTCTCTCAACACCAAAAGAAGAAATGGGGCGAGCGTTTGGTTTTCATAGGATGTTAGACACGCTTGGCGCGATACTTGGACCGCTCATTGCGTACCTCATTCTCCGTGCGTATCCTGAGGGGTTCAATATAGTGTTCGTAGTCGCTTTTATAATTGGTCTCATTGCAGTCGCGTCTATTTTCTTTATAAAAGATATTGTTGGTGAGGCGCGCAAAGGAAATATTCCACTCAGATTGTTAGGCGCGTTTAATATTAATTTTAAAAAATATCTCGTAGCGCTATTTCTTTTGTCGGCAGGAAGTATCCCCGTGGCGGTGCTATTACTAAAGACTCAGCATTTAGGATTTTCGCTCGCGTCTATTCCTCTATTTTATATGCTCTACAATCTATCGTATGCTGGTTTTTCTGTGAGTGCTGGAGGAATGAGCGACCGCATTGGCGCGCGTACAGTGATGCGTATTGGGTACGCCGTACTTTTGATAGGGTATTTTGTCGTGGCTCTCGCGAGCGGAGCGATAACTCTAGCTTTGGGTTTCTTATTGCTCGGACTTTTCCCTGCTCTTACTGACGGAGTGGCGAGAGCTCTTGCGGCGGAGCTTTCACCAGAGGACCACCGCGCAGGAGCGTACGGTCTTGTGAACGCGACTGCTGGATTTGGTTTGATGTTTGCGGGAATAGCAGGTGGGTATATTTGGGAACATTTTGGCGCGAACTACGCGCTTCTTGTCGGTGGTGTGTTGGTGGTGGTAGGAATTATCGTGCTTTCAACTGTCATTGCAAACGGGAAGGAAAATTTGGGATCGTAAAAAAGAAAAACCCCTTAATCAGAAAATCTACGTCTTGGACGTAAACTGATTTGGGGGTTTTACACTGGCGTTCATTGCCTAATGAGAACGTCTGTTTTCTCCACATACATTGAGTACATATCATCGGCAACATTTTTAAGAATGGCTGCTTCTCTTATTTTGTCTTGGTCAGTTGGAAACTGTCGAAGCCTTGTTGCATCAAGGAATATTTTGAATATTTTGACACGACACATGATTTTCTTTGAGAGCGCTTTGTAGTCGCAATCGCGCGGCAGTGTTTCAGAGCAGATCCATATATACGCACTGTATGTCTTTTGTGCAACGAGCAAGCAAACTAGATTGAAAAGGTATTTCATTTTCTCCTCCGTTTGTTATCAATAGGAAACTACCTGCCAGAAACGATACCACAAGACACATATTTACGCAAGACTCGCTGGCTGGTGTACACCCACACCTACTTTTCGTATTTTCAATATATGAAAATATTGCAAAAGGCTATACGAAAAGTAGGTGTGGGGGTATAATGACGAGATGAAAACCATTTTTGAAACATTTAAAAAGAGCATTTACAACCCAGCATTTTATCAGAATGCGGTTACAACGCCACTGTCTGACATTGTTCGTTATTATATAAAGTTCTCGCTCCTTCTTTCTGTGGTGATGACAGTTTACCTAGGCGTAGCACTCGTTCCTCAAGGGATTAGATTTGTGAAAGAGCGCGCGCCGGAGCTGGTAAGGAGTCATTTTCCTGCAGAGCTCACTATTAATATTGAAAAAGGAATCGCGTCAGTGAATGTTAACGAGCCGTATATTATTTTTGGCAAAAACGGTCCACAGGCTGTTTTGAAAGAGCAGGGGCTTGAGAGCATGCTTGTGATTGACACAAAAAACGATTTCAATAAAAATAAATTTGATGAGTACAAAACATTTGCGCTTCTCACAAAAACAGAAATCATAACAAGGAGCAACAGTGGTCAAATTACAATTCAAGATTTGCGCGGGGTGCCAGACGCGTCCATAAATCAGAAGTGGGTGCTATCTTGGGTAGAAAAAACCAACAACTCGCTTGTTGCCATTGTATTCGTCGGTATCATCGGAGTATTCATCGCAATGTTGTTTGGGTATCTGAAATATTTTATTGTACTTTTTTTATTTGCTCTTATCCCGCGTCTTATCGCATATATAAAAAAGATACCTTTGTCATACAGTGGAGCATATAGGATTAGTCTCTACGCGATAGTTCCTGCGCTCGCTCTTAAAACACTCGTGAATATTTTCGGTGTCTTCTTTGTGCCCGCGTACTTCACTCTTCTTTTGTTTATGCTTATTGTGGCAATAAATATGAAGGAGTCAGAAGAGTCGACATTGTTTGAAACTAAATAAAAATATGTATACAGATATTCCATCAGACGAGGTTATTGCAAAAGTTGTAGAGAACTTGAAGGAGCGCAATATCACGCCGATTATTGTTGATACCAAGGAAGAAGCATTCACTGAAATTAAAAAACTTATTCCAAAAGGCGGTTCCGTGATGAACGGTTCTTCAAAAACGCTGAATGAAATTGGCTTTGTAGACTATTTGAAAGAAGGAAATCATGGGTGGGACAATGTGCATGAAAATATTTTGAAAGAAAAAGACAAAGCGAAACAAGCGCGTCTTCGCAAGGAGTCGGTGCTCGCGGATTATTTTCTAGGTAGTGTGCACGCTATTACAGAGGCTGGGCAACTTATGGTTGCTTCTGCATCTGGTAGCCAGATTCCAAGCTATGCGTTTACTTCAGACAATGTGATTTGGGTTGCGAGCGCAAATAAGATTGTTGCTGACCGCGAGGCGGGATTCAAGCGCATTGAGGACTACGTATCCCCACTCGAGAATAAGCATATGCAAAGCATCGGCTATCCCGGAAGCACCATCGGTCGCGTGCTTATCATTGAACGCGAGATAATGCCAAACCGAAAAATTACGCTAATTTTTGTGAAAGAAAAATTAGGATTCTAGTTGAGCAACGTCCGTTTTGAGTTTTCGCCAAATAATAATCCCAAGCGCAAACAGAATCGTTGAAATAATCGCAGACAAAATACAGTAGACGCAAAATGCCTTGATGAGGAATTTTTGAACATAGATGAAGTATAGAGAAGAGAGAAAACCGAGAGTTGTGGCGAAAGTAATAAGTTTTCCTACAAGGAGATTTTTTGTGTCTATATATATAAGAGCAAGAAATCCAATGCCAAGGTAGAATATGACACCCCACGCGGATAGTGGAACACCAAACAGCACCGAATGTTGAGATTTTGACACAGCATCGCATCCGCTTGTTATGAAGCATGGAATTGGCGCGCCAGACACACGCTTTGCTAGAAGAAATGCTGAGTCAGTGAAGCCGACTAGCGCGAGCGCGATGAGCGACCAGAGTATCCAAGCAGAGATGTTAGGGGTGCGTGATTGCATAGTCAATGAGTGCTTTAAGCTCTTGAGCGGAACGCGGGTTGTCAGACAACTTGCCATTTATGAAGAATGTCGGAGTGTGGTCAACGCGAGAAAGTTTTGCGCTCTTTAGGTCGCGTTCAACTTTCGCTTTTACAGCGTCGCTTTTTACATCAGCTTTGTATTGATCAATATTAAGCTCAATCTTTTTCGCGTATCCTTCAAAAATTATTTGCGCGGTCACACTTTCAGACCATTCATCCTGATTTTTGAAAAGCATATCAGCCATTTCCCAGAACTTTCCTTGCTTGCCGGCTGCTTCAGATGCGTATGCCGCAGGAAGCGCGTTTTTATGCTGAGGAAGAGGGAAGTGACGATAAGTGAATGAGATTTGATCCTTGTACTCTGCAAACATTTCCTCAAGCATTGGATAGTATGAACCACAGGCAGGACATTGGAAATCGCTGTATTCTGTGAAAGTCGCTTTTGGTGTTTTTGAACCCTTTGTCCAGTCGGACTCGTCCAAAGGAATACTCATTGTTCCGTCTTTGCGAGGAGGTTCAGCAGGCGCGCCTGTAGCAACATGGTATGCGCCGATTCCAGCAATAGCTACAATAAGAGCTGCCGAAAACCAAATTATAATTCTTTTTTGTGTATCCATAATTCAACAATAATACCAAGATTTTGAATATTTTGGAACCCTAATAATAATCGTCCATTTTTACTATGTACGTATAATATACTATAGTATATTATACGTACATAGTAAAAATGGACGATGCTCGCCCTATAGACTGAAGTCGTGTAGAATAGGAGGATGAACCCCGTTAGAGGTCGCATATTTTGTAGAACTGGGAGATGTGACTATACTGATAGCGGATACATTATTAATGAACACTAAAGTAACTACGGAAATTTTTAATAATTTACTACCTCTAAAGTGATGAAATACCAAGGACATTCAAACGAAAGTGGGGGAGCGGTTGACACCAAGCGCGTGGAGGAATATGTCGCAAAAATGCGTCGCGCTATGAGTGACAGCGCGTACTCTCTCCCAGAGGCGTCACTCCGCTTGCCATTTGATGAAAATCTTCTAAAAAAATCCAAAACACTTGCAAGTAGACTCGCGGGACCAAAACTTTCATATATTTTGGACATTGGCATTGGCGGTTCAAACCTTGGAGCAAAAGCGCTATACGAGGCAACTGCCGGAACACTGGATGCGCATACCCAGTTTGTGCCAAAAATTCTCTTTGCGGATACATGCTCACCTGAACTTCTTTCTGATATAGTAGAATTACTTTTGGATGAAGTATCGGACAAGGATGAAATTATTATTATTGTCGCAAGTAAGTCAGGAACAACCACTGAAACAATTATCAACGCGTCCGTGCTTGTCAGCGCGCTTGAGCAAAAGTTTGGTTCGCTTGCAGACCGTATTGTGTGTATTACTGATGAAAAGTCACCACTTTGGGTTATGGGAGAGAAACAAAAATTTCATTTGCTCCCAGTTCCAAAAATGGTCGGTGGACGAT
>PCUO01000020.1:8386-21272 GCA_002771015.1 Candidatus Yonathbacteria bacterium CG17_big_fil_post_rev_8_21_14_2_50_43_9
TAGAAGGAGGTGTTGAGAGCATTTCCTTCAAATCCGCGCGCGATATTATCACGTGGCACGAACAGGGCAGAGTAGTATTTGATTTTTTTGTATTTCATCCCGAGCTTGAGTCCGTTGGCAAATGGTATCGCCAGCTTTTTGCGGAAAGTATTGGAAAGGAAAAAACAATTGACGGCGCGCATACAACGCATCGTATGGTACCCACAGTTTCCATTGGCTCAACTGACCTCCACTCCGTGGAGCAGATGAATCTGGCGCAACCAGATATTTCCGCGCGTTTTCTCGTGCGCGCGCATGCTCCGCACTGGGAACATCAGTTTTTGGCGGATGATAAAGTGTTTGCTACGCTTGTGCCAGGGGTTCCCCGTCGCGCGCCATGTGAAATCCTTGATGCAATTTACAAAGGGGTGACGGAAACATACAAAACGCGGGGGATATCGCACGGAGAGATTTTACTTACTGATCTTGACCCAGAGTCGCTCGGCGCACTCATGCAGTTTATGATGTGCACAACGATGCATCTCGCGAACCTCTTGAACATAAACGCATTTGACCAGCCAAATGTGGAGGAATACAAAGAAGCCACAAGGAGGATTCTTGGAGGGGAACAACTGACAAATGACACCGCTACGCGGACAATTGACCAGTGACAATGCGTGGTGCCGTCTTTGCGATTATATACTCATACGAAGCCAGCATCCTAGATTGCTTCGCTACGCTCGCAATGACAAGAAATTTTGACGGGTTTTGTCAGATATCAAACGTCACTTGTCAAATGTCCCTCTATTTATGATATAATGCACCTATTAGTAACGATTAATATTTTATTTATGAAGCACATTGGAAAATATGCAGGCGTACTCGCAATTCTTGCCGTGCCAACAATCACTTTTGCAGATGGTGGCTTGAATGGCACATTGCAAACATTGATAGTCATTGAGGACAGTTCAAAGATGCTTGAAATGATCTCACTTTGGGCGACGCTCATTGTTGCGTTTGCTACCAGTATGATGGTGTGGGTAGGGGGGCGGCACATGCACGGCGGGGCTTTCGGAAAAGTTTTAACTTTTTTTAGCATCGGCATGACGCTCATCTTTCTAGGTTTCGCGACGGAGGGGCCGTGGTTCCAAGATTATAATCATCTGTATTTAAAGATGGTTCATGACTCGCTCTATATTGTCGGGTATGTGCTTATGGGTATTGCCGCAAGCAAGCTCCTAAAAGTTATTAAAGGCGAATAAGTAATACTATTTATATGGAACAAGCAGAACAATACAAAGCAGTGATGGCGGAAATTATAGCAAAGCAGAGCATTATTCTTGGGCCTGATATGGCTATAGCGCGCGCAAAAAAAGTTTCTGGTATTGGTGTGAATGAAAAGGGAGAAATAACAGAAGTGAGTGGCGACCCAGCAGAAGCGCTCAAGAATCTTATAGACACATACGTCGAGCTTTCTGGGCAGATTGTAAAAAATGCGCTCGGGCCAATCTTTACAAAATATCCTGACATAAAACAGTAAGTATTAAAGAATTATGGTTCCACGCGAGCTCCTACCTATAATTGTTGTTCTAATCACCCTGTATCTTGTGGTGATTGCGTTTTCGTATTGGGGTGTACACCGTATTAAGCGCGGGGTTTATGCAAAAGACACCGAGATAAAGAGGCGTCTGTACGAGCTCGCAATTTTGAAGGAAATCGCAGATCGCACTGGATACTCCCTCAATATTAAAAAGATTTTGGATGTTATTGTTGGGTCGCTCAATCAATTTCTTGAATACAGCGTTGTGTCATATATGCTGCTAGAGCCTTCAAAGGTGGTGTTCAAGGCAGACCTTGAGCGCTCTGTATCAATAAGTTTTATTAAGGATATACGCACGCGTATGCTCGGCTCTCTTTCAGCACTTCTTGGGCGAGATCTTTCCGCCGTGGAGGTAGAGGAGACTATCACAGGCGCTATCATGATGGGTGTCACAGAGGAGCCCGTGCGTTCGTATTTCAATATCCCACTTGTTATTGGTGATCAGCTTGTAGGGGTGCTCACGGTTTCTCATACAAAAGCTGGCTTGTACAAAGAATCAGAAATGGAGATTTTGTATAAAATAGTGAATCAGGCGTCACAAGCAGTTTCAAAGCTTGAGGATGTTGTAAAAACAGAACAAGGGAAAATAGCCGCCATGCTAGAGAGTATGCTTGAAGGCGTTGTCATGACCGATCTGGATTATCGCGTTATTGCGGCAAACCCAGCCGCAGAAGCAGTGATTGGGTACAAAGGAGAAGGTGTCCCGACTATTTTTAACTTCATTGACGCGTTCAATGAATCTCTTGATATCAGAAGCAAACTAGAGGAAGCAATTAAGCTTGATAAAGTCTTAACGATTAACGAGGTTATTTTTAATAATAAATATTATCAGGTTGTTGTCTCTCCAGTGAAGTCAAATATTGGCTTAACACGCGGGCAAACTTTGGGAGGGGTCATTATCCTCCACGATGTAACACATGAAAAGGAGGCAGAAAAGATGCGCAACGACTTTACATCAATGATTGTTCACGAGCTTCGTTCGCCACTTGGTAACATAAAGAAAATTGGTGAAATGATGCGGTCGTCAAAAATCTTGGAAGACAAACAAGCTTCAAGCGAGTACGTCTCAATGCTTTACGAGAGCTCGTCTTCTATGCTTGATCTCGTAAATGATTTGCTAGATGTTGCAAAACTAGAAGCTGGGAAGTTTTCAGTTGAAAAAAGTTCTGTTGATATAAAAGAAATACTTTCCGAGCGTATGAAGTTTTTTGAGGCTACAGCGCGCGACGCGGGCATAAATATGAATTTGATTGTTGCCGAGGGGGTTCCAAACAGTGTTTCAGTTGACGCGAAAAGAATTACGCAAGTGCTCAACAACCTTTTTTCAAATGCGTTGATATACACGCTGAAAGGCGGTACAGTGACAGCTATTTGTTTTTTACACAAAAAAGGTCAAACTATATCTGATGAGGCGTTGGCGGTATCTGCTCCGTGGGTTTCCGACAGCATGTCCTTAGACACAACTATTCTTCCAGACAGCGTTGTTGTGGCAGTTACAGATACAGGAGAAGGTATTACATCCGAAAATATTGAGAAACTTTTTAATAAATTCACACAGTTTGCATCAAGCACGCGTGATTCTGAGCACAAGGGCACCGGACTCGGACTCGTGATTGTAAAAGGTATCATTGATGCTCACGGTGGCGTGGTGGGAGTTGGTTCAAAACTGAAGTCCGGAAGCACCTTTTATTTTACTATTCCTTTGTAGTATAATGAACAAACATATGATAAAAAAAATACTGATTATTGATGACGACAAAATCTTCTCGAAGATACTACGAGACGGGTTGATTGCAGGGGGGGAAGGGAAATATGAAGTTATAGCAGCTTTTGATGGGGAGGAGGGGTTTGATGTCGCTATTCGCGAGAAACCAGACCTAATTATGCTTGATATGATGATGCCAAAGGTTACAGGAATTGAGTTTTTGCGTAGGTATCGCAAGGAGGAGTCTGGCAAAGATACACCAGTTATCGTTGAGACACAGCTTTCTGATTTGGAGAAAATGAGTGAGGGGGTTGAGCTCGGTGTTCGTGGGTATATTATCAAGTCGGATTATTCTCTGGATACGATTTTGCGACAAGTGGAGGATATCCTGAAGTAACAGGGGGAAGGGGATAATATGGGATATGGAATGGGTGCGGGTGCACTGATTATAAAATTTATAAACTAATTTCATGGAAGATTCAAAAACAAAACTTTTTAAGGCATTGACGGTATTTACGATGCTAAGCGCTGTCCTTGTTGGAGCGATGGTTATTTCCGAAGTCAAAGGATACCGTTTCATTGGAGGTGGAGTTTCCGCGACAAACACAATCTCTGTTTCTGGAGAAGGTGAAGTATTCGCCTCGCCAGATATTGCAAATATTTCATTTACCGTTCGCGAGGAAGCAAAAAAAGTTTCTGACGCGCAGGACAAAGTGACTACAAAAGTAAAAACGGCGCTTGCTGGTATCAGGAAACAAGGTGTTGCTGATAAAGATATTAAAACTCAAAATTACAGCTCGTACCCAAAGTACGAATGGCAAGAAGTAACTGTGTCGTGCTTGTCGTTGGATTGTCCTCCTTCTCGCCCGGGTAAACAGGTGGTTGTTGGATATGAAGTTTCCCAGACAGTAACTATCAAGGTGCGTGATTTGGAGAAAGCGAACGCTATTGTGGACGGGCTCGCTACTGCAGGGGTGAGAGAGATGCAGGGACCAAACTTTGCAATTGATGACGAGGACGGCTTAAAGGCAGAGGCTAGGAAGATTGCTATAGAAAAAGCGCGCGCAAAAGCAGAAGTGCTCGCTCGCGACCTTGGTGTTTCACTTGTGCGAGTGGTGTCTTTCTCAGAGGGAGGGTACTATCCAATGTATTCTCGAGCGACTTCTGTAGGTATGGAGAAGGGGATTGGAGACGATTCTTCAATGCCAGAAATTCCACATGGGGAAGAAAATATTACCTCAAGCGTGACAGTGACGTACGAGATACGATAGGCAGACCCTTGAATTATGACATTTGACAAGGTGCGTTGCCGTAGGCAACGCACCTCCTGGGTTGCATCTGTCAATTGTTGATTGTCACAATCGTCAAAAGTATGCTTGTTGACTTTTTGCTCGTAAAATAGTACCTTTAAATAAAGCCCTGCGGGGCTGTTTTTTAAGTAAAAATAAGGAGCACCGCGACTATATTCTTCTTAACACAGTTAAAAATCTATCATGAAATTTATTGAATACATCAAGGAGTCCAAAGGAGAACTAGCGCACGTTACCTGGCCAACTCGCAAACAAGCGATTGCTTTTACAGTGCTTGTTATAATTCTTTCGGTTTTGACGTCTCTTTATCTAGGAGCGTTTGATACATTGTTCACAACAATTATTAAAAAGTTTTTCGTTCGCTAATTTTAATTTTAAATCTATGGCAAAACAAGAAATAACAGGCGAGCGCAATTGGTACGCAATCCACACCTATGTGGGTTACGAAAATGCCGTGCTCCGCAATTTGAAACAGCGTATTGAGTCCCTTGGCATGGAGGACAAGATTTTCAATGTACTTATTCCTATGGAAAAGAAAATCAAGGTAAAAGGCGCAAAGCGCGTGGAGGCGGAGGAAAAAATTTATCCTGGGTACATTCTTGTGGATATGATTGTTACAGACGATTCATGGTATGTTGTACGCAACACGCCGCGCGTGACAGGGTTCGTCGGCGCAGGAGTAACACCAGTTCCTCTAGCAAAGCACGAAGCAGACGCGCTCTTTGCTCGTATGGCAGAGTCCACACCAAAGCACAATGTTGACTTAGTGGTTGGAGACCAGGTTACTATTGTAGACGGCCCGTTCAAGGATCTTGAAGGCAAAGTTGCCGAGGTGGACGGCGAACGCGGGCGCGCAAAGGTGCTCGTCTCAATGTTCGGTCGCGAAACACCTGTGGAGCTGGACTTCCTTCAAATTCATAAGATATAGAAAAATAATAAGCGGAGCGGCTATATTTTTCTTAACCCAGTTAAATGATTTCAAATTTGCGTAAATTTGAAATCGCGATTTGAAAAAGCGCATTTAATCGGGTGATGATTTTAATCTCGTTTTGTCATTTTGCCATACGGCTTGCAAATAGAGATAAATTGTAGTAAGTTACCATAACGTAAAGAGGTGGGAACGCCCGCTCTACTCGTTAAAATCAATCATGGCAAAGAAAATAACAAAAAAAGTAAAGGTAGTAATTCCCGCAGGCAAGGCAACTCCGGCTCCTCCTTTGGGGCCTGCTCTCGGTCAGGCAGGGGTGAACATCGGTGAATTCGTTACAAAATTCAACGATGCAACTAAGGACAAGATAGGGGATATGGTTCCTGTAGTTATTACAGTTTACGAAGACCGCACTTTTAGTTTCGTAATGAAGACCCCTCCAGCATCTGGGCTCGTTATCAAGGCGTCTGGGGTAGCCGGTGGCTCAAAGAAGCCTGGCACAAGTAAAGTTGGCTCAATTACCAAGTCTCAACTTCGTGAAATCGCAGAAAAGAAGATGCCTGACCTTTCCGCAAACGACGTGGAAGCCGCAATGAAAATTATTGCAGGAACAGCGCGAAGCGCAGGGATTGAAGTGAAGGGATAGTATCCCAAAAGAAAACCGTTCATGCGAACGGTTTTCTTTTGGGATACATATTGAATGTAGAATTTTGAATATTGAATAAAAAAATCCGCTCATGCTAGCAGATTTTTTTGGAGAGTTCAACAACCCAGCAATAGTACGCTATAGCGTACTATTGCTGGGTTGTTGAAGAAAGAAAAAAAGGGCGACAACATTAATGTTGTCGCCCTTTGAGTTTGTAGTACCACTTACACCAGCATTTTTGCCTTGATTGCCGGCAAGTGTTGGTAATTCACCAGCTCAATATCATCCACAGTGAAATCAAAAAGACTTCTGCGCGGAATGAGTTTGAGAGTTGGCAGTTGTAGCGGTTGCCGTGATAACTGCTCCCTCACTGCGTCAAAATGCTCGTGGTAGATATGCGCATCATTTAGTGTAATAACGCACTCGTGAGCCTTGAGGCCAACCACACAGGCAATCATTTCAAGTAAAAGCGCATATGACGCAATGTTGAAGGGAACGCCAAGAAACATGTCGCAACTCCGCTGGTTCATATGGAGAGAGAGATACTCTGGGTTTCCAGAACCATCCGCTTCTACAAACAATTGAAACGACATATGGCACGGCGGAAGCGCCATTTGTTCAAGCTCGCCTGGGTTCCATGCAGTGACGATGAGACGCCGATCAAACGGGTCACGCTTGAGACGATCAATCACATCAGCGAGTTGGTCAATAACCCGTACATCCCAATGACCTTCGTCCCATCCAGTATGGTCCGCAAACGGACGGCCATTAATCCAGACAGGAGTAATCCATTCGCGCCACTGAACGCCATAAATCCGCCCAAGGTCACCCTCGCATTTCGCTTTTGGCTTCCAGTAGCCTGATTCTGCATTGTCGTCCCACACGTTGCATCCAAGCTCTTGAAACCTTTTTACATTACTCGCGCCTTCAATGAAGGCAATTAGTTCGCCTTTCATCGAATTGAACGCAAGTTTCTTGGTTGTCATTGCAGGGAAACTATTTCGCAAATCAAAACGTAGCTGTTGCGCAAAAAACGCTCGAGTCATACCGTTTCTTGTTTTGCGATCAGTTCCTCGTTCAATGATGTTGCTCATCAAACTGAGATATGATCTCATTCTAGTCTCCGTTTCCGTAGTTAAAAAAGTGCTACCTTCATCACCATACGCCTATATTTGCTTGCAGTCAAATGCTGGACTTTACTCATTTCTCATGGTAGATTTTGCGCAGGAAATTCTTTTAATTTTACAGAGAGGAGAAATATTATGAGCAAAGAAACTCTTTCGTGGGTCCATGGTACTGATCCAGAAGTAATCGCAAAAATGTTCAAGAAAAAACTCAATCCGAACTATGTTCGGCCAAGCCACCTGGATGTTTTTGCTCAACAGGCAATAGTTGCTTCAGAGCGTCCTACTTGCATGTTTTACGAAGTTGGCGCAATCATTTTTGCCGATGGGTCGCACTTCCTTTCTTCGGGTTACAACGGTCCTTCACGCGGTGATGTTAACCCGCGTGAAGCTGGATGCGCGCGAGTGGTAAATGGCAAATTGGAACAAGGGAAAGGATTTTGTCGTGGTTCACACGCTGAACTCAATGCAATCAACAATCTTACTGCCAATACACTCGGTATGAACGATTTAAGCATGATAGTTACTCTCCACCCGTGTTTCAGTTGCGCAAAACAGATGGTAAACAAAGGTATCAAAAAGGTTTACTATATTTGGGAATACAGAAGAGAGGAGTTTGTAACAGAGTATTTTCGTGGGCGGGGTGTTGAGGTAATCAAATACACATCTCCGCTGTTGGAGAAGTGGATTACGCTCAATGGTTATGATCCAATTGGCGCGACCAATATGCAGGAATGAAGTTTGCACTAGGACGTCAAACGCTTCGCGTTTGACGTCCTTTTTCTTTTTCCCTACTATGTACGTATAATATACTATAGTATATTATACGTACATAGTAGGTTTTTTCTTGTGTGGTGCTACACTCTAAAAAAGTGGAAATTAAATAATGGGACTTCAATGCAAATAAAAATAAAAAAATTGCACCCGGATGCAAAAATTCCCACTTACGCACACATAGGAGATGCGGGGTTTGATTTGTATGCGATTGAAAGCGTAACGATTCCTGTTGGCGCGCGAGTGCTTGTTGGCGCTGGGGTTGCGATGGAAATTCCAGACGGATATGTGGGGCTCATATGGGACAAGAGCGGACTTTCAATTAATCATGGTTTAAAAAATCTAGGAGGGGTTGTGGACGCGGGATATCGTGGAGAAATAAAAGCAGGCGTCGTAAACCTAAGTAGCGAAGATTATACAATCACCGCTGGGCACAAGGTCGCCCAGATGCTCATACAAAAAGTTGAGCGCGCGGAAATAAAAGAGGTCACGGAGCTTTCGGACACTACTCGCGGGCATGGCGGGTTCGGAAGCACTGGCAAGTAGTCTGTTAATGTGGGGCTACGTGGTATTATTGTTTAAATATGAAGCGCGTTAGATATGAAAGAGTTATGTTTTTGACACGAATAGGATATACAGAGTTCACCACTATTATCAGTTTAATATAACAAAGGTGCAGGAAACGCGTAGCGTTTCCTGCACCTAACGGGATGAAGCGCGCGCCACTTATTATCATCGACGGAATAGACGGGTCTGGAAAGTCCACGCAAACAGATCTTCTCAAGGAGCGATTTTCTGACGGGCAGATTGTTTTTTCACGTCAGCCGGGTGGAACACCACTCTCCGAAATGATTCGCGATGTTTTTTCTTCTATGGAAGCAGTGGAGGCGAGCGCAAGCACACAGTTTTTTCTTATGTGGGCGTCGCGAACAAACTGGCTTGAAAAAGTTGTAATCCCAAATACAGAAAAGGGGACTCCCGTCATTTCAAATCGCGGAGATTCGGCCACATACGCGTACCAGGTATACGCTCGCGAAGCGCCAGAGCTCGAAGAACTTTTTTGGAGAATACGGGATTTTGTTATGGACAAACACAAGGCAAAGGTTCACATCATCATTGATATTTCTGCAAAGGAAGCGCGACGCAGAATGAACATGGATAAAAATCGCGTGAAGTCGCTTTTTGATTTGAAACCGCTTGATTATCACGAGCGCGCGCGAGCTGGCTTTCGCGCGTTTTCAGAGAATCTCCCAGGGCAGGTTATCATTGTAGACGGCGACCGCGATCGCGAAACAATCCACAAAGAGGTTTATGAGATTGTTAGCAAGGCCTGCGGATTCTAAATTCTAAATTCTGGATTTTTCATTCAGCACTAGCATGTGTTGCTCTCTATACTATGGACGTATCTCATACTATAGTATATTATACGGCTATAGTAGAATTCCATGAAGAAATACGAGAAAGGCGAAATAGTGGATATCGTTTTGAGGACGCTTCTTCTTGTTGGGTTTATTGCATTTGCTGTAGCTGCGCCAAATGCAGTACAGATTTTTAAATATTTTGATCCGAAAAATACTCAAGACCGCGCGCGAATCAAAAAGTCCGTATGGCGTCTTGAAAAAAGCGGTTATATCAAAAGGAAAGATGGAAAAGGGGGTTTATTTATGCTAACAGAAAAGGGGAGAGAAAAAGCTATGCGCTATGCGCTAGCGCAGATGAAGATTGTAGAACAAAAAAAATGGGACAAAAAGTGGAGAATTGTGATGTTTGATGTGCCCGAGAAGAAGAAGCAGGCGCGAAGAGCAATAAATTTCTCGCTAAAGAAACTTGGCTTAATTCAGTACCAGAAATCAGTATTCATCACGCCATTTCAGTGCGATAAAGAAATTGATTTTGTTGGTGAGTGTTTTGGTGTTCGCGACAACATAAGCATTATTACTGCTACAGAAGTTGAGAAAGCGGTGGCACTTAAAAAGGTATTCAATATTTAAATAAAACAAAAAAACAAGACAAAAAACTAAACCAAAACCACTATGTCCGTATCCTATACTATAGTATAGGATACGGACATAGTGGTTTTTTGTTTTGATTGTGGCGTGGTATGCTCATTTTATTAGCGACATAAACGGGTCAGCATAGCCACGTCTTGGACGAAGACTTAAAGAAAGTAATCTTCCTCAGTTCCGAACATAGGAGCTAATACAAGGGTATAATAGCCCGCCCATATGGTGTGGCAAATGTGTGAATGAAGTGAACAACATTTTGTCTGGGGCTCGCCACGGGGGGAAACCCAGCTTTTATTAAAGAGATGAAAAAAAAAATTGAAGCAATAGTAGCAGAAGCGCTAGAGGCGATTGGCGTTACCGCAGGCGCGATAAAAATAGAACGCCCATCGGATTCGTCACACGGCGACTATTCCACCAATACGGCTTTGGTGTACGGTAAAAAACACGGTATTTCTCCGCGCGAGCTTGCTGGTAAGCTTGTGGAGAGAATACTTGAAAACTCGTCAGACGAAATAGAAAAGATAGAGGTTGCAGGCGCTGGATTTATAAATTTTTTTCTCACCCCGTCTGCTCTAGAATCAGCACTTGAAAAAGGACCGTCCTTTTTCAAGAGCGGGGATAGGGTGAATATAGAGTTTATCTCCACAAATCCGACAGGGGAGCTTCATATTGGGCACGGTCGCTCTGCATTTTTTGGCGACACTCTCTCGCGCGTGCTTGCGCTTGCAGGCAAGGACGTAACGCGTGAATTTTATATCAACGACTCACGCGAAAGCAATCAGATTCGCGAGCTGGGAAAGACTGCACTAGGAAAAGGAGAGCAGTACAAAACTCCCGAGCTTGAGGAAAAAATAAACAAGATAGATTTTTCTGGGATGGGGGAAGAAACGGCTGGTGTGGAGCTCGCGCGCTCTGTGCAGGAAAGCAATCGCAAATTTATTGAAAAAGGACTCGGCGCGCATTTTGACGTGTGGTATTCGGAAGACAAAGAGCTTCGCGCGAGTGGGGCAAATGAAAAAATGTTGGAGAGATTGAAATCACAAAATCTCACATATGAAAAAGACGGCGCATTGTGGCTAAAGACCAGCGAGTACGGCGATGATGAAGACCGTGTTGTTGTTCGCTCCGATGGCACTATGACATACTTCGTTTCAGACATCGCGTACCATCAAAATAAATTTGATAGGGGATTTCAAACAGTGATAGATGTGTGGGGCGCGGATCATCACGGACACGTGAAGAGGATGCAAACGGCGGGGCGGATGCTCGGCTGGCCTAAAACTCAAAACGACGCAGACCAGCCAGTAGTATTCATTGCTCAGATGGTGTTGCTCAAAGAAGATGGCGTCTCATCAAAAATGTCCAAACGCGCGGGAAATGTGATTTTGCTACGCGACCTTGTGGAAGAGTTTGGCATTGATGTTGTGAGATGGTTTTTCAGCGACAGAGCTCTCAACACGCAAATGACTTTTGATATGGCGCTCGCGCGCGAGCAGTCAGAAAAAAATCCGGTGTTCTACGCGCAGTACGCGCATGCGCGCCTCGCGTCCATCGCGGAAAAATGCAAAGGTTTGAATGAAGGGAATGCAAATAATTTTGCAAACCTTATTAAAATTACATCCGCGCGCTCTCTCGCCTCAAAGATCACAGAGTTCCCTGACGTGGTAACAGAAATTTCTCGTGATTACAACGTTCATTCGCTCGCAGGCTACGTGACCGCGCTCGCCACAGAGGCCAACGCATTTTACCGCGATGTGCGTGTTGCCGATGGGGACACTTTCAACCCATCCGCCCTCGCGCTCGCCATTCGCGCAAAGGAGACACTGGCAGAAACTTTGTCGCTTCTAGGCATCTCCGCGCCAGAGAGGATGTAATTTATGAAGTCCAGGACTTCATAAAACACGGTTTGTGGGCAATTTGCATCTGCGAGGAGAAGTAGTACAATTAAAATTATGAAAAAGAAGACTACTCAAAAAACTATAAAAAAGATTGCCAAAAAGGCACCACTTGAAAATATGTCTCTTGAGAACAAAGCGGATTATACTCTTGCTATTGTTGAAGAATTACGTGAAAATTTCCAAGCATTCGGTGAGAACCTTGGTGGTTTATGGAAAGAAGTTATTGCGTTACGTACTCGCGCTGAATCAATATTTAACGAAACAGGCAGGATTCATATTGAATATGAGCCATATAAAGTATCGGCTTGATATAGTAGAAAACAATAGCAGTTTTGTTAAGGACGAAATAAGAATTATTAAGACTGATATCGCTGAGATTAAAAAGACATTTAGCGCAAAAGCAGATTTGAAATACATTGCGCTCTTTGAAGCTCGCGTGGAGCGGATTGAGAAGAAGCTTGTGTAGATGACTAGCGTTTCGCAATAAGTGGGGTTTTGGCGAAGCCAAACCCCCACATTGCAGGTTAGATACACTCTTGTGGTATTTTTTTTGTTTGTGTGTGGTACAATAAACACAAGTAGAGTAATTGAGATGAAAGAAAAAATTCCAAAAACAAAAAACAAGGAATCAGGTATTGATATGCTTGCTCGTATGATGAAGCAGGGGTTTGATCGTGTGGACAAAAGATTTGACGGTGTAGACAAGCGCCTAGACTCACTGAAAAAAGGACAAAAATCTCTTGAAGCTGGGCAAAAATCTCTTGAAGCTGGGCAAAACTCCCTTGTGCAAGAAGTGCTTGTGCTTAATCAGGCGCAAGAAGAAACCAATCGTCGTTTGACTTCAATCGAACGTAAACAGATGGGGATTCTTTCTAGTTTATACGAAACAGTTACCAGAAAAGAATTTCAAGTTCTT
>PCUO01000020.1:21360-22400 GCA_002771015.1 Candidatus Yonathbacteria bacterium CG17_big_fil_post_rev_8_21_14_2_50_43_9
GAATAGCCAGCGCCCAAAAATGCGGTGGCGTCCAAGTATAAATAATCAAAACCAGTAATAAGCCAAAAGGATCGACTGAATTTGTCACAGCAGTCCACCCCAATAGGGGAGGGATTGCGCCTGAGACACCACCGATAACGATATTTTGCGGTGTAGCTCTTTTTAGATACATGGTATAAATTAGTGCATACCCCACCAGCCCACATAATGTCAAAACAGCTGTCAGCCAATTGATGAATACGCCCAAAATCACCATGGAGAGCACGGATAGTATAATGGCAAAAGCAATCGCTTTTGCTGGAGGAATTTTACCTGTGGGAATGGGGCGAGAATCTGTACGGGCCATGATGGCATCTATTCGGGCATCGACTACATGATTAACCACTGCAGCACCGCTGGCAGCAAAACCTATTCCAATGGTCGCTAAAATGAGTACATCTAAGGGTACCCACGGATCAACAGCAGGATTGGTTGCCAAATACATCCCGATGACGGCGGTTACAAGCAATAAGGCAACCACCTTGGGCTTTGTCATCTCATAATAGTCACGCCAAGTCGGCTTATTTTCGCTTAGCTTTGGATTGGTTCTCATAGGGTTACAGATCCCGGTTGTTCTTTTGAAGCGTTACTTGCTATAAATAACAAAATATTCAAGGAGACTAGGGATGCAAACAATACAGCACCTCCTCCATTATGGGCGACAGCTACTTCTAAGGGTAAATGGAAGACTATATTAGAAACACCCAAACAAAATTGAATAATAACCACCATCACCAACCCGTTAGAAAAGTTCTTTAGCACATTGCTACTGCTTTTTCTTAAGGACCAACTTAATTTTAAAATGGCTGTTAACGCCACAATCGCCCATAAACGATGCACAACATGTATAGTCGTTCTTGCTTCTAATGATTTAACCCCATACTCATAATTATCAGCCCCATGCCCCCAAATTTGAAAGGCCTCAAGCGGGCGTAAATTTGCAAGCCAATCACCTTGGCATATGGGTAACTGAGTGCAGACCATCGCTGCATAATTAGAAC
>PCUO01000001.1 GCA_002771015.1 Candidatus Yonathbacteria bacterium CG17_big_fil_post_rev_8_21_14_2_50_43_9
GTCTCAATGGACATTAGTATTCGATTGTTCTTCCATTATGTTCCTCTCGTACGGGACGTGTCAATGTGGAAAGCGAAAAACTGTGGAGCATATAGTTCTATATTCCATTCGCATTGTGACAGCCCGAAAATGCCGAATTGGTGTAACATAGTGTCACAATGAGATATGGAGACCCTACCTAAGAGCGTCAGAGTCTCGGACGGAAAGCGCCTCAAGAACCCTTACGGTGCCTCATTGCTGGGGCACCAGACCTAAGAGGCCAGCAATGAGCGTGAACTTGGCTCTTTAATTAGTAATTTGAAAGAAAAACTATTCTTCACCTGTACTAGTAGTGTGAGGCAAGATATTAGTAAATATTTAATGAAATTACATGAATACAAAAACACTAGGATTAGGCGCAGTAGCACTTGCTTTTGGAATCGCAGGGCTTTCTGTAGGAACAGCATTCGCATACCAGGTGGATCCGCAAGCAAAAGGTCCAAATTATTCTACAGAACGCCATGAAGCAATGGAGAAGGCGTTTGAGAACAAGGATTTCGATGCATGGATCAAGGCTCTACCAGCGCAAGCTCAATCAAAGATTGGTCAAAAGGTAACAAAAGAAAATTTTGCCAATTTCTCAAAGATTCATGAGCTAATGGAAGATGGCAAAGTTGATGATGCGCAGGCGCTCCGCCAGGAACTTGGACTGGGAATCCACGATGGTTCCGGAAAGTGTATGGGGAAGCAAGGCATGCACAAGGGAATGAACAGAGGGATGAATCGCTAAATAAATTATATTTTCACTACCGCCCCGATAATAATCGGGGTTTGGCGTATTGAAACCTCATCCTTATTACAATTACATTATGAATGACGTTGAAAAACTCTCAGATGAAGAAATCGTTGAAGTAGTTAGATCAAGAGATCAGGAACTTTACGCTGTCATCATTGATAGATATCAGAACAAACTTTTACGTTATGCAAAAAATTTGCTTAAGGATGATTCAAAGGCGGTAGACGTGGTTCAAGAAGCTTTTATTAAGGCTTTCATCAATCTACAAAGCTTTGATGTTAGGATGAAATTTTCCTCATGGATATATCGTATAGCGCATAATGAGGCGATGAATGTTATTGCGAAATACAAGTATGAGCTGCCAATACCAGAAGGAGTGGACTTTGAAAGCGAGGAGGATTTGGTAGAGACATTTAGCAAAGAAGAAACTAGAGAAAAGGTAAACAAATGCCTTTTGCAAATGCCAATGCTGTATTCCGAACCATTGTCACTCTTTTTTCTTGAGGACAAATCGTATGAGGAGATTAGCGATATTTTGCGTATTCCTATTGGAACTGTCGGTACGCGGATAAATCGTGCTAAAATATTAATGAAAAAACTATGTCAAACGAATCAAAAATAATGATAAAGGAAAAAATCATCAGCCAAATCCAAAGCGGTGATGTGAAAATGAAGCCAAAATATTATTTTGTGCTTGGCTCACTTGCATTGGCTTGCGGTATAATAGGTCTTACAATCCTATCTGTTTTTCTAGTGAGCGTTGTGGCTTTTTCTCTCCGTACTCATGGACCTATGGTAGTTTTTCGATTCGAGCAATTACTAGCAACATTTCCATTTGGGGTGGTCGTCGTCGCAATAGTTTGTGTTGGGTTTGGCGCTTGGTTGCTAAAAAAATACGATTTTTCGTACAAGAAAAATTTTCAATTGTTAATTGTTGGATTTATCGTATCCGTTCTATTTGCAGGGTGGCTTATAAATTATACTGGTCTTGATTCCGTCTGGACAAGGATGGGTCCAATGAAGGAGTTTTATAAAAGATATGATGGCGGCGCGATGAATGGTCCTCATTCGCGTATTATGCAGGTGAGGAATTATAGGAGAAATTAATTTTTGAAAACAATCGGTGCGTTTGCAATCATTACTGTTCTTTCATTTTGCGCATTGTTTTTTGTGGTAAATTAACAAATCTCACTCTTTTCCACATTTGCTATACTTAGGGATATGAACAAGCGCCATATTCTTTTGCTCTGCATCGCAATAATAATTGCTTTTTTATTTTGGTATTCAAGTGTTCTTCAGAGCGCTTTTTATGTAATCGCTAGTTATCTAAATGCGCTTGCAGTAGAAAATGAACTCCTAGCAATACTTGTGTTTGTACTGACATCCGCCCTAGCAGCTCTTATAAGCCCTCTTACAAATATTCCGCTTGTACCAATTGCAACGCTCATCTGGGGGCCTGTTCCTACAATAATTTTTCTGCTTACCGGGTGGCTTATTGGCGATATCATTGCGTATATAATCGGACGCTACTTTGGCTACAAGGCAGTATCATATTTTGTGTCTAAAGAGAAACTTGATGACTGGAGCAATATGGTCAAAAAACGCACGACCTTTACTACTGCGTTACTTTTACGCATTGCGCTTCCCGCAGAGCTTGGATACGCATTTGGTATTATTCGTTATCCTTTGAATTTATACATATTTATTACATTTCTATCAGAGTTGCCGTTTGCTATTATTTCCACATATGCGAGCGAAGCTGTGCTTTCGGGAGATACCCTGAAGTTCTTTGGGCTCATAGGAATATTAATTACAGTCATCATTATTGCGTTCCGCACGACACATTCGGATTTGGTATAATTGGCGTATGGACGCGCCTATTTCTCTAAAAACCCCAAAATCTAAAGTACTTTTACACATAGACGGCGACGCGTTTTTTGTGGGTGTGGAATGCGCAAAAAATCCAAAACTAAAAGGTCTGCCAGTAGTCACAGGAGAGGAACGAGGAATCGTTTCGGCTCTTTCATACGAAGCAAAGGCGCTTGGCGTTGTGCGTGGTATGCCGATATTTAGAATTAAAAAAGAATTTCCGAACGTCATTGTTCTTCCAGGCGATTATAAATCATACGCTGAGTATTCAAGCAAGATGTTTGATGTCGTAAATAGATACGCGTATGGCGTGGAGGAGTACAGCATAGACGAATGCTTTGCCGATGTGACAGGGTTGGATAGAACTCTCAAAAAAACTTACATAGAAATTGCTGAAGAAATTAAGAAAGATATCAGCGACGAGCTGGGACTTTCTGTGTCCATTGGTCTCGCGCCAACAAAAGTTTTGGCAAAGGTCGCGTCCAACTGGGTGAAACCAAACGGTCTAACAATAATTGACGCAAACACTGCAAGGGATTTTCTTGCCAAAGTCCCTGTTGGAAAAGTGTGGGGAATAGGGCCGAGAACTGCAGAGGTGCTGATACGACGAGGCGCAAAAACAGCACTTGATTTTCGCGAGAAGGATCTCGCATGGGTAAAAAAGTGCCTATCAAAACCATATGAAGCAATTTGGCTGGAGCTAAACAGCGTTTTGGTTATGGGAGTGAACACGGAAGTAAAGAACACATACTCATCAATCCAAAAAACGCGAACATTTCATCCCGCAACAAATGACGAAGCGTTTCTATGGTCGCAGATTTCAAAACACATAGAGGATGCGTGCAGAAAAGCGCGACATTACGAATTGACTCCAAAGAAAATTTCTATTTTCCTCAAGACAAATGATTTCAAAATAGCATCTGCTTCAACCGCGCTTCCATCGCCATCAAACTCGCCAGAAATTTCTCTTCCGTTCGCGCGGGAATTGTTTAAAAAAATTCGAGCAAAGGGTATTTTGTACAGAACTGCAGGAGTAACATTAGAAGCCCTCACTGCCGATTTTACACCTCAAGCAGATTTGTTTGGAAACACAACAAAGAGCGAGAAATTTGACCTCATACATAAACAGATTGATTTTTTAGAGAACAAACTTGGCAAACGCGTGGT
The DNA here is from genome assembly GCA_002771015.1 of Candidatus Yonathbacteria bacterium CG17_big_fil_post_rev_8_21_14_2_50_43_9. Taxonomy (GTDB): domain Bacteria; phylum Patescibacteriota; class Minisyncoccia; order Phycocordibacterales; family UBA1550; genus UBA1550. The sequence goes on from PCUO01000001.1 coordinate 3,812, forward strand.
TTACCTTGGTTCAACCAAGCAGGCGCTTGATCACAAAGAACTAGGTACTGAGGCCGACGAGCTTGACCGCGAGCTATTGTTTTTATAGTGTAGTGATATAATTGAGATAACATGATATTTTTACTTCGATCAAAAATTCATCGTGCTACAGTGACTGAGGCAAACGTGGATTATGTTGGTAGCGTTACCATAGACAAGACCTTCATGATAAGGTGAGGTTTATGAAATACGATATCCGGTGTTATATGTATGAATGGTCCAACAGCACATATGATTAAGGGAGGCGAAATTGTGGTCATTATGGGGTTTGAACTCGCCGATCAGCCCACATGTAATACTCTGGTGGATTCTAAAAATAAGTTTTCTAAATGCATTGAGTAGTTTTAGGCTCGGTGCTACAATCTATTTATGAAAGGATACATTTCAAATATTGAGAAAGCGACAGAATAATGCTTGTTGATGGGAACAAAATCGCAAAGGCTCTTGAAGAAAAGCTTGCAACAGAACTTCTTTTTTCTTCGCCGAAGAAAGTTTGTTTTGTGGTGTTTGGCGGGAGCACAGCCACAGAGCAATTTGTAAAAATGAAATCGAGCGTAGCGGAGAGTGTCGGGATTTCTGTGGATGTGAAAAAATACCCTGATGTAAAAACAACTGACAATGCGGTGAAAACATTGAGAATCCTCTGTGAAAAAGATTATAACGGCATTGTGGTACAGCTTCCCATTACGCAAGGGGTAGACACGCAGCAGGTGCTGGACGCGATTTCCCCACTCAAGGACATTGACATTCTTGGTAGCGTTGCAAAAGAAAGCTACGCGAAAGGAAAGATGGACAGTACGCCTCCAGTAGCTCAAGCAGTGTATGAAATACTTGAAGCGCATGACATCTCGCTCAAAGGAAAAAAGATTGTCATAGCAGGACTGGGGCGACTCGTTGGGGAGCCTGTGCATTTAATGTTAAAGCGAATAAATGTTCCACATGATGTAGTTGATATTAAAACAAGTGAAAAAGAAAAACTCTCTCTATTTAAAAAGGCTGACATTATTATTTCAGGGATGGGTGTACCGCACAGCATTAAACTAAATATGATCAAGGAAGGAGCCGTACTTATAGATGCAGGCACGAGTGAACTGGCTGGCAAGCTTTTGGGTGACATCGACCCCGAATGCGAAAAAGTAGCTTCCATTATGACACCAGTCCCCGGTGGTGTTGGTCCAATCACTATTGTTAGCCTATTACGAAATCTCTTGTAATCCTTCAATTTTTGTGTTATCATTAATAAATGGTTGGAAACAAGAAAAATATGAAGGAAGCTCCTGTTTTGATTTCTGTTTCAGAATTCTTGGAATCCTACAACAAAAACATGCCTGCTGGTTGGCCTCGTGCCACTGGAGCGCTTCTACAAAAGTTTAGAGACGCTCACGTGTCGCTATTTACACATGGCGACCTTTGGTCGCTAGATCAGCACAGGAAAAAGCTAATGGATTGGCTGCCGAGAAACTCGGATTCCGACAAGTAAAACACCTAACTTGGTGTTTTTTTGTTTGTGATACAATAGAAACCAATGATAATCTCAAAAACTGTATTTCTTGATTATGTTTTCTGCTCAAAGAATACATGGCTCAAGCTTAACAAACCGCAACTTCTGCAAGAGTTTGAGCTCTCCGCGTTTGAGCAAAATCTTATGGAGCAGGGAAACGAAGTTGAGGCAGAAGCTCACATACTTTCAATTTTTTCTGGCGGGATAGAGGTTTTGGAAAAAGGTGAGGAGGCAGTGGAGAAAACTCGTGAGCTTATGGATTCTCGTACTCTCGCCATCTTTCAGGCGACATTTATTGAGGATGGTTTCATTGCTCGAAACGACGCGCTCGTGTGGAATGAAAAAGAAAGTTGTTGGGATTTGTATGAAATAAAAGGAACCAACTCGCTCAAGGAGGGTGGTACAGACCACAACCATATTGACGACCTCACTTTTCAGGCATCTGTGCTCTCTCGCGCAGACGTGCCAATGGGGAAATATTTTCTTGTGCATCTAAACAAGGATTATGTCCGTTTTGGAGCACTCAATACTGAAGAGCTATTTTTGATTGAGGATCAAACTGAGGCCGTCCGCGCAAGACTTCCATTGGTTGAAGAACAAATGAAAACAGCCAAGGAGTATTTAAATAACAAGAAGGAGCCTTCTGGTGGTTGTGGGTGTATTTACAACGGTCGCAGTCGCCACTGTACAACTTTTAAATATTCAAATCCTGAAGTGCCTGATTATTCTATACATGATATTTCACGTATTGGCACGAGCAAAAAGAAACTTGCAACACTCGTGGATGGAAAAATCTACGACATGCTGGACATCCCAGAAGGTATGGAGCTCTCTGACGTTCAAGTAAACCAGATTACCGCGCATCGCAGGCAGAAACCAATGGTTGATGTTGAAGGAATTAGTGAAGAAATAAAAGACCTTGTTTTTCCGCTTTATTTTTTTGACTACGAAACATACGCGCCTGCGATACCAGCATTTGATGGTTTTCGTCCATACCAAAGGATCCCATTCCAGTTTTCACTTCACATTCTAGAAAAACCAGGCGACAAAATGTCTCACATTGAGTATCTTCATGAAAAGCGGAGTGACCCTTCAGATGAGGTGGCGAAGCTTCTCGAAAAACATATTGGTAAGTCAGGAACTGTTATTGCATGGAACAAATCTTTTGAGGCTGGTGTAAACCGAGAGCTCGGTGAGCGTATGCCCGAACATAAGGCGGCAATGGAGCGTATAAATAATATGCTTTACGACCTTATGGATGTATTTAAAAAACAACATTACGTTCATCCAAAATTTAAAGGAAGCACCTCTATTAAAAAAGTTCTCCCCGCACTTGTTGATTTGTCGTACGACAGTCTTGTTATTAAAGAAGGGGGACAGGCATCAAACTCATGGTGGGAGATGACAGACAAAAAAACTCCTACAGGAACTAGTAAGCACATTTCAAAACACCTAAAAATTTATTGCGGACAAGATACTTACGCGATGTACGCGATTTGGGAAAAGCTCTATCAAATGCTCGCGTAAACTTGGGGTTAGCAAAGTGACATTAGTTTTAATGATGATATAATATTGGTAATTATTAAGTAATAGATAGAATATGAAGGAATTAATCAAATGGAGCGACATATACAAACTCGGCGTTGAGGAAATTGATCCTCAGCACCAAAGGCTTGTTGGAATTATTAATAGGTTTTATCAGGTGATGCAGGAGTCAAACGAAAACAAAGAAATGAAAAAAATCTTCATGGAGCTTACTGATTACGCAGAATATCATTTTTCAACAGAGGAGAGACACTTTGAGGAATTTAACTATATAGACAAAGTAGAACACACTAGATCTCATGAAGCATATAAAGCAAAGATTGCTCAATTCGTAAAAGATTTTGAAAGCGGTGTTTCAAGCGCGCTGCCTTTTCAATTGATGGATTTCCTTGGAGAATGGTGGACAGGGCATATTCTTGGTGAAGACCGCAAGTATGTTGAGTGCTTCCACGAACACGGTTTGAAATAATAAATTACGTATGTCATATGTTGTGTACATATTAGAATGTGCTGATGGTACTTTTTACGCCGGCAGTACAGACAATCTAAAAAAAAGACTACACGCGCACAACAATCTTAAGAGTGGCGCTCATTACACAAAAATCCGCCGACCTGTTGTGCTTAAATATTCCGAAGAGGTGCCAGACTTTGCAACAGCTCGCGCGCGCGAAGCAGAGTTCAAAAGATGGAGCAGGGATGAGAAACTGGGTCTTATTAATTCGTGAACTTCATAGTGATAAATTTGCTAAAATGACAAAATGAACGCCACCAAAGAAAATAATATTAGGCCAGTATGGCACACAAAAACATTTGAGGAAATATTTACGATACTTGAAACTGACGGAGAAGGCCTCGACTATTCTGAGGTAGAGCGTCGTATAGAAAAATACGGCAAAAACAAATTACCGGAAGTTGCTCCAGACAGTATCTTACGCATTTTTTTACGTCAGTTTGAAAGCCCACTCATTTACGTCCTAATTGCAGCGGCGGGTGTCGTGCTTCTTCTTGGTGAAGGCCTTGATGCGGTAGTTATTTTCGCTGTACTTTTGATAAACGCAATTATAGGGTCAATTCAAGAAGGACGCGCGCAGAATACGATTGCAAGTTTGCGAAAATTTATAGAAACAAAGGCAACTGTTTTAAGGGACGGAAGAGAAGTTATTATTCCAGACAACGAACTAGTGCCAGGAGATATTATTGTGGTGCAGGAAGGTGAAAGAGTGCCAGCCGATGCCCGCCTTATTACTATACGAAATCTTCGCGTGAGTGAGGCTGCGCTCACTGGCGAATCTGTCCCAGTTAGAAAAACAACTGACACTCCTACATGGGATGAGATAGCCGTATCTGACCGTCGCAATATGATATATCGTGGAACTCACATAACCACTGGTACAGGGAGGGCTATTATTGTTGGAACTGGTCTTAATACCGAAATTGGGACTATAGCAAAAGAAATTGTTTCTATAAACAATGATGTGCCACTAAAAATTGAAATAGGTCGTCTTGCGCGTTTAATTGTCATTATTACCGCGCTTATTTCCATCTCGCTTTTCACTATAGGAATTGTTGCTGGCAAAGGAGTAATAGAAATGTTACTAACTGTTGTGACCCTTTCTGTGTCTGTTGTTCCAGAAGGTCTACCAATTGTGCTTACTGTTGTGCTTGCAACTGGTGTCTGGCGAATGAGCAAGCAAAATGCGCTTGTAAAGAGAATGCAAGCTGTAGAGGCTCTAGGGCAAATTGATATTTTGGCTGTAGACAAGACAGGCACACTCACAAGAAATGAAATTATTGTGCAGAAAATCTACACAAACAACAAATTCTTTAAGGTTGGAGGTGTTGGATACGAACCACACGGAGAAATTATTTTAGACGGGGCAGAGGTAGAGGTTGCAAATCATCCTGAACTTTTGCTACTAGGAAAAATGTCATCGTTGTGTGCGAGCGCGCGTGTATTGTTTAACAATGAAACAAATCAATGGAATATTTCTGGAGACCCTACTGAGGCGGCGATGCTTGTGCTGTCACAAAAGCTTGGTTTTCACAAGGATGTGTTTGAAAACGAATTTCCCATCATATCAGAGATGCCGTTTGACTATAATTTAAAATACCACGCGGTTTTAAACAGAGAAGGCGATATAAATGTTTTGTCTCTTTCAGGCGCTCCAGAGATTATTTTGGATTTCTGTAACACTATTATTATAAATGGTGATACTATCACTATAAATGAGACGATGAGGTCTGAAATTGAATTGGTGCTTATGGGGATGTCCAAAGACGGACTTCGCGTGATTGCATTGGCGACATTAAAAGGGGTAAGTGATTTGCCAAGTATTACGACTCCACCACATGCTACATTTGTTGGCTTCCTAGGTATGCACGATGCTTTGCGCTCGGAAGTGCCGTCTATTGTTATGCGAGCGCGCGATGCAGGAGTGAGAACAGTGATGATTACTGGTGACCATAGAGTTACAGCGCAAGCTGTAGCGTCTGAAGCTGGAATTTTTAGCGAAGGCGATAAAATTCTAACCGGCAGAGACATAGACACTATGTCTGACGAGGAACTAACGAATACTATTCAGAGTGTTTCGGTCTTTGCTCGCGTCACTCCAGAGCATAAAATTAAAATTATTCGCGCTTATAAAAGCGCTGGAAACATTATAGCTATGACAGGGGACGGCGTGAACGACGCGCCTTCATTGTCTGCGGCAGACTTGGGAGTCTCCATGGGGGTGGTAGGCACCGAAGTAGCAAAATCCGCATCAGATATTGTACTTCTAGATGATAATCTTGAAAGTATTATTTCTGCAATAGAAGAGGGTAGAAGTATTTACAGAACAATCAAAAGAGTTATTTTATATTTATTTTCAACAGCAACTGGAGAAGTTCTTACTATCTCAGGAGCATTATTGCTCGGCTACATGGTGCCAATTTTACCAGCGCAGATTATTTGGCTCAACTTTGTGACAGACGGTTTTCTAGACGTGTCACTTGCTATGGAGCCAAAAGAGAAAGGTCTTTTACTTGAAAAACACTCAAAGGAGTCGCGCCGTTTAGTGGATCGCCTAATGTACACGCGCATCATAATAATGGCAAGTGTGATGGCTGTTGGAACTCTGTATCTCTTTGGCGACTATTCGTACGGTGAGCCAGCAAAATCATGGACAATATCGCTTACACTTCTAGCCGTTTTTCAATGGTTCAACGCGTTAAATTGCCGTTCTCATAAATTGTCAATTTTTCAAATGAACCCGTTTTCCAACCTGTACCTTCTGGGCGCGTTAGTCATCGTTGTATTGCTTCAAATGTTTGCTCTGTACACAAGTGTGGGACAAAAACTTCTGCACACTGTTCCCTTGTCACTGACAGAATGGGGTATGATTTTTGTAATCGCATCGTTTATTATTGTGGTTGAAGAAATACGAAAGTTTATACACCGCATAAAGGATTCAAAAAAGGCATCAGTGGTGCTACAATAATCTGATATGAAAAAATTAATTAAAAGTTTTGGCTGGGCAATGAGTGGTATCCGCACTGTGTGGCAGGAGGAGGTAAACTTCCGCATAGAAACTGTTGTTGCCTTTCTTGTTATTGTGGGGGGTATTTATCTTCAATTTACGAAACTTGAATGGGCGTTTATTATTATATCTATTTGCGCGGTACTCTCCGCAGAAATAGTGAATACAGCGGTTGAAGACCTTTGCAACAAAATTGAGCCAAACACCGACCCTATAATCGGCAAGATAAAAGATATGATGGGAGGAGTGGTGCTTCTTGTGTGCGTAACATCTGTAATCATCGGTGTTATGGTTTTTACTAATCACTTATGAATATCATTGAATGCATTGCGCGCGCAATAATTGAAGAGGAAGGAAAGATTTTACTTTGCCGAGGGAAGGGGAATAAAAATTATTTCTTTCCTGGCGGGCATATTGAGGATGGTGAAAGCGCGCCAGAGGCTCTGATGCGAGAAATCAAAGAGGAGCTTGGTGAAGAAAGCAAAGTAAAACGATTCATTGGCGCTTCTGAAAATAAATTTGAAATAAAAGGAGAAGAAACGCACGAAATCAATCTTGTATTTGAAGTTACATTATTAAGCGATAGCGGGCGCATAAGCCAGGAGAATCATTTGGAATTTGCATGGCTCACTCGTGAGGAACTTAGCGATGTAATAGTCTTCCCAACGTCCCTCAAAGACGCCGTTCTTTTACACCACGCAAAAGGAAAACCCTTCTGGGTGAGCGAGGGATTCAGTTAAAAAACCAAACGTAGCATTAGTACGCTATAGCGTACTAATGCTACGTTTGGTTTTTTGCTTGTGTTTATCGGTGGGGGTTGACACAATTGGAACGATAAGCACTCCGTCCAAAGGCGGAACTTCTCCTACCAAATTAATCATCTCAATTCTTGTTGCGATTATTCTCATCGCGCTTGTCGGCAGAGCAATTTGGGCTTATCAAGCGGTGGAAGCGAACGAGGCAAAAGCAAAGAGCGTCCAAGTGTATACAACAACGACAACCACACCCATTTCTGTTAACCACGAACAAACACTTCCTGGAACATACGATGAAACTGGGTTTGGGAGTACTGGTGGTCGTGGAGGCGCACTTCCTACTCCACCAGATGCTTTTGTAGTGACTGTCGATTCTTCTGCTGCTACAAATACTACCCAGCCTGTTTCTGTAGATAGCGATGCACCATCAGCAACCATTACCGTAAATGGTGTGACAAATTTAAATATTAAATACACTGGCTGGTATGATTTTGTATGGAACTCTACAAATGCAAATAGTTTTAGTAGCATAGAGTCATTGGCTGGGTGCGCAGACCCTGCGTTTAATTCACCAGCGATGAGCAGTATTGTTGGCCAAGGATCGAGTGGCTCAATGTCTATCCCTATAACTCCAAAACATACTGGATGCACAATCACATATACATTTACTGTAAAAAAAGTTGAAACTGGGCAAAAGGCTAGTGCTTCAGCGGTGTTAATTGTTGAATAATATAATCATATGAGCAAAATAAATTTAGTCTTAGATAAACAGCAGTTTAGTGTTAATGATAAAATTGCTGGTAAAATAACTCTTTTTTTGGATGAACCCACAAAGGCACAAAAATTGTCAGTTAAATTGATTATCACAGAAAAGGTTAAGAGTATGAACATCCCCACCATTAGCTCAACCAACATTGGTGTTTCTAATTCGTCCAGTAACACTAGGTCATATAGCTTCGACCTAGTCCTCGGCGGAGAAAAAGAATATATAAACGGAGAAGAATACCATTTCGAGATGTCTATCCCTGGTGAAGCATTACCGCGCGGATTGCAGGGAGTAACTGGCTCAGTAGGTGGTCTCCTTGGTAGCACAATTGGAATCCTTTCTCAATTTTCTCCACTCGGACAGTCTGTGTATCTCTATAAAATAGAGGCACGTCTTGATGTGCCGTGGAGTATTGACGTCACCGCAATTGCTGATATCACAATAGGATAGACTACAGCCCGATACTTTTCTTGAGTTCAGCTAGCTCGTCGCCGACGATTTCGCGGTAAGCGCCTTCCTTGAGGTCACCGAGTTTAATATTCATAATGCGAACGCGCTTGAGCTCTAGGACATGGTAGCCTTCTGCGGCGCACATACGGCGAATCTGGTGCTTTTTGCCTTCGGTTAGCACAATACGGAAAAGAGTTTCTCCAGCACGGCGCGCTTTTGCGGGCTTGGTCTTGTAAATTTCTATTAAAATTCCGTGTTCAAGGTGCCGCACAAAAGTGTCCGTGATTTTTTTGTCCACTTTTACCAAATATTCTTTTTCGTGCACACGGTCTGGCGAAAGCACGCGGTCAGTTAAACGACCATCATTTGTGAGTATTACAAGACCTTCTGAGTCTTTGTCTAAACGACCAAGAGGAAAGAGTCCGCGGAGCGCGGGGAGGGACGACTTGATACTCTCACCCTCAGTCTGTGTGTCTGTAGAAATGCCTCTCGGCTTGTAGTAGGCGAGATAGCGGTATGATCCTTCAATCTTTGCAGTGACTTTTTCTGAAACTTCTACTTTGTCGTCTGAGCTTGAGACTTTGTCGCCGAGCACAGCTACTTTGCCATTTATTTTGACAAGCCCTTTTGTAATGAGTTCGTCGGCGCCACGGCGAGTTGAAAAACCTTTGTGTGCAAGGTAGCGATTGAGACGAACAGGGAATTCTAGAGGCTCCATTTGACACAAAACATACCATTTTATCACTAAAAAATCAAAATCCGTATAGTCTCATTCATCCTCACACCGCCCAAGACAACCTCGAGCATCACATATCCACAATTTCCTTGCACACTTTTATATTCGCACGTGTTACAATGGTGAGGATACCTTTACATTAAATTATGCGAGTACTTATGTTCGGATGGGAATTTCCTCCTCATAACAGCGGTGGCTTAGGCACTGCGTGTTTTGGACTGACCCGAGCCTTGGCTTCCAGGAAAATTGACGTACTTTTTGTTCTACCAAAAAAAATTGGCGTATCTGCTTACTTTATGAATATTCTTTTTGCAGATACACGAAAAGTAAAATTTTTAGAAATTGAAACCCCGCTAAAGCCATACGTAACATCAGAGGGTTATATCCACGAACGCGATAAAATTCTTTCGGACATCTATGGGAACACCCTAATGCAAGAAGTTTGTCGCTATGCTCTCCGCGCGCGCGACATCGCCAAGAAAGAAAAGTTTGATGTCATCCACGCGCACGATTGGCTTTCATTCCTCGCAGGAGTAGAAGCAAAAAAATTTTCAGGGAAACCACTCATACTTCATATGCACGCAACAGAGTTTGACCGCACTGGTGGACAAGGTGTGAATCAGGATGTTTACAAAATTGAACGTGAGAGTATGAACTACGCCGACGGCATTATCGCAGTCTCTAACTTTACTAAGCAAAAAATTGTGGAGCACTACGGTATCCCGTCAGAAAAAATTGAAGTAGTGCACAATGGCATAGATGAGTGTGACTATGCGAATATTCCCGACAGACTTTCAGAGCTCAAAAAAACGGGACAAAAAATTGTTCTATTTGCTGGACGCATTACAATTCAAAAAGGACCTGAGTATTTTATTCGCGCCGCTAAACGAGTTCTTGAGGTAAATTCG
>PCUO01000039.1:0-2258 GCA_002771015.1 Candidatus Yonathbacteria bacterium CG17_big_fil_post_rev_8_21_14_2_50_43_9
CGGCGAGTATGTGGTAAAGAGGTGTGACGAAGTGACGCGGATTTGATAGAGTAAGCATAATGAAACCAACTGAAAATAGAAAATATTCACTCTCCGACTACGACCCGAACTGGGTTCTTAAGTTTGCATCAATAAAAGATTTGCTCATAAAGGTGTTTGGCGACAAAGCTCTCAAGATTGAGCATGTAGGAAGCACCTCTATTCCCGGAATGACAGCAAAGCCACTCATTGATGTTTTGGTATTGGTTGAAAAGTTGGAAGAATTTGAAAAAGAGAAATAGTTGATGATTAAGTATGGCTATGAGTGGCGTTGTTATACTGACCCAGACGGACTCGTCTTCATTAGGCTTGGTCCTGACGGTGAAAAACTTGAGAATATACATGTGTGCGATGAGAGTTCAGAGAAAGTGCATCAATTTATTGTTATACGCAATTATTTAAGAGCAAACCCAGACAAAGCAAAGGAATATTCAGAATTGAAAAGGCAAAATATAATACTTTATCCAAATGATTATCCTGCTTATCGTAATGCGAAAGCACCGTTTTTAAAGAAATTGGAACAGGAAGCGTCCGTATGGGAGAGGGGAAAATAGAGACTGCCCACAATAAGACCTAGGCTCTCCCAGACACATTCCACAAAATCTCAAACAATGCTCGCTGGCTTGCAACGGCAGAATCGCTTTTTACTATTACGGTAAGAATCTCTGGTTCATAAATATCGAAAGAGACGCTTTCTGGGCGAATAGAGACATTCACAATATTCTCAATGCCTTTTATGTTCCTAGACTCGTTTTTAATTACCCCATTCCTGTTATATTCAACATCTTCACCCGACCCAATATATCTTATTCTTATTTTCTTTGTGGCACGAAGTTCTTCATATTCTTCTATTCTTTCTCCCATTAATTTCACAAAGCTCATCCCTGCACCACCAATTATGTCCAAATAATCTCCCTCTTTTGCTTCATTTAATATCTTGAATATGTTCGCAATAACCGCCTGGCTTCCACTAATGACCTCCACAACTCCGGCAGGGGACTTGTTATAAAGTTTCATTAAACTCTGGACGCTGTCCATTGTGTCTAACCTTTTTTTCTCTGCCTCCTGCAAAATCTTATCTGGGCTTACTGCTTGGTATCTTACTGACTTATTTTCGCCAATAGATACAATCAAACTTAAATCCTTCAGTTCGTGGATTGCGTCATAAGCATATTGACGGTGCAGCTTTGTCTTTAAAATGATATTTTTAGGTGAAAGAGCAATTCCTTCATCTAAAAGACAGACATAAACCGTTGAGGCTTTGGCGGAAAGGCCTGCTTTGTTTGCGTTTTTAATATACGAATCTAGTTTTGCTGAAATTTCCTTAGTCATACTTTATATGACTATAATATCATAATGCTATTGTTTTTCAAATGCTTTAGTCACAAATTTTTAGAAATAAATATATGACTAATCATTGACAAAGTACTACTAAGATGTTACTCTATCAACAGCAGTTCATTACAACTAAACACAAGGAGAACCAAAATGAAGAAAGGCGGAAACCTTACTGGGGTTAGTAGAATGATTATCAAATACAAAAAACTTCGTTTTAACGCGGAGGATCTTTGGAAAAAAGAAATGCGCGCTAAGGAAGCGTATAATCTGGAAAAACGCCTTCGTCAAAATAAAGAGGCAGAAGCAGAAAAGGTTATCGAGGCAATAAGATTATTATATGGGATAGATAAGAAGACTGAATACCGTCTTTTAGACAGCCCCACAAGTTCTCTTGTTTCTTGCAAAATGGATAGTAACCCATTGTTTGTATCTAAACTAGATGATCTTAATCTAAGCAAGAAGGCTACAGATAGACTCAAGGATTGGCAAAAAGTTTTCTTCATTGGTGACCTTGTACAAAAAACTGGGATGGAACTCGCAATTGAATTTGGACACGGAAGAGCCTCTGTTGAAGGAATAAACGAGGCTTTCAAAATAAAATCCGCTCTTGATTCAATCGGTCTGCATTTGGGGATAGAAATTACAGACTGGGTTCGGCCACCGAGACAAGAAAATCAAAAAGAGATCAATGTGGAGGAAAAGAATCAATTTCCAACATCAACTTGTCTCTAGTCTCTAACTACAAGCGAGGTCGCAAGATCTCGCTTTTTTATTTTAGTTCGAGAACAATAGGGCAGTGGTCGGAGCCGAGAAAGTCTGTAAGCATTGTGGCTTGTTTCACACGTGGGAGCAAATCTGGTGAGATAAAGAAGTAGTCAATG
>PCUO01000039.1:2292-2482 GCA_002771015.1 Candidatus Yonathbacteria bacterium CG17_big_fil_post_rev_8_21_14_2_50_43_9
GTAGTCAATGCGCCAGCCTACGTTGCGATCGCGCGCGGATGTTTTCATATCCCAATATGTGTACACATCTTTTGTGTTTGGATGAAGGTGGCGATAAATATCCAAATAGCCATGATAAATGAGCTCGTCTATCCACGCGCGCTCTTCTGGTAGGAAGCCTGTGTTCTTTTCATTCTCCTTTGGGCGAGCA
>PCUO01000039.1:2540-5353 GCA_002771015.1 Candidatus Yonathbacteria bacterium CG17_big_fil_post_rev_8_21_14_2_50_43_9
TTTTGCGAAGTTTTTCTGTGAAACCAAGAAATGTATCATAAAAATCAAGCTTGTATTTCAATCGGACAGGACCGCCACCACCGTTAGGGAAATAGCAATTCAAAAGGACATAATCATGAAAGTAAAGGACAAGGAGACGCCCCTCTTTGTCCATGTCCTTTAGACACATGCCTTCCTCTACCTTTTCAGGCTTTGTTTTGCTATATACAGCCACACCGCTGTAACCTTTACGCATTTTTGAATGCGAGAAGTATGCGTAGTAGCCTTTTGGGGCGCGGACCTCTTCTGGAAGCTGAGTTTCTTCAACCTTTGTTTCCTGCAAACACAAAATATCAAAATCTTTTTTAATAATTTCAGCAAAATTGCCCTTCTTGTGAATCGCGCGCAAGCCATTTACGTTCCAGGAGATAATCTTCATCTTTATAGTATATAGAACTGTTGTATCTTTTACGAATAGGGAATAGACTTTGAGCAGGAAGCTATTTATAGAAAGGAGGTGTATCATGAGCACAGCATCTACATATGATGAAGACGAACAAGGTAAAGTATTGCATAGTAATTTTCAAAAACTACAAACAGCTGTAGTTAGTGGTCGTAATGCGGTGATAATTCTTCGGAACACTGTGAGTCTAGCGACAGAACGATTGCGTAGAACAGAGGCCCAACTGAAAGTTGATGAGATTGAGTTAGCTCACCTACATCGTATTCTTCATCCTGACGAGGAATAGTTTTAGTATCAAGAACGCGCCGGACAATAACAGTCCCGCGCGTTTAATTTTTTACCTCCTCTTCCCGTGAAATTTCTTGTGCACGTTTCGTAGTTCGCTATCTGTGATGTGTGTATAAATTTGTGTAGTGGAAATATTTGAATGACCGAGCATCATTTGTACAGAGCGAATGTCGGCACCATTGTAAAGCAAGTCTGTTGCAAATGAGTGACGTAAAATGTGTGGAGTAACCTTGTCCATAATACCAGCCTTTGCTGCGTAGTGTTTTACCATTCGCTCAACAGAACGATGTGTTAAACGTATTGACCCATCCTCGCGCGCGCGCTTGCCTTCACCCACAAAAAGCGCGTCGTCCATATCAGTTCTCTTTTTTAAGTAAGCGGTAATCGCTTTTTTTGCTTCGTCTGAAAGAAAAACCACGCGCACTTTTTCACCTTTCCCACGAACAGATATTTCATCGCGCTTAATGTCAATGTCGCGTGAAAGCGCGCATAACTCCGACAAACGAAGCCCGGTTGAGAAAAATAATTCAAGAATAGCTTTGTCGCGAAGTTCTTTCACCCCGTCTCCACTTGGCGCATCAAGTAACCGCCTTAAATCCTGTGAAGTCAGCAAATCAATAGTACGCTCGGCAACTTTTGCGAGCTCAATACGCTCTGGCGCATAAGATTCAATTCCACGCTTACGTAAATATTTTAGAAAACTGCGAATGGCGATGAGATAATAATTCTGTGTTTTCTTTTTCAATGTTTCTTGGCGACCCTCGTGAACCCCGGCGCTCTGACGATTGAGCCACAAACGAAAGGAACGCATAAGTTCGTCGTCAATGTCTTTTGGATCTTTTGCGCCACTCGATGTTAAAAAGCGTGTAAGATAGTGCTCGTAATTTTCAATAGTCTTCAAACTTCGCCCGCGTTCTATTTCCAAGTACTCCAAATATTGCCTTGCAAATGATCCGATGGAAGTCTGGGGGATATTGTGCGACATACCTACAGTATAGCGCAAAGCGCCATACTGTACATTTGACAATTGACACGTAAAGTGGAGCCGTTTGACGAAGGCAAACGGCTCCACTTTAGTTGTTAGTTGTTAGTGGTTAGTGGTATAGTTTACTTATGAGCAAATCAGACGATTACATTATCATTACCGAATCACACAATATGGACAAAGGGCCGATTGGTTCTGATATGGAAGTCTACGACGAGAAAGACGACGCATCCCTTCGCACCCTTGAAGGACAGGGGATTTCTATTATTGGTGGTGAGCGCAACGAGCCATACGTAACAAGTAACGAATCGGAACAACTTGATCAATTTTCTCGTGAGCTCATGAATGAGGGTGGTATAGAAATCGTCACTGGTGACGAGAGCGAATAGGAGGAGTCATTTTTATAGTTAATTTGCGATTGACCCATTCGGGCTCGCTCGCTTTCTAAATAATATGGTAGCTGTATTCGTATTAGTTTACATGTTGATGATGATACCTATTGGTATCTATACATCAAAGAGAGTTAAATCTTCTAAAGACTATGCTCTCGCTGGTCGTCACCTCCCGTTTTCTATGGCGATGGCAACAGTATTTGCTACATGGTTTGGTTCTGAAACCTTTTTAGGAGCGGGGTCGCGAATGGCAGAAGGAGGATTTTTGTCCGTTATTGAGGACCCGTTTGGAGCAGGCCTTTGTCTCATTCTCATTGGTCTCTTTTTTGCAAAAAAACTCTATGCTATGCAAAACCTCACAATTGGAGACTATTTTCACGAGCGCTACAACAAAATAGTTGCGACAATGCTCTCAATTGCAATCATTCTCACATATTTCGGCTGGGTCGCTGCGCAATTTGTAGCTCTCGGCATTATTCTAAACATGCTTCTCGGTATTCCGGCAATCACTGGCATGCTTATTGCCACAATTATCGTCGTAATCTATACATATATCGGCGGGATGTGGGCTGTTTCCATCACTGACACTGTGCAAATGGGCGTTATCGTGCTTGGTCTTATCGTTATTTTGGTGGAAGTGCTTTTACAGAACGGCGGTTTTAGCTCAATTTTCGTAAACACCCCATCTGAATTTTTTAAAATAACC
>PCUO01000026.1 GCA_002771015.1 Candidatus Yonathbacteria bacterium CG17_big_fil_post_rev_8_21_14_2_50_43_9
AGTAACTCCTGGCGAGACTTTCCCTGTCGTCATAGGGGCTGGGGGAACTGGAATAAAGACAGGGTTTGCGGTTACGGGTCCACAACATGGAAACATCAGATATAATAGCCAAGGTACCTCTGGGTCTACTTCGTCATTTGGTTCAGGAAGTAGACTTGCTTCTGCTACTGGGGGCACAGGTGGTGTAGATTTTGATGCATATTGCGATGGAGGCTCTTGCAATGGATTAATCTACTGTACCGCGGGGTGGACAGCATCTGGTGGAACTGCAACAAATGGAAATTTTTCTAATGTAGGCGGTTCAGCTGGCGGGGGATGTAACGTAGGCACTGGTGGCGGTGCCGTTGGCGGTGAATCATTCGGCGCTGGAGGAAACGGCGGGCCATATGGCAACACATCACTCAATTATAGTGGAGGAAACGGCGCTGTGGTGGTTTCTTGGTAATTTCAAAATATTTTATGGAAAATTCTACAATAAATAAAAGGGAGTGGGTCTTATGGGGGATAGCGATCGCTAGCATTATGTTTTCGAGTTTTGCTGTGTGGCAAATGTATCTTTTGAAATTGGATATGATTGTCATCAATACCCGTACAGAGCGCGCAGAAAAAGAGTTTAATTTGCGTGAGCAAACAGCTGTAAACTTTTCAGCACAATACCCAATCTCTGGGACGATAACAAAAATTGAGAAGAATCAGTGGACCGTTGAAGTAAAAATTGCGCAACCGCCGTCTAAACCATCTATTTTTTCAAAAGTTGGCGAGGAAAAACCTGTGGAGATTAAATATGACACTAAACAGTCAATTATTTCTTTCTCCGACACGGTATCATTTTTAGGAAAGAAGAAAGAGGAGTTTGTTGTAGGAGATAAGATTACTGCTTATGCAATGGAGCCCATTATGGACATAACGAAAGTAAGCGCGATGCGCGTGGAAACGCAAGGGTTCAAGCCGGGGATAGTAGAACCCGTTGAACAAGACGATTTGTCGGGAACATCGCTTCCTCAGTAATAAGATAACATCTACAAAACTCCAAGAAATTACTTGGGGTTTTGTGTTATACTTTTTGTTGTATGAACCCTGAATACGGAACACTCGGCAAGCAGTTTAGGACACCAGAAGAGGAGGTGGTATATTTGCGCGCGCAAATTGTGGAAAAGGAACACGCGCTCGGCATTGCGCCTGGCTCGCCAGAGCGGACACTTGAGGCGCGAACAGAGGTCGCGCGCGAGAAGGTGGAGGAGTACCGCGCTCGACCAGCAGAGTTAGTGCTGGATAGGAGCTACCAGATGAAGATTGATGACATTGAAACCAATGTAGTGAAGCTTGGAGTGGAACACAAGCAGGCTGTTGACCAGCTGATGCAGATTGCGCAGGAAAAAGGAATCAAGAACGCGCTCGCAATTCTAGAAAAATTAAATAATCCCCACATTGAGGACGATTTTCACAGAATGATAGTTCAGCTTCTTCTTGAGACTGGAGACTTCGCAGGAATTGCAAAAGACAAGGAAGTCGCTCGCGCTTTAAAGATGCGTCTTTATGAAATTACGCTTCCCCCGATTGACGACAAGGGGCAAGAACGAAAGTTTGCTGACCTAGTTTCTGGGATGGAGAATTTTTTTGCTGGGATGCTCTCTATTGAAAATACAAAAGCAGGTTTTGGAGATGTAAAAAATTATTTCACGATAGAGCTCGCGCTTTCAAATTTTAGCGACCACATTGTATTTTATTCAGCAGTTCCGCTTGAACACGCAAACCTTTTTGAAAAGCAGGTGCTCGCTGTGTACCCAGACGCAAAAATACGCGAGCACCGCGAGGACTACAATCCATTTAATGAAAACGGGGTGACCGTGGCTTCCTACGCGACATCAGGGGGCGAGACTGCGTACCCACTTCGCACTTTTGAGACATTCACACAGGATCCGCTAAATGTTTTGCTTTCTGCTTTTTCGAAAATAAATCGTGATGGCGAGGGTGTGGCGGTGCAGTTTGTTATTCGTCCAGCAGGAAATTCATTCAACTCTCACTATAAGTTTGTTTTGGATCAAATCAAAAAAGGAGTGAAGCCAAAGGACGCGCTAAAGAGTACAGGAGCTCAGCTAGCAGGGGAATTCGCGGATGCGGTAAAGGGAATGTTTTTTGCTCCAAAGGAAAAGAAGGAGGTAGTTTATGATGAGGAAACAAAAAACATAGGTGAAAAAATTGCGTCGCCTATTGTAGACACAAATATTCGCATTATTGCGTCTGCGGATACTGACGTGCGCGCGGAGTCTATTTTGAACGAGCTTGAAAGCGCGTTTAATCAGTTTGGGAAACCACAGGCGAATGAAATAAAATGGAAACGCGAAACAAAGGGCGCAAGCCTAATGGAGGCAATTTATCGCTACACATTCAGAATGTTTAATGAAAAGGAAAGTTTCCCTTTAAACCTTAGGGAGATTGCTACAATGTTTCATTTCCCTGTTACAGCTACATCCTCGTCAGAGCTTAAAGAAGCAAGGGCAGGAGGGGCACCAGCGCCCACAGAGATGTCACCAGATGGGATTATTCTCGGGAAAAATATTTACCACAACAAAGAAACGCTTGTGCGTCTCGGGCGCGAGGAGCGTGTGCGCCACATGTACGTCATCGGTCAGACTGGTGTTGGTAAGTCAGTTTTCTTGAGGAATATGATCATGCAGGACATAAAGAATGGCGATGGAGTGTGCTTTATAGACCCACACGGTAACGATGTTCAGGATATCCTCGCCCTCATTCCTCCTGAGCGCGCGGATGATGTGATTTATTTTGACCCTTCGTACACCGCGCGTCCCATGGGGCTCAATATGCTCGAATATGATGAGCGTTTCCCAGAGCAGAAAACATTTGTCGTGAATGAAATGATGGGTATTTTTAGCCAACTTTTTGATATGAAAGTTGGCGGTGGCGCGATGTTTGAGCTTTATTTCAGAAATGCTGCCGCCCTTGTGATGGAGGACACGGCATCTGGTAGCACGCTCCTAGAAATCACTCGCGTACTTTCTGACAAAACCTTTCGCGATATGAAGCTCGCAAAATGCAAGAACCCAATTATTTTGCAATTCTGGGCGAGTGCGGAAAAAACGACTGGAGATCAAGGGCTTGCAAACTTCGTGCCGTACATCTCAAGCAAGTTTGACCCGTTTATTTCTAATGAAATTATGCGCCCTGTCGTGCTTCAGCAAAAGTCCTCGTTCAATTTTAGGCAGATTATGGACGACAAAAAGATTCTCCTGGTGAATCTTTCAAAAGGACGCTTGGGCGACATCAACGCTAATCTTATTGGGCTCGTGCTTATCGGCAAGATTACGATGGCTGCGCTCTCTCGTGTTGATATGTTTGGCACAGGGAAAAAGCCAAATGACTTCTATTTATATATTGACGAGTTTTATAACTTTACCACCCCATCTATTGCGACTATCCTATCTGAGGCACGTAAGTATCGTTTGGGACTGACAGTAGCGCATCAATTTATCGCTCAACTTTCGGATAATATTAAAAATGCGGTGTTTGGAAACGTTGGCAATATGGCAGTATTTCGTGTCAGTGTAGAGGATGCAGAATTTCTTGAGAAGAAATTCGCGCCGACATTTACCGCGCAGGATATTATGAAACTCGACAACATCAATGCTTACGTGAGCATGCTTGTGAACGGGCAGCCATCAAAGCCATTTAATATCACAGCACTCACGCCAGAACAGGGAAACCCAGAAATGGCCGAACAGCTAAAACAACTCTCATATCTAAAATACGGCGCCCCACGCGAGGAAGTAGAAGCAGAGATTATGGGTAGGTATCGCGCGTAATCTGTAGGGTTTGAAAATATAATAAAAAAATGAAACTTCTCCTCACCTCAAATGGCTTTACAGATTCGTCGATTGAACAGGCATTTTTAGAGATGACTAACAATAGAACAGATCTCAAGGTTGCCATAATTCCAACCGCTAGTGATCCTATTGAGTGGGTGCCAGAAAAGGAAGGTAGTAAAGAGTATGTTCCAAGATTAATTCCTGAGAGAAAGGAAAAGAATGCTGGATGGCTAAATAATTATAAAGGAGAGTGGGAAGAAAAAGGTTTCGATGTGGTGATCGCAGATTTGAAGGAAGAGCCAGAAAAAATAAAAGAAAAATTAGAGAGCGTTGATGTTATAGATGTTACGGGTGGCGATGTAAATTATTTGCTCGACTGGGCAAAGAAATCTAAATTAGATACATATCTAAAAGACTTACTTGGTAGAGGGGTTGTGTATGTTGGAACAAGTGCAGGAAGTGGTCTGCTCGTGCCAGATATTGGCCTTACTTGGTGGGAAACTGATATGTCGATGGATCATGTTGGGTTTGGTATCGTTGATTTTATAGTGATCCCTCATCAAAAAGAAAGTGACGAAAGAACAAATGTAGAAAATCTGACCAAGCGCAAGAAGCATCTGCAATCAGTAATTAATTTCCCGTGGAAAGTATATTTACTTCAAGACGGACAAGCGATTAAAGTTATTGGTGATAATATTGAGCATATTGGATCAGGAGCAAAAAAATTTATTTAGTTGCGCTTGACAAAAACTATCCAAAGTATATACTTACGGTATGAAAACAGCAATGATTAACATCAAGACCGATAAGGCGGTTAAAGAGGAAGCTCAAAAGCTTGCTGCGGAGCTTGGGTTTTCTTTGTCTGCGCTCGTGACAGCGTCGCTCAAGCAGTTTGTTCGCACTCGCGAGGTGCAGTTTTCTGCTGCTTATCGCATGACGCCGTATCTTGAGGGGGTAATAGAAGAAGTTGAAAAAGATATTAAGGCAAAGAAAAATATTTCTCCTGCGTTTACGAATGCACGTGAAGCGTCTGCTTACTTACGAAAATTAGCATAAGGTCACATGAAAGTATTTTTCCATAAGCATTTTCGTAAACGATTTGCCAAATTACCAAGCAAGATAAAAGATAAGTTTGATATCCAGCTAGAGCTTTTTTACAAAAATCTCCACGACGAAAGACTAAACAACCACGAGCTTCATGGAAAATACATTAACCACAGAAGTATAAACGTGACGGGCGACATTCGTGCAGTTTACAGAAAAACAGACACGGTCATGGGTAGCGTACTCTTCGTTGATATTGGCACGCATCCGGAATTGTACTCGTAATTTGCCCGCTCGTGGATTTTTTGCTAGGATGTCCCTATCTTAATAGTTAATAATTGAGCGAGGCGGTGGATTATCAAACCCAGTTAAATCCTGCAGAGCAGGGATTTCTTTCAGAAATCATTTAACCGGGTGACGATTTTAATAGTCGCTTTGCTCCTTGAAAATCAATCATGGCACATCCAAAAGAAGAACAGGTACTTATTATTGTAAAGCCGGATGCAATCCAGCGTGGGCTTTTAGGGGAGATTACCACTCGCTTTGAGCGAAAGGGACTCAAAATTGCGGGAATGAAAATGATTGAGCTTGAAGACGCTCTTTTGGAGGCGCATTATTCTCATATCGCTGACAAGCCATTCTTCGCTGGGATCAAGGCGTTTATGAAGGCATCTCCTGTTGTGGTGATGGTTCTATCCGGCATTAACGCGGTGTCCGCAACACGCATAATCGTCGGACCCACAAAGGGATACGATGCAGACGCAGGGAGCATTCGCGGTGACTTGTCGCTCTCTATTCAGTCAAATGTTGTACACTCATCAGACTCTGTAGAGAATGGGAAAGCCGAGGTGGCGCGCTTCTTCAAGAAGGATGAGATTTTTGATTACAAGAAATCGAACTTTGACTATGTTTACGCAGACGAGGCCTTCTAAGTAATTACCCACACATCCTCATCTACTTTGTTGCGGACACGTTATTTTTCGTCATCATAGCCAATGTATGACTCCAAAAAATAACGTGTCCGCGCCTCGTATCTGAGGCGTGTGAGCAATTACTTGATTACAGAGACCTTGCCCCTACACCTATCCTCGCATTGCTTTTGTTCTGCCAGCTTAAAAACAAAAGGTTTTATATAGTTAGTGGGGACAGATACTTCATCATAGATAAAATCCCCAAAAGCAGAACAATGCGAGGATAGGTGTTGGGGCTTGCGTCACGCTTTGTTTTTGTTTTGTAATGAATTTGCAATGTTGCAAAAAATATATTGCAGGTGTAGAGTGAATGTAGGGTTATTGGAAGTATTGTCTCCTAAATTATTGACAAGGGAGCTCTATATTCTCACATACCAATTTTTGCTGATAATTTTTGTCAGCAAAAATTGGTATGTGGTTGCGGGCACCCACCTGGATTTATCCAGAGTCAATACATTCAGTAGCCCTAGGTAAAAGCCTCTGTACCCCTGTGCAGAGGCTTTTTCAATGTAACTGTTCACCGCATCCCCATCTACTTTGCTGCGGGAATATAATTTTTTGTCACCATAACAAAAGTATGTCTCCAAAAAATTATATTCCCGCGCCTCGTATCTGTGGCTCGTGAGCAGTTGCATTCAATATGATATACTTCAATTATGCAGTTCCCAATCACCCTCGTTATATTTCTTGTCGCAATTGCTCTCGTAAACGCGTTCGCAGATGTCTACCACTGGTACTGGACGATGCGATGGTTTGATATGCCAATGCATTTTGCTGGTGGGGCGTGGCTCGCTTCCTTTGGTGTATGGTGGCAGTATTATAGACGCGGTCTTGTCGCGACGGGGGGGGTTCTGCAAATACTAGGTGTATGTCTCGTTTTTGCGCTTTCTATTGGCTTGCTTTGGGAGGCATATGAGGCAGTAGTTAGTTTCTTTACTGTAGGGCATATGAATGCGATCAAGGATACCATAGGAGACCTTTTATTTGATATAATAGGAGGAACAGCGGTTGCAATTTTAGTATGGGCGCAAACTAATAAAAACAATCATTATGAAACTTAAATTTTATGGCGCAGCTGGTGAGGTGACGGGCTCAAACCACATCCTTGAAGGCGATGGTGTTAGCATTATGATTGACTGCGGGTTTTTTCAAGGCGTAAAAGTGTGTGATGACAAAAATAGCGACCCATTCCCATACAACCCAGTGACCATTGACGCTCTTTTTGTCACACACGCACACCTAGACCACGTGGGTCGTATCCCAAAGCTAATGAACGAAGGGTTCAAAGGTAAAATTTATTCCACACCTCCAACTCGTGAAATAGCGAAGCTAATGCTTGAAGACACGCTCCGTGTGATTGCGCGCGAGGCAAAAGCCGACGGGCATGAACCACTTTACCACGAAGACGCAGTGCAAAAAGCGTTTGATCATTGGGAGGCTATACCATACGACAAAGAAATTGTTTTTAAAAATGATCTTCGTGTAAAGTTTCGCGACGCGGGACATATTCTTGGTTCCGCGATGGTAGAGATGGATCATAACGGAAAGAGGCTTATTTTCTCGGGCGATCTCGGCGCATCATCGGTTCTAATGCCGGATTCAGCACTCCTTTCAAATGTAGACTACTTAGTTATGGAGGCAGTATACGGCGACCGACTCCATGAAGACCTTGCCGAAAGAGCAAATAATTTCAGGGAAGTAATAGAAGAAACAATTGCGCGTGGTGGAGCGCTAGTTATTCCAGCTTTTTCAATTGAGCGTACTCAGGACCTCCTCTTTGAGCTCAATGAAATGATAGAGAACAATTTAATTCCCGAGATTCCAGTTTTTGTGGATTCACCTCTTGCGATACGCGTTACTAAAGTTTTTAGTGGTAGTAAAGATTACTTTAATAAAGAAATTCAAGACACAATAAAAGGCGGGGACGATATTTTTAGGTTTTCTAAATTGCGTTTTACAGAACGTTCACAGGATTCCATAGCAATCAAAGACGTTCCAAACCCAAAGATTATTATCGCAGGCTCTGGTATGTCAAACGGCGGTCGCGTGCTTCATCATGAGAGAAACTATTTGCCAGATCCAAAAAGCACTCTGCTTCTCGTTGGGTACCAGGCTGTCGGAACAATGGGGCGTATGCTTCAGGAAGGGATGAAAAGCGTGAGAATTTTTGACGAGGATGTACCAGTGCGCGCGAAGGTCGTCACGATACAAGGATACTCTGCGCACAAGGATATGAACGCGCTCCTTGAATTCGTGACGGAAATGCAGGACTCGCTGAAAAAAGTTTTTGTGGTTCACGCGGAACTCGGCGCTGGACTTTTCTTTGCGCAACGTGTGCGAGATTATTTGGGGGTAGATACTCGCGTGCCGAAATCCGGCGATATTATTGAAATAGATTTCTAGGGTAATCGCTCACACATCCTCGTCTGCGGCGTTACGCTACACAAAATATTGTTCACCATACTGCATGTATGGCTCGCAATATTTTGTTTGCGCGCCTTGTCTCCGAGGCGTGTGAGCGGTTACAATGTTGGAAGAAAAATATTTAGTAAGTATGATATAATAAAAAAATGGGGAACGATCAACATCATCATTTGAAATTAAAAATCTGCGTATCAGGAGCGGCAGACACCACACACTGCGGTGATAGCGCGCTTGAAAGCGCGAAGGAACTTGGACGAGAAATTGTTCGTCAAGGAGGCATTCTTGTTACTGGGGCAACGACAGGCTTTCCGCTCTGGGCTGCGATGGGAGCTAAGGAAGTTGGCGGAGTTTCTATTGGGCTCTCCCCAGCATCAAATGAAAAAGAGCACGTTGAAACATACGGACTCCCACTAGACTATTTGGATATTATTATTTATACCGGTTTCGGATATTCTGGAAGAAACCTTTTGCTCACACGCGCGTCAGATGGCGTTATTGTTGGTTGCGGACGCATAGGAACAGTAAATGAATTTACTGTTGCATTTGAAGACCATAAACCTATTGGCGTTCTCCGTGGAGAGTGGGATATGGATGAGGTTCTTATTGATATGCTTGAAAAGAGTCATCGCAAAGAGGAAGGCAAAGTTGTTTTCAATGAGAGCCCAAAAGACCTTGTTGCAAATCTAATGAATGTTATCACTGCTGGTAAAACATGCGACCTTGGCGAGAAATGTCCTCAGTATGTGTATGAGAACTACGATGGAGCCGGCGGGCCAAGTATGGGCGATGGAGAAAGGGTGATGTGAGCCGTTTTGTGAACCGTTCTTTGACAAGACAAACGAACCAAAAGAGCGCGTCCATCGGGCGCGCTCTTTTGGTTCGTTTGGCTTGGTTAAGTTGTCAAAATGCACAGAGCAACTTTAGAATTTTTATTTAACTTCGTTTACCAAGTTTACAAATGTGTCAGGATTGTTTTCTGCGAGGTCGGCCATAATTTTGCGGTCAATAATGATGTTCTTTTTCTTGATTGCGGCAATAAATTTGCTGTATGAAAAACCAAGAGGGCGAAGTGCAGCATTCATCTTTACTGTCCACAGGCGACGGAAGACATTCTTCTTGTCACGGCGGTGAGCAAAAGCGTATGCTCCTGCGTGCGCAATAGCGTCATTTGCCTGGATCTCTTTTGTGCTACGACCAAAACGGTAGCCCTTTACCTGGGCTAGGACGTTTCGACGTCGTTTTGCTGAAGTTGTTCCTCTTTTTACTCTTGTCATAAAAGTGGTTAATAGTTAGTAGTTAATAGTTTTATATAAGTCCGGGGAGAAAGCGCGCCTTGTCCTTATTGGTCATAGGGAATTCACTCATACGCTTTCCGGCAAGTTGCTTTGAGCGACTCGCCTTTGCGTTGAAGTGGTTCTGACCCGGTTTGCGACCAAGAATCTTGCCGGTCTTTGTCACCTTGAGTCTTTTAGTAAATGATTTATTTGTTTTCATGATGGTTTTATTTCTTTGATGCGCGTTCAAGTGTGACAGAGAGGCCTTTTGGACTCTTGAGCGGCTCGCCCTGTAATCTGTATTCCTCAGAAATGAGGGTTAGGATTCTATCAAGACGTTCTTTTTTGAATCCCATATCCGCATATTTAGACCTTCCCACAAGGAAGAGATTAATCTTTACGCGATGTCCCTCCTTGAGCCATTTTGAAGTGGTCTTCGCTTTTAGCTCTAGGTCGTGTTCCGATGTACCAATCTTTACCTGTAGTGTTTTGGTTTCCGTAACGTGGGCGCGAGCCTTTGCTTCTTTTTTCTTTTTACTTTGCTGGTACTGAAATTTACCAAAATCCATTATTTTCGCAACTGGCGGTTCGGCATTTGGGGAGATCTCAATAAGATCAAGCCCAAGGGCTTCTGCTTTTGCAAGCGCTTCCGAGAGTGAAAGAACCCCAAGAACTTCGCCAGTATCCGTGACTACACGGAGTTCTTTCGCGCGAATTTGATGGTTGATTTTAGCCTTTGGGTTCAATGGAATTATAGTAGAAACTTAAACCCGCAAGTGAGTTGCGGAGTTAAGGAGATTCTAGGCTATTTTGAATAAAAAGTCAATCTTTGGACTGAATGTTGAATATAGAATGTAGAATTTTGAATAAAAGTAGAAAAACTCGCCAGAAGGCGAGTTTTTTTGGATTCTGTTGCACATTCAACATCCGACATTCTACATTCTGCCCATGCTACTTCCTGTTGATATTCTGCCAAAGCCAAACTCCAGCTAGGATGCCAACAACTGTCCACACGATTCCGCCTATAACCATAAATACTGATCCACTGCCATAGCCCATCATTCCGTATCCTCCTCCCAAACCCCAATCAGAAATGCACGCGCTGGCGAGCGATGGGGTTAGAGCCGCTAAACCAAGAACTGTGAATGTAAATTTTTTCATGTTTGATTTTTAAGGAGCGTTCTGGGCACTCCTTGATTTTCTAAAATTACTGCGACCTTTGTTTAATTATACACCCTTGCACCTACTTTTGCATTGGAGAATTAGTAAATTCGTGGCATGGTCATAAAAAAGTATTTTCTCTTTTTTGTGTTGGAACCTACAACATTACAGAGAATCCAATTTGCGTGCCTGTTGGAATGAACAGCAAAAACACACTATACAAAAAGTGTGTGTGGGGGTACACTGTATTTATATGGAAGGAGAGAATCTTAACCAAAATCAGAACACAAGTGAACAGACGGCTGTTGAACCAAAGCCCCTTCCAAAGATTTCATTCATTCCGTCCGAGCTTCTAAAAAAAATAGAGGTACCAAATGGTCACGGGTTGCACGAGAGATGCGCTTTACTTGGTTTAATTCTGGGCACAATAGCGGTAGTCTCGTGGGTGGTGATTCTTTTTGGTGTTGTGTATTCAATACTAGGTATTATACTTTCAATCATAGGGCTAAAATCCGCTCGTCAAAAATGGGCAAAGATAGGGCTCGTCCTGTCTATAATCGGACTTCTGCTTTCTGTGTGGTATGTCTTTGCCGCGTATAATGGAATGATTAACTACAACTATTTCACAAGCGAGTTTTGGACGAAATAAAGGATCATCGTGGCAGAGCCGCGTGGTATTTACCCGATTAGTTCCTAATTCAGCAGAATGACTTACGTGTCGTGCTCGGAAAGGGTATTTTCTTTAAAGTCTTCGTCCAAGACGCGAATCTACTGATTCGTCTACGTCGCTAATAAATTTCGGGATAGTTGCATCGTGAGTCTGGTGACATATTACACAGCTCACATCAAGACATGAATACTCTTACAGGTGGTCTGATTTGTGAGCCTGTTTTTCGATACTGGATAGTTTTTCTACCTCCGCCGCCTCGGCATCACGAGCTATTTTTTGAGCCATTGCTATGTATTCCGCTTCATGTCGCGCTTGCTCTTTTAGTAATGAAACTTTTTTTGTTGCTATATCTACTGCAATCTGAACCTGTTTGTCCGCCATTAAATTTTTTTCAGCTTCTTCTTTGATTGCATCATTAGCGCGTTCACGTTCTTTGATTGCTATAATTTCAGCAGTATCTGCGTCATCTTTTTCCTTTTTCGCAAGAATCGCCGCATCTTCTGCTTCCTTTTTTTCTTTTTTAAATGTGGTCATGGCGGTCTCAGCGTCAAACTCCGCCTGCTTCCTTTTTTGGGAAGCTTCAAGCTTGATAGCGCTGGCTCTATCAGACTCCATTTTCTCAACAAGCGCAGTCACCTCAGTTAGAGACTTTTCTTCTTCCTCTACAATTTTTGAAATTGAATTTCTTATTCTTTCTTTTTCTTCAACAATTTTTGCCTCGTCCTCCAAGGTTTTTGAGATTGCTTTTGAGTGTGTTGTGATAATTTCTGATGCAAGTGTTTCAGCTGTTGCGGTAGCTCTGTCTTTCGTCGCTATCCCTTCTGGAGACGTTGCTATTCTTGAATAAGCGATTCCTTTTTCTTTTTCTAGAACTGCTCGCTCTTCTGCTTCCTTTTTTTCTTTTTCCATTGCTAATGCCACAGCCTCCTTTACCGCCTTTTCCTCTGCGATTTTTATTGCTTCTGTCCTAGCAGATTCTTCTTTAGCTTGGATACGCGCTTTTTCTGCCTCAGCGTCCGAAGCATCCTTTGCTGCCTTTTCCTGAGCAAGTTTTTCCGTAGCTAATCTGTCTACCTCTATTTTAGTATTAACTCGCTCTCTCTCAGTTAAAATCGCGTCCACTTTTGCCTTACCAGAAATTGTATACCAAATTTTAGAGACAAAATTCTTTTTAGTTGGGGCTAACCTAGCAATGGTTCCTCGGCGAATTTTTTCTTTTGCAAAATCGTCCTTCATTGTGCGAATCCATCGTATAGTTGGTTGTTTTCCATTTGTCGCCACCACAGACGATCTGGGAACACCGATGTACACACCAGGGTTGTTAGTTTGCTCTATTTTATTTAATGAGTCATCTTGTATCATATGTGATGTAATTCCTAAATATTATACTCCCATATTTGTTTTTTCCATAGTGAAAAGTACCTGCTTTCGTCCTCCGATCCACTCCGATATTGGGGTCATCGGTCGCGAACACTTTGTATTTTGTTTCGGGTATTCACAAAATACAAAGTGTTCGCGACCCAAGCTCGTGATTTTTGAGTACAAAAATATCACTGCGCCTTTCGATTCCCCATGCGAGCTACCGCTCGCTTCATCTCCACTAAACAAAAAGGCCCGCTTGGAAGCGGA
>PCUO01000022.1:0-2674 GCA_002771015.1 Candidatus Yonathbacteria bacterium CG17_big_fil_post_rev_8_21_14_2_50_43_9
ATTATATACAAAAGAAAAAGGAAGTCAAGCCTTTTTGGGTAGAATGTGGAATATTGAATTTGGAATGTAGAATAATACGAAAATATACAAAAAACCCACCTTTTGGGCGGGTTTTTTGGTCGAATCTATTCTATATTCAACATTCGATATTCTATATTCTGTTTTGAACTATCGACGATTCGAGATATCTCCACGGAGTTTCTCGATGTAGTTTGATGCTGCTTCTTTGCCACCAAGACCGAAAGCAAGACCGCCAGCAATAGCGAGCATTGCTACTAAACCAGTGAAAAGTGTTTGCATCATAGGGCCAGCGATTCCGAGCTGGTTCAATGCCGCAAGGATTGCAACAATCCAGATTGCCCAGCGAGCAACACCGCCAACCATACCAGCGTGCTTTGAATCAAGAGCGCGGGCGCCACCTGACAAAACTTTCTGAGAAAGGTCAGCAAGAACTGCTGCAACAACCAAAATCAAAGTTGCAACAATAACCTGTGGAATATAACCAAGAACAACGTTCGTCAAAAATGCGTTTACTGCCTCGAGTTTCAATATATCAAGAGCGGTAACAAGAAAGACGATAATAATAAACCACTTAACCAACCCACCAAGGAACGCTCCTGTGTTAAGGTTGAAACCTGCTTTGTCCAAAAGACCGCGCGCGCCTGCGCTTTCCAAAATTAAATCAACTTTGATCGCTTTTATGATCTTTGAAACAACTTCTGAAAGAACTGAACCAACAACCCATCCTGCAATAAAAATAATGATTGCAAGAATAAGCTTTGGAATAAACTGCAACACCTGCACACCGATACCGGTGAATGCACTGCTTAGCTGTACTCCCCAGTCTGAAATAATAGGCATATCTTTTTATTTATTAAATACTAAAACTAATAATGGAGTCATGTTGTTTAATAAATTTCGTGACGAAATTCTCAGTTTTTGAGCGAGGCCCTAGTGAAAATTTTGAGACATATATTATATGTCGGAAGATTTTCACCAAGCCGTAGCCAAAAAATGAGAATAGTAGTAGAAATATTATTGAACAATAGGACTCAGTATCATCAATTCCACCTGCACAGCGCCTGCGACTTGGCGCTGGCGAGCAGAGGAGCTTGATTCCTACCCGTTTATTATACCATTATAGATATGCCAAATGGAAGAGGGGTGTGGATAACTTTTCTGGTAGAATATGAAATATAGAATGTTGAATATTGAGTGAGAGATGACAGGTTGCCGAAGGCAACCTGTCATCATTTGTATTATTCTAAATTTAATCTTCGACACCTACTCCACCATTAATTTGTCTATTACACGATCGTGGCGACCATCAAGCACATCGCGCACAAATTTGTCATACACACTCACGCGATATAGAAATTCTGAAGTTTCGAGTACCCCATAGGACAGCTCCTTCCCTACTTCTGATTCTATAGTACGCAAAACGTTCTCAATAGAGCGTTTTTTGAGATTATCGCCAACTATGAACACATCAACGCGAGCTTCTGGCTCATCTATAAAAATTCCAGATACTGCAAGAAACTTAATCTTTCCGATACCCTTGAAACGCTTCACAATTTCATCGCGATTTAGCGGTGTTTCAGAAACAATCAGGCTTTTGAGTGATGAGAGGAGTGGAAATGCTGTTCTTAGCTGAAAACCAGAGACACGCTTTTTCTTTGGCTTAACATCCTTCTTTTTTGATGGGATTTCCTTTGTGAAGGATTTTGTGTTTAAAACACCAGCATTTTTGAGGAGAGTAAGCTCGCGTCTTGCCTCTGACACAGAAACTTTACTTTTTTCTGCAACCATTGGCGCGTCGTATGCGTCCTGTGGGTTTAATAGGAAAAGGCGCAAAATCTTTACCCGTGCCTGACTTCCAAATAATTTACCGAGGGTATCCATGGGGTTAGTATACCACATGGGGTTGAATATTGAATATTGAATTTGGAATAATTCACGGAAAAATCCGCCATTCAGCGGACTTTTCTATAGTTTTCATATTTTTTGACTACTTAACAAAAAAAGGACCGTCCTTTTTGGGATTAGGGGTATATGAGGCTTGGGTGGAGAGGTAAAAGGACGGTCCTTTTTTCGCTTACAGGCTACACGAGCGTAGCCTTAGCGCCAGCTGTTGGCGAGTACGCATCCTCGTGAACCGGCGGTTCTCAACGTAAGAAAAACCCGCTGGTGCGGGTTTTTCTTACTGCCCTTCTCTAAAGTAGAATAAATGTTCTCCCTCCCCCCACTCCAGGCTGTTCGCTTAAAGTTACTTGAGAGTAACTTTTGCACCAGCAGTCGTCACTTCGTTCCTTACTAATGACCCACGGTCCTAAGCGCTCGCAAAGCTCACTGCTCTCCTCTGTGGGGAACTACCGTTCCACGACCCTCTCCCAAGCATGCGCAAAGGTTGCACTTGAGCCCTTCACTATTTGAATGTAACCTTTGCGCCTGCTGCTTCGAGCTTTGCCTTGAATTCGTCTGCCTCTGCCTTCTTCATACCCTCTTTGAGCATTGAAGGAGCTGCGTCCACAAGGTCCTTTGCCTCTTTCAAGCCTAGCGCAAGAACTTCTTTTACAACCTTGATAACGGCAATCTTTGTGTCGCCTGAAGCTGAAAGCTCTACGTTGAATGAATCCTTCTCTTCTGCGCCTGCTGTGGCTGCTGCGGGAGCTAC
>PCUO01000022.1:2727-4104 GCA_002771015.1 Candidatus Yonathbacteria bacterium CG17_big_fil_post_rev_8_21_14_2_50_43_9
CGTCTTTGTTTTCTGTCATAATAATTATTGTTAGATATTAAATGTTTGAGTCTTTTTTTAACTTTCTTGTGTTTTTTTAATCACGCTGTGCAAATGATGAATATAGAATGTCGAATATTGAACATCGAATCACTCAAAATTCCTTGCTTACGCGATTGCTTCTTCTGCTGGAGCTTCAGTTGTTACCTCTGGCACAACATCAGCGGTGGCTTCTGTAGGAGCCTCTACTACAGGTTCTGCTACTTCCTCAGCCTTTTCTGCTACAGGAGCAACTGGTGCTACACCTTTAGAATTGGCTATCTCCACCATCACAATAGCGAAACGCTGAATTGGTGAATTGATGATATTTACGAACATTCCACGGAGTACCTGTAGTGGTGGAATCATGGCGATTGCTATCATTTCGTCCTTTGTTTTGTACTCTCCGTCAAAAATTCCTCCCATAATTGAGATTGAACCCTTGTCGCGCGCTATCGTCTGGAAAGCGTAGGTCTCACGTGCTGGAGCCAAAAGGTCCTCTCCGTAAGCTATTGCAAGTTCCCCAGGAAGCTCTGGCATATCGCCTTTTGCTTTTAGGTCACCTAGAACGCGCTTTGCCAAAGTCTTTTTTGTAACAAAGTACCCTACCTTGTCAGCTGAGAGCTTTCTGCGTAGCATCTTGGTCTCAGAAACAGGGAGTGCATTAAAGTTAACAAAAACGATTGATTTTGCATCTGCGAGGCGTTCTTTCATACCAGCAACAAGCTCTACTTTTTTTTGTTTTGTAATTGCCATATGTTTTGGGCGGAATGTAGAATGTAGAATGTAGAATTTGGAACAGGGTTCAAAATTCCAAGACCTTAATTCGCATACCCGCCTTTTTACTAATTTCAAACAGCTTAAACGCAGAGCGCTTAAGCTGTAAAGCAATCCCGTTTTGGGATTTTAGAGTCGACCTCCGCAGGACTTAATACTCTATTGAGAGTGGCCTACTTCTGCAGCTTCGAACTTATATTAGCGTGTGCTGGTAACGTTGTCAACAGTGATAATAAGGGCGTTCATTTCCCCCAATTTCATTACATTTGACACAACAACACCCAAAAGTCCTATTACAATAATAGCCACAAAGCCAATAATTGACTTGATGGTTTCGTTCATTTTTTAATTATACCACAAATTCCCCGTTTCCCATACATCCAAAAAAGGACGGTCCTTTTTGGAAACCTGTGGATAACCTCTGTAGAAAGGACCGTCCTTTTTGCCTACTCAATTGACAAAACAACAATGTCATCTGCTTCGCTTGTTCCATTATCGTGGATATCCACATCTGAAGCTATTATTGCCGAACCCTCTTCCATCTCAATACCTATTGAGTTTCCTGTAATCTCCGTGCCTGAA
>PCUO01000022.1:4203-4855 GCA_002771015.1 Candidatus Yonathbacteria bacterium CG17_big_fil_post_rev_8_21_14_2_50_43_9
GTTGAATCTGTAATCGTTGTCATTCCACCATACAAACCAACCCCATCACCTCCGCCATTTTCAACCGCCACATTAGAAATGGTTGTGGTGGAATTGTATGCCGAGATCCCGTCATTTGAAACATTCATTATAGTTGAGCTTGATATTGCAAGTGTGCCCTCGTCAACCGAAATGCCAGCCCATCCAGTGGCACCTGAAACGGTTGTGCTTGCAATCGTTGTCTGCCCGCGATAAATTTCAATTCCCACATAGCCAGCATTTTCTATTGTTACGTTTGAAATGGTTGAAGTCGCTTTATAGGTTGAGATGCCGGTGTCTGAAATATTTCTAATCGTTGAACTTGCAATTGACAGTGTACCTCTAGACACATAAATACCACCGTCGTCAGGCGATCCATCAATCGTTGTATTTGTAATTGACATTGTGCCGTCGTACACACCAACTGCATCATTATTAAGAGTGTTTGTTACTGTTGAGGACGAAATGGTAATCCTTGAATTTTCATATGTGGCAACTGCGTGATTGTCTTGTGTATTACGTATTGATGATGAGGATATAGAAATTTGCGCAGTATCGAGCGCATAAATTCCTCCCGAGCTATTTAGTAGATCTGTATTGGAAATATCGAGACGAGAATTGTCGTACGCGGCAA
>PCUO01000002.1:0-12612 GCA_002771015.1 Candidatus Yonathbacteria bacterium CG17_big_fil_post_rev_8_21_14_2_50_43_9
AGACCGTTGAAAACCTTTTCTTTCATTGCTTTGGCGATGAGCGACCAGTCGTATTTTTCGGCGACTAGGGTGCGGCCGTTTATAAATAGGCGGTTGCGGAGCGCTGGGTCGTCTATGAGGCGCTTTATCTGACTCGCTATACTCTCTGGGCTGTTTATATCTGCAAAAAGACCAGTCGGCTCGTGATCTGGATTTTTGTCAGGATCAAAAAGAAAATCTGGAATACCCCCCACCGGTGTCGCGATGACAGGGATACCAGCCACCATCGCTTCCAAAAAAGAATTTCCAAGTCCCTCCGAACGTGATGGGCGAATAAAAATATCGGATACCTTGAGATATTTTGGCATATCTTCGTGAAGCACTTGACCGAGAAATTGCACACGACC
This sequence comes from Candidatus Yonathbacteria bacterium CG17_big_fil_post_rev_8_21_14_2_50_43_9, assembly GCA_002771015.1. GTDB lineage: Bacteria > Patescibacteriota > Minisyncoccia > Phycocordibacterales > UBA1550 > UBA1550. The sequence goes on from PCUO01000002.1 coordinate 387, forward strand.
ATCCACTCCTTTTTCGTTAGCAAGGTTGCGAAGCATTCCCTCGTCGGGTCCTATGCCAAGAATTAAAAATTTAACATTATGAGGAAGAAACACTAGCGCGCGAATCACTTCGTCAACCGCATTTTTTGCAACCATACGCGACGTTGTAATTAGAAATATGTCACCCGGTTTTTTGCCAAGGCTGTGTTTCAGTATTGAAAGCTCGTTCTCAGAATACTCCTTTGCAAAGTGTTCCACGTTTACCGCATTTGGCACGACCTCGAGCTGACCAACATACCCCATATTGCGCGCAAACCCTGCGAGATAATGTGAAATGGCTTGAATGAAATCGGCTCGCTTAAAAACGCGCTGCAAAAGCGGAAACGCAAACTTCATGCGGTGCTTGATATATTCTATAGGATCCCCTTCCTGAAGGGTGAGCAAAAAACGAACGTTTGGATTTCGCATCTTGAAAAAAAGCGCCGAGAACCCTGCGTAATTCGCCATCATTGCCCAAATGCCATCATAAGCATCTTTTTTGTGAAGCGACTGCGCCTTTAGAAAACCCCAAATAGGGAAAAAATATTTATTGATGGAAAGTGGAAAACGCGACAGGTCTGCAATATTCGGGCCACTTGTTGTAAACCCTACGCGATGAACATTCACGTTACCAATTCGCTCAAACTTTGGAAGCGTTGAATCAAAGCGGAGCGTTACCATGTCAAACACATAATCATCTCCCGAGGTCCGATCAGTAATCTCTTTTATCGCTACCTCGGCTCCGGCAACCACGTCAGGATAATACGCAAGGGAAAATATGAGTATTCGTTTCATTAATTTAATTTTATACAGAAATAGGGCAAAAAACAAGCCGAGTTATTCAAAAAGGTCAGCGTGTGTTCCTGTGCGTACAAGGATGATATCATCGTCATCGTATTTCCAAATCAAGAGCAAGTCAAATTCTATATGACATTCCCAGCACCCTTCGTATTCTCCATGTAACTTGTGAAGTTTTGATGCTAAAGGAACATTTTTACCGAGACGAAGGCATTCGATCATCTCATAAAGCACCGCCACATCACAATTGTGGCGCACAATGCGTTTTAGATCACGATTAAATATTCCCGAAGGAAAAATCTTTCTCATACATGTGCGCGCCAATTCTTACCGAGTATATCAGTAAACATTGCTTCAGCTGAAGAATATGATTTGAGATTTTCCCCAGACTTAGCATTTGCAATCGCTTTGCGCGTTTCGGCGTTTGGAACATTAAGTGAAAAAGGGATTCCTTTGTCGGTTGCAATACGGCGATAAAAGACATTAATCGCTTCAGACGGTGATATTCCTATTTTATGCAATACTGTTTCAGCCTTCTTTTTTACAGAAGGTTCTATGCGAGCTCTCACAAAAGATGTTTTTGTAGTCATAAAGATATTGTAGCACATTTGTGCCACAATGCAAGAATCGAAATAGTCGCGAACTAGTGCGGTTCCTCGTCGTCAGTTTCCTCAATTATTTCAAAATCATCTGCGTTTATTGTTGCCTTTTGTTCGGTATTTTTAGTAAGACGAATACCCGCTAGCGCGAGTGCTCCCAGAAATGCAGAGCCGACGTACCATGGCCACAAACCACTCTCCTGCCGTGGAGGCGCTGGTGTGTCGTCAGAGATTGCGTTCAGAACGGATGCCTCTTGGTATTGTGGCGCTTGCGGTGCCACACGGGTTTCCGCGCTTGCAACAACCTTCGTTTTTTCAGGAGTCTTCAAAATAGGAGTAGGATCTTGCGAAGCAATTGCTTCCACTTTTATTGGAACGCTTGTTCCATTTGGGAAACGGAGTTCGGGGATAACGCCAACAGGTGTAGCGAGCCCTGTCACCTCGCTGGCGAACGTCGCGCTTTTGCGCGCTCCGAGAATCGTGTTTTTTGGAAATGTAAAAATTTTCTCATTGCTTGCAACTTGCCAACCTGAAACATCAAGCTCGTCTCCTCCGTGATTTACTATTGTAAAAAATGAACGCGCGTTGTCACCTCCGCTACTCAAAGAAAGATTAGGCAAAACGACACGCACGAGCATCTTGTCAGTTGCAGTTAAACTTCCTGAGACAACATCAAGGACAGCTGTGTACTCGCCCGGATAATAATATGTGTGCAAAACACTCTCGCCAACAGACGAGGCTCCGTCGCCAAATGACCACGTTGTTTGCACAGATCTACCGAAATTATTTTCCAGCCCAGCGATTTTACCTTCAAAAATTATTGGCGCGCCGGCGAGCACCACACGAGTTTGTGGGCCAGCTTGGGCAGTCACCTGTGGCGTTGTCTGTGTTGATGCTGTGTTTGTGTTTATCTCAATCGGCGCATTTACGCTTTGCGAAACTGAATTCGCGATACCAGGTGTTGATAACGCTGTCACCCATTCACCTGCCGTTATTCTTTGATAGCTCTTGCCTGCATCAATACTTCCCCACTCGATTTGGTCAACATCTTTACCTTTTGAATCTCTAACACGTATGGTGTTGGATTCAGTGAGCGTTATGTTTGTAACGATGTCAGAATTACTATATGAATTGCGAGAAATTAAAAAATAACCATTCGCCTTGATTATTTTTCCATTTAGCTGGGTGCTTGATACCAATGAACCAAAACTGCTACCAGTAGCTGTTTTTCTTTGAATATACCAACCAGTCAAATCAACATCGGAACTATCAGAGTTATAAAGTTCTATAAATCTTTCATTTATCGGAGAAATTTGAACTTCATTAACAATCACTGTCGCAGATACTGTCTGCGCGAAAAACAATATTAAAATAAAAATAATTTTTTTCATACGTAAGTCTGCGTAGCCCCTCAAACGCATCGGGTACAATGCGAAAACGTATTGTTTTTTTGAGCCGTACTTGCGATACGGTAAAAGAAAACCATACGTTTTCAACGAAGTAGACGAGGATGTTTTAGGGGTTACACTAATCGTCTCCGCGAAGGATTGCCGTCAGCACATCCTCGGGGACTTCGCGAGGTTTCGGAGTTTGCTCCTCGCGCCTGTGCTCGGGTTGTTTTTTGGCCACTGGAGATTCCGTTTGGGTCGCGGTTGGTTTCACAATTTCGCTGTCTAAAATCCCCGCTAAAGCAGCCTTTAGACCGCCTATGCTCTCTTTAGTTGGACCTTTGCTCCTTATTGGCATAATAGCGCCTTTTTGCGAATGACGGCCCTGTGTAAGCGTAGAAAGGCTTGCTTGCCCGACTTGGTTTTGCTTGGTAAAGTCTTGACGGGCTCTCTCTTGAGTTATCATTGGCTCTGATTTTTGGAAATCCTTAAATGCTTGAGCGAACGGCTTCTCAAGCTTCTCAGGAGGTTTTGAATTTTCTTTTCGCGTAGATCGCTCGAACATAGCATTACTATCCCTTTGCACCACAGGAGCTCGTGGGGTACTCTCCGCGCGTTGCGTGGGACGCTCGCGCGCGCTCTCTTGCGAAAGCGCTTCCATTCCTGTTCCATACCATTCAGTAATGCTTTTCTCCACTTCCGCGCGCGTGTGCCCATACAATTCTCGCGATGACTTAATCACCTCCTCACGAAGTGATTTTTTTGGCGGGGCGATTGGACCCAAAGTCACCGCAGAAAATGGATGCGAGGCAACACCGTCAATCATGAGCTTGAGATACATTTGGTACTTTCCAAGACTCACCATATCCTCTGCGGTAAAAACCGGCGCATATTCTTTTTCCAATACCTCTGCGTCTGGAGCGCCAACACGAAACATAATCTGTGTACCGACGTTTCCAAAAACTGCGTCAGCTACCTTCTCATCCATCTGCTTGATATACTGGTGAGCAATAGTGAGCGCGAGTTTGTACTTGCGAGCCTCGGACAAAATATCGGCAAATGATTCGTTTGCGAACGACTGAAACTCGTCCACGTACATATAAAAGTTGGGAAGCCTTTTTAACTCGCCTTCTGTCAGATCCGCGCGCGACATTGCAGCGAGGTAAATTTTGGTAATAATCATTCCGCCCAAAAGGGCCGCATTCCCTTCACCGAGTTGCCCTTTGGAAAGGTTCACGATGAGAATCTTTCTCTCGTCTATCATTTTTCGCAAATCAAAACTTGATTTCGATTGCCCAATAATATTTCTGATGAGCGGGTTTGATGTAAATTGTCCAAGTTTGTTTTGAATTCCCGGTACTGCTTCTTTTGCATAGTTCTCGCTGTACTTCGCAAACTCATCAACCCAATATGCTTTCACAGATGGATCCTTCACATTATCAACAATTTTTTTTCTATACGCTTTGTCGGTGAGCATTCTACTAACGCCTAGGAGTGTTGATTCAGGATATTCAAGGAGCGCGAGGAGCGCGTTCATCAAAATGTACTCCATACGCGAAGAAAAAGTTTCTGGTCCCCAGATTTTTTTGAATGCTGACATTAGGCCGTTTGCAATGAGGTGTCGCTTGTCTGGACCTACGTCCTCCATCACGTTGAATGAAATTGGATTGTCAGTATCAAACGGCGCAAAGTAGACAACGTCTTTTAATCGCTCAGGCGGAATGTAGTCAAGAAGGAGCGCTGCAGATTTTCCGTGCGGGTCTATAAAAGCAAACCCCTCGCCGTTTTTTATATCCTGCACAGCCATGTTTTCAATGAGCGTAGACTTGCCCATGCCAGTCTTGCCTATGATGTACATATGACGCGTGCGGTCTTCGGCCTTGATGCCAAATGGAACACGCTTGTTCCTGCGGTCTGTCTCCGCAAAGTACGTGATGCGATTTTTATCGTAGAGATACATATGGTAGTTGGTAGTCACTAGTAGATACGGTAAAGTATACCATCAAACATAAACAAAATAAAAATACGAGTGTGATTGGCTCCGCCAATCACACTCGTATTTTTCTCTCATCTACTCCGCATTCAGAGCTGAAACTGTATACAAATTCTTTGGATCCCAGAGGAACCAAGAGTTGAGCCCTGAGTCGTACGTCGCCTGTATCTGCGCGCGCACCTCGGTAGCTCCGTAAACACCGCCATAGTTAAAATCCTGAAGCCACGGACGAAGTTTGTTCTTGTCGTATGCTTCTTTTGTGTAAAGAACTGGTGTGGATGTGCCGATACGCTGTGCGCCAAGATGAAGCACCGGCGTCGTTGTTGCAATTGCTCGCTCCACTGAGCGACTCATAGAAAAATGCACCACATCATACACATGTTCGTTTGGATTCTTCCATCCGTTAAAATTTGGTGGGTAGTGCGAGGGATACACCATTGGAGAAATATAATCAAAATACGGAAGCGCTCTCTCAAGCACTTGCCCAATATTTAGGTCGTCATTGTTTGTCGCAGTCATTCCAAAAAGATCAGCGGAAAGTTTTGCGCCCATTGGGCTAAGCTCACCGTGAAGATACGCGAAAAAATGCTCGAGCGCCTCGGCTTTGCTAATGCCATGACCCCACGAATAATCAACATCTTTCATCGGCCCATCTGACGGGAAACGAATATAGTCAAAGTTGAGCTCATCAAAACCCATCTCATATGCCTCTTTACCAAGAGCTACGACATACTCCCAGTACGGCTTTGCGCTTACGTCAATAAATGAAAGTCCTTTATGGTCCTTCCATACCGTGCCGTCGCTTTTTTTGAGCACTGCAAGTTCTGGATGGAGCTTTGTATAATATGGGTCTTGGAACACCGTGATGCGCGCGATCGTATAGATTCCTTTTTCATGAAGTCGCGCGAGAAATTTTTTAAGATCTTTAGTGCGACACCCTCCACCATTATTACCTTTGAGAATTGGATCCACGGCATCAAAAGCAATGGTTCCGCTATAATCTTTTATATCAATAATTATGCTGTTCACCTCGGTTGTGTCCGCAATATACACAAGTTTTTCACGAAACAACGATGTGCTTGCGGCGCAGGCAGTCATGTATATTGCCTTCACAGCCTTTGGAGTTTCTATATGAGTAACTATAATTTCTGACTCCCCCTTTACAGTGACTGTAGTGGTAGCTGTAGTGCTTGTTGCCATCACTGTGTCTACCCTATACTCGACTGAAGAAATTGCTGGTATAAAAAAATAAAAGACGGAGAAAGCTCCGACCGTAGCTACACCTAAAGCAAGAATGTTTCTATTTCGTGTCACTGTATCTTTTGAGTGTTTACTATTTTTTCTTCGGGGGCAGAAGGAAAAGCTTGTTCGGCGTCATCAATAAGTTTTTTACAATTACTGCAATAAACTACAGATGAAAGATATGAGAGTACAGAGATCGCAACTCCGACTACTACAAGAAGTGGCGTGCGTGCCCACGACGGAAACCCGCCGATTGCCACGACAACGACTGCGACTCCTAATATTGTAAGTACTGTGTGTTTGGTCATGATAAATTTTCTTAACGAGTGACGCGAGTTTTAGAAATTATAACCCCGTGAAATGGTTCCGCGTAGCGATACCCCCGCTTTGCGGGATTTCACTGGGGTTCAAACACTCGAGCACCCAATATTAGACTAGTATACACGAAAAAATAGAATGTGGAATGGACTCAATTACACGAAGCCCGAAATTAACCAAAGGCGAATTTCGTGGGCCCTGTATTACTCAATATTCTACATTCTCCCCAAGACGATTACCACAAACTCCCCGCGAATTCTATCAGGATTTTCAGCAAAATGGGCTTTTACATCAGATACCGTCCCACGCGCGAATTCCTCATATATTTTGGTAAGTTCACGCGCAATTATGATATTACGCTCAGTGCCACAAAACTTTTCTAGAGATTCAAGCGTCTTTTCAATTCTGTGCGGAGATTCATAAAATGCAATGACGCGTGATGAATCGGCTATCTCTTTAAACAAGGTTTCCCTCCCCTTCTTGTGCGGAAGGAACCCGAGGAATGTAAATTCTGCAACAGAGATGCCAGCAGACGAAAGCGCAGTCACAAGAGCCGATGGTCCGGGTATTGGCACCACGCTTACATTTAACAATTGACCTTTGACCTTTGAATCAAGAATCTGAGAAACCAAAAGCGCGCCCGGATCCGAGATGCACGGCGTTCCAGCGTCCGACACGAGCGCAAGATTTTTCCCTTCTTCAAGCAAGCTCAAAATTTTATCTACCTTCGCAAGTTTTGACTGCGCGTGGTAGCTCATTGTCGGCGTACCTATCTCATACTTTAAAAGCAGACGCTTCGTCACGCGCGTATCCTCACACAAAATCAAATCAACCTCTTTGAGCACGCGCAGAGCACGCAATGTTATGTCCTCGAGATTGCCTATAGGTGTGCCGACTACAAATAGTGTTGCCATATGGACACACTAGCAAAATTAGAGAAAAAAGAAAGCCGAGCGCGAAGCGCTCGGCAAGTTAATTGAAAAATATTGCGAGGTACCCGTTTTTGTGACCAGTCCAGACACAATCACAACCAGCTTCTTTGATAATGACTGGGTGGCCATACCCATGCAATTTGAATTCAAAATTCTCCAATACATCATCTATTTGATGGAAAATTTGTTTCCGAATTACTTTTTTAAACCTCACGACAAGCACGCTGTTCTTTCCTGAATGTTCCTGAAAGATTGAGTCAATAGGCCCAGCATAGATTTCCCCCTGTTGATGAATTTCCGCATCTGCAAGATAGCATTTATGGAAAAGTTCCCTGCTCCACCTCGGAGTAATGTTATCACCCAAATGTTCAAGCTTTCGCCCGTATACTTTCATCAACTCGCCAGTTTTTCGCACAACCCTTTTTGCGTGACGCGTCACCCAGATTAACACAAGTCCGTAAAACATTCTAAATTTTCTCATTTTCAACTCCTTTCATTTTGTACAAAAAATCACCAGCAATGGTGACAGAGACTTCTAAAAACAAAGTATAGCATGCGGGGGTGAATTATCCTAACAAACTCTCCCCCACCTTATAAATATCTCCTGCGCCCATTGTAATAATAACGTCGTTTGGGGTAATTGTGTCACGCAAATAATTTTCAATTTCAGAAAAATTAGAGCCAACATGAACATTTGGGTTATGCGCGCGGATCGCCTCCGCGAGAACCTCTGAGCTAATTTCTGGATCTGGCGCCTCGCGGGCGGCGTAAATTGGCGCGACAATTACCTCGTCTGCATCGCCAAAACTTTGCGCAAAATCATTGAGCAAAGTTTTGGTACGCGAATACAGGTGTGGCTGATAAACCACAACGAGACGCCACTTGAAATATTTAGCGCGAAAGCCCTGAAGTGTCGCTTTTATTTCTGTTGGATGATGAGCGTAGTCGTCGTACACAAGAGCGCCATTTTTTATCTTGCCTTTAAGCTCCATGCGTCGCCAAGTACCACCAAAGAGCGCAAGGAGTCGAGTTGCCTCGATGCCGTCAACTCCCAAAATTTTTGCAATGGCGATTGCAACTTTTGCATTTTTTTTGTTGTGGTCTCCAGTAATTTGAAGCGGTACTATTATATTCTCCTTTGTATAATCAACAATGCGCGCAGTCGCGTTTACAAGTACTGGTGCTACAAAAGGGTCGTTTGGGTCGCATACGATAGCTCCATTGGCAGGCACTTTTTCCACAAACTCCGCGAATGCTTTCTGCACTCCCTCAATAGTTCCGTAATAATCCAGGTGGTCGTTGTCAATATTTGTGATAGCTAAAATATCCGGTGACAAATTTATAAATGAACGCTGATACTCACACGCCTCAACAACAAAAAGATTGCTCGTTCCTAGGATAAAATTCGTGCCAGTTTTTTTGAGAAGACTTCCAACAACAACAGTTGGCGATAATTTCGCTCCGACTAGAATTTCTGAAATCATTGCAGTTGTGGTTGTTTTTCCGTGGGTTCCGGACACGGCGATAGTTCTCATTCCTTCGGAAAGGATGCCCAAAACACGCGGATACGAGAAAACTTTAGCTCCACTCTCTGACGCAACAACAAGTTCTGGATTATCCATTGCTATGGCTGGTGAATACACAACTAAATCACAATTTTCTGGAACATTTGTCGCATTATGACCTATAAAGATTTTTGCGCCGTCCTCTTCAAGTTTTTCGATAATAATCGAACGCTCGCGATCAGAACCAGTAACATAAGCTCCCTTTAAAAGCATTATGCGCGCCAATGCCGAGACACCGATGCCCCCGATGCCAACAAAGTGTGCTGTGTGTATATTTTTTAAAAATTCTTCATTCATCCCGTTAGAGACAGGGAACAAAATTCCCGTGTCCAATTATATATTGAACGACTATTCATATTTACTTGATATATTACCATATTACCAAAAACGTAACGCTTGGGTCTCTAACGGGATTCATGATTAATTTGCTCTTGGCAACCCCAAAATTTCCTCTGCGCGCGTAATGTCATGTGGGTAAGCAATAGACACCCAGAAATCACTCTCTACAACCTGCATAGGATTATGGCGAATCTAATCCTCAATCATATCCGTCAAATAATACTCTCCATTTTTTGTATGGAGCGCTTCGTATTCAAAAATTTTTGGAGACAGCACATATACGCCGGGCACAGCGAGGTTTGATTTCGTGTACTCGTGTTTTTCTTCAATATTTTAATAGTGCCATCTTCGTTTGTCACCACTACTCCAAATCGACGCGGATCGTTCACAAATGAAACAAGGAGTGTCATATCTTGCTCAACACAGCGTTCCACTCCCTCTTTGCAATGAAGGTCGTCGGCGTGCATTATTAAAAGAAATTTTTTCTCGTTTTTAAGATACGGTTTGCAAATGGGAGCGCGCGCGCTGTGCCAAGCGGTTCATCCTGCTCCACGTACGTCACCATCTTCTCCATAAATTCGTCCCATAGAAAGTCGCGCATCATCTCGCGCTTGTAGCCAACTAAAATCACGACCTCGCCCACAGCTTCTGGAGGAACTTCCAAAATATGTTGTATGAGCGGTTTGCCAAGCACCTCCACGAACGGTTTTGGCCTCTCAATAGTTGACGGGTGCATTCGCTTCCCTCCTCCCGTGGCAAAAATGACGGCCTTCATATGACTGAAACTATATCAAAAAAAACACGCACAAGAGAAATATAAAAATGCTATGTCCGTATCTTATACTATAGTATAAGATACGGACATAGCAACGAAAGACAAGGAGTCCAAGACGTGGGCACACATTACAGTTTCCTTACTAATTTCACAAACTGATCTCCACGGTCAAATTCATTTTTAAATACTCCAAAACTTGCAGCGCCTGGGGATAGGAGTACTATGTCCCCTTTTCGCGCAAAGTCGCGAGCAGTATCAGCCGCATCTTTCATATTGTCCACAATGTACACTGGGTACGAAGTTTTTTTCGGGATGAGCGCGAGAAGCTTTTCTGTAGCGGTCCCTTCAATAAGCACGAGGCCTTTCACGGTCTTATGCACAAACTTTGCCATTTCTCCGTAATCAAGGTTTTTATCTGCGCCTCCCGCGATGAGCACAATGTTCTTCTTATTCCTCGTGACAAGCGCCTCAATTGCCACCCTGTTACCGTCTGGAGTTGTTGCCGTAGTATCATTGTAATACTTCACTCCACCAACCGCGCGTACAAGTTCTAGCCGTCCTGGCACTCCAGTGAAACTCTCGACTCCTTTTTTTATTGCATCTTTTGGAACATCAAGCTCCTGACAAGCGAGTATTGCACACGCGATGTTCGCGAGATTGTGCTCACCAGGGATTTTTATCTTCCACGCTTTTGGTACGATACTTTTCTTTGCTGTAAGCACTTCGTTATTAATCTTTCCTTTGAAACGAGATTTAATTTCTTTTGAAGCCTGCTCGCCAAGAACGAGAACTTCATCATCTTTTTGATATTTAAAAATATTTGCTTTGTCATCAAAATATTTTCCCATGTCGCCATTGTAGTAGTTGAGGTGGTCATTTAGAAAGTTCGTAAAGACAGAAACGTGGGGAGAAAGTTTTGAATCGCCGAAACCCTGGAGTTGCCATGAGTCGAGCTCGAGAATTACAATGTCCCCTATCTTTGTTTTTTTGAGAAGCGGGAGTGTTGCCATGCCACGCACATTGCCACCCACGAAAACGTGCTTCGGATACGCGCGAGTGAGGATGTGTTCCAGGAGATGCGTAACGGTAGACTTGCCACGCGTACCCGTCACTCCAACAATAGTCGCTGGTGTAAACTTTGCAAAAAGAGATGCGTCCATTTCCACAGGTATTTTATTTTTCTTCGCCTCGGCTATAAATGGCGAGTCGAGTGGCACGCCTGCAGCCTTCACGACCATATCGCGATTCTTGAAATCCTTGAGCTCGTGCTTCCCCAACACGTAGCGAATATTTTTAAATTTCTTGAGTTGCTTAAGAGATGGCTCAAGTGCTTCCTTTGACTTCAAGTCCGTAATCGTGAGCTCTGCGCCGAGCTCCACCAGAAACTTCGCCACATTGACCCCGCGCCCCAAAAGCCCTAAGCCAAGCATCGTAATTTTCTTACCTCTAAAAACTGTTTTGTAGCTCGTTTCATTCATATTGATCCATCATAACAGAAACCAATAAAAGAGAAACGGGAGTATAAATACTCCAGTTTCTCTTTTTCGGTAGCTATCTCTCAAATTTTCCTACTACCCACTCAAATTCACCTTGCCAATTTCTAGACGGACAACTCCACCCACGGCTAGATGGGTGGGGATTCCCTGTGTTTTCCATATCACGCACGCCAAGCACATAAAATGCTCCGCGAGCAGTATCGCAACCATAAGAGCCTGAACTATAGCGATAGTATGCGTAGTTTCCACATGAATTATTAATAGTAGGGTCCAATATGTCTATTGGTAAAAACTTATTAATTACTAGAGGTGTAATAAAGGTACCATTCCCTGATGAATCCCAACCTCCGCAGCCAGCAAAATCTGAATCTGGATACCTACCAAATTTATCGTAGTAAAACTCTAAAGCAGTCTGCATTTGCACCATAGCTGATAATCTCTGAGCATCTCTAGATTTTTTCCTTGCGGAATTTAGACTAGATAGGATAACGCTGGACAAGATCCCAATAATCGCTATAACTACGAGCAACTCAATCAATGTAAACCCTTGAGATTTTTTTTGGATATTATTCATACAGCTGGAACTATGTGTATTTGTGGTACGCTTTCACCTCCTCCAAAGAGGGAAATAATTGAAAAAATAAATGCTAATATCACAAACCCCAAAAGAAAGTAACTTGCTTGCGTCTCATCCTTAACAATTCCAAAGGAATGATTCATCACAAATTGAACAAACCTTGAGTTTTTTACTTGAACCACCGCT
>PCUO01000002.1:12648-12768 GCA_002771015.1 Candidatus Yonathbacteria bacterium CG17_big_fil_post_rev_8_21_14_2_50_43_9
CCACAAAAAAAAAAGAAAGACTTTGAAGTGGTGCTTTTCAAAGTGCGCGATCCAGGACTAGCGCCCAAGGCGTGACCCTGCTGGTGTTTATGGCCGAGCCACGAACCAGCTGGTTCGGAA
>PCUO01000002.1:12827-12974 GCA_002771015.1 Candidatus Yonathbacteria bacterium CG17_big_fil_post_rev_8_21_14_2_50_43_9
CACCTTTATATTGAAAATTGATTGATTGGTGGGCAAAGTGCGCATGCCAAGACTCGAACATGGGACCTCGTCATTATTAGGAAAAACAGGAGTTTCGCATCTGTTTTTCCGCTCTGTTTTAAAACTTACATATCGCAAGCAATGTGC
>PCUO01000002.1:13002-13144 GCA_002771015.1 Candidatus Yonathbacteria bacterium CG17_big_fil_post_rev_8_21_14_2_50_43_9
GTCATTATCAGTGACGCGCTCTAACCACCTGAGCTACACGCGCACATTGCCGACGATATGTAAGTTTTAAAAGAACCACCTCCGCTACACGCGCACTTTGCCAACCAATCAATTTTCAATACTCCTACGCGCGCATAACAGA
>PCUO01000029.1:0-16148 GCA_002771015.1 Candidatus Yonathbacteria bacterium CG17_big_fil_post_rev_8_21_14_2_50_43_9
CAAAAAGTGGAGCAAAAGAGCGTATCTTGAACGCTTTCATAGGACTTGCTCTCGTCCTTACATCCTACCTCATCCTCAAATCTATCAACCCTAGTCTCGTGTCATTTAATTTTATGTTGCCACCAGTGGGGACGAGCCCAATGGTGCCAACTACAGCCACAACCGGACAAGTGGCGTGGCCTAGCGACGCAAGCGAGCGAGCTCAGCTTGCAAATGCAGGGATCGGCGTAAACCGCCCAACAAGTTGTACTTATATAGGGGAACCTTCTTGTACAAGCCTTGCAGGGCTTGGACCAGAAGCAATAAATGGACTACTCTCCCTAAAAAACTTCTGTTCTGATTGTGTTATTACAATTACAGCTGGAACAGAATACTGGTTACACGGAAACAAAAATACAGAAATATCATCTAACCCAACTCGTCACAAACCAGGAGGAAATGCGGTAGACTTATCTCTTAACAACAGTACTCTTAACGAAAAAATCGTGGATCTGGGCACACCTATTTCTTCGGGTTGCTCAACAGGGGCACTATACGAAATAGGTAACGCTATTTACGTAAACGAGGTTATTCCAGGAAACCCTCCACATTGGCACGTTTGTTATTAATGCACAATTATTTATGAACCGAAAAACGCTCATTATTATTTTAGTAATCACCCTTCTACTCCTACTTGCGGGTGGCACATATTGGTATTACACAAACAAACTTGTTGGCACTACTCCTGTTTCAGAATTTCCTGGGGAGAGTGGCGCTCTCGTTGGTGGAGGAGGACCAGTCCCGACAGAAACTTCTCCAGAGGATGATAGTGTTTTCGCTCCTGGCTCCGGCGCAACTCTTCCGCGTCTTTACGAACTCCACAAAGCGCCTGTTGCGGGGGTTGGTTTTGCAGAAACAAAGGACAAAAAAGGTTTTATTGCAAATATCACTGCTAGGTATATTGAGCGTGGCCTAGGGCATATTTATGAGACACAACTTTCTACATATTCTAAATCGCGTATTGTAAATGAAACACGCTCAAGAATAGGGGAGGCTCTTTGGGGAAACAATGGCAAAAGTGTTGTTGTGCGTTTTGTTGACGACAAAGAGGGGGGAACAATCAATACTCGTGTGGTTAACATAAGCGTTCCCACAATCTCGTTTGCGCGTGGAACATCCACTGAAGCAATCTCAACTAGTTTTTTAAAAACAGAAGAAATTTTTCTTCCTGACTTCATTCCTTTTATGGCAATCTCTGAGGATGGCGCGGATAAACTATTTTATTTAGAAGGCGGTTCTGGTTCTACAGCAACGTACAAGGACACGAGTGTTTCAAAAATCTTTAATTCCGCTTTTACCGAATGGCTCCCCCAATTCCCAAACCAAAAACTTGTAACCCTTACCACAAGGCCATCAGCAACAGTTCCAGGTCATATGTTTTTCTTAAACACAGACACAAAAGCAGTCACAAAAATTCTTGGTGGAATAAATGGCCTCACCACGCTCACAAGCCGTGATGGAAAAATAGTCCTCTATTCGGAAATAAAAGAAGGATTTCCTGAGCTCTCTGCGTATGACGTTGCAAAAAATGAATTCCGCTCGCTATATCTACAGACTCTCCCAGAAAAGTGTGTATGGAGTTCCAAAAAGACGACATTGGTGTATTGCGCAGTGCCACAAGCATTACCAAATGCAATTTATCCTGACCAATGGTACCAAGGGTTAGTTTCTTTCTCAGATGAATTATGGGAAATTGACACAAGAACATTTGTCACTAGAAAAATAATGACCCCGAGAACTCTTGACGCGCCGGTTTTGGATATAATAGACCTTGCTGTTTCTTCAGACGACTCATATTTAATCTTTATCAACAAGGTTTCCAGCAATCCGTGGGTGTACAGCATTATTGAACCTGCTCCAATAACCGTCGCAACGCCTTCAGCAGAAACAACAACGCCTAGCGTGGAGGACACAGCATCGTTTATAGCGCCTGATATGCAGAAACTGAGGTAGTGGGGCATTTGACTACTGACATTTGGCAAAAACATCCCCTAGTAAATTCTCGCGATCGTGAGAATTTACTAGGGGAATAGATTTGCTCGTATTCTTTTTTGAGTTTAAGAACTTTTGACATCCAGCTCGCTCGCCTTTCTCTTCACATAGAGCTCATGTCCAATAGAGAAAAGGTTGCTAGTGGTCCAATATAGAGCCACAGCCGCTGAAATAGAGTAGGAGACACCAAACACAATAACTGGCAACATATATCTCATCTGCACATTAAAACTTCTTGCGAAGTCGTCTTTAAATGATGGTTTTGCGCCTTGTTCAGCCGGAGCCATTGCTGGGATTGAGAGTTTGATTTGGTAATATTGCGTAATTGCCGCAAACAAAGCAAGTATTATGCTCTTTTTTGACAAAACAATCCCTAAGAACATCATACTCACCGTGGAAGGAAGGTGCACAAATGAGTACAAGTGCTCAGTATTAAGGTTTGGTAGACCTTTGAAGAACACAAAATAAAGCGCAAAAATAATAGGGAGTTGAATCAACACAAGAAGGCACCCAGAGAAAGGGTTGATGCCGTGCTCTTTGTACAGCTCCATTGTTTTTCGCGCCTGTTCCTGTTTGTTGTCTTTGTGTTTTTCTTTAAGCTTTTCAAGGTGTGGCGCAAGCGTTCGCATCTTTGCTTGAGAAGTCACAGACTTGTGGGATAGGGGGAGTAGTGCAGTACGCACTACTAAAGTGAGCAAAACAATAGCCACACCAACGTTTGCACCATGTACGGCCGAGAGTATTAAAACGAGTGTATTATAAAGAGGGAGATAAAAAACTGTTGAGAAAATTCCTGGTTCCATCTCGCTAGTCTACCGCAAATCCTCACTTATAGGAAGCGATTGTGGCGATATTTTAACGGGGTGCGGGTTTGCGTTTTGCGCAAACCCGCACCCCGTTAAACGACAGTGGTTAATTGTCAAATGTTCCTATAATGGGTCTATATGTTCTTTTTGCCAAGGATGGCAACGAAGAATTCTCCTAAAACCTAAAAAAAGCCCTTTAAATACGCCATATTTCATGACAGCTTCTTTTGTGTACTCTGAGCAAGTGGGATAAAAAACACATGTGGTACCCTTTTTAAGCGAAAAAATCCCTGTATCCAGTGATAGATACTTTTGATAAAAAATCATAAGAAGAACAACAAGGTTACGCATGTTTGTTCATTATACAACCTTTGCTTGTTTTAAGGCTTTTTCTATTTCTTTATTCAGAACAGAAAAAGAGGCTTTTTGGGCGTCAGCTTTTGGATAAATAACCACAGTTCTTGGAGCCGATAGAATCTTGAAATATGGAGCTAGAATATCATAAAACCTTCTCCTTTGCCTATTTCTGTCAACAGCCGACTTGGCTGTTTTTTTAGAAACAACCACTGAAGCACGGCTTATTGTGTTGCCTTCATAAAAAACAGCCGTAAATAAGGGTAAAAAGACGCGGTTTCCACGATCTTTTTGAGTAGGGAAGTCTTTTCTAGAGGTACGGTTCTTACGAGGAAGCATGTACTAATTCTAAAGGTTAAAAGTCAGAAAGTCTATAAGGCGGGTGCATTTTAGTGCATTTTCTTTAAGACTTTCAGGCATGAGACTTTTGGGCTTACACTGTTGGTAAAAAAAAGTGAGTACCTAAAACCTTGCTGTTATACCGTTGTTAGGAGTTTACGACCCTTTTGGCGACGGGCCTTCAAAACACCACGTCCGCTTTTGGTTGCAGAACGAACCAAAAACCCGTGTGTTGTTGCGCGCTTTTTCTTCTTTGGCTGGTATGTTTGTGACATAATTTACTACTATACACTATATTCATAGAAAAATCTAGTCCTTGTTTTTAATGGCTATAAAAGGGTACAATGAATTTCCACAACTTATCCACACCCTATTCACAAACTCGTCCACTTTTAATCTTTCCGTATTCAAATGATAAGGAATATAATATGAAAATAATACTACAATTTATATGATAAACAACGTGCAACTTTGGGAAAAAACTTTATTTGAGCTGGAAGGGGAGCTCTCTCGGGCAAACTTTAGCACATGGTTTAAAAACACAACAATATTAAAGTGTGATGACGGGATGGTTGTTGTTGGTGTGCCAAATGAGTTTGTGAAAGATTGGTTGCAGAACAAATTTCATAAAACAATTTTGCGGTCTTTAAGAAACCTCTCTGATAATGTGCGCGGTCTAGAATATTCTGTTTGTAAAATAGAAGAACCTAAGGGCAACAAGAAAAGCGTCATTCAATCCATCTCTTCTCAAAGTATGGCTCTTCCTTTAAACGACCTTTATGTCAACAAGGAGGATGGTTTAAATCCGCGTTATACATTTAAAGACTTTATTGTTGGTTCCTTCAACGAGCTCGCTTATGCGGCCTCACAAGCTATATTAAAAAAAGTCGGTACTAATGTATATAACCCTTTGTTTATTTATGGGAATACAGGTTTAGGAAAAACTCATCTTATTCAGGCAATTGGTAACGAGATTAAGACACATTACCCAAATAAGCGTGTTTATTACACTACTTCTGAAAAATTTTCTGTTGATTACATAAACTCAGTAGGGCAAGGATCTAAAGCGATGGCTTCTTTTAAAAACAAGTACCGTGTTTATGACCTCCTTATAATGGATGATATACAGTTTCTCTCTAATAAGGAAAAAACCCAAGAGGAGCTTTTTCATATTTTTAATGAATTATACCACAACAATAAACAAATTATTTTTTCATCAGATAAACACCCGAACTATATTCCTGCGCTAGAAGACCGTTTAAAAAGTCGTTTTAGCGCTGGGATGATTGTTGATATACAAGAGCCAGAATATGAGTCGCGTCTCGCTATTTTATGCGCAAAGGCTGAAACACAAAAGTTTTTTCCTCCTAAGGAAATTATTGAATATCTAGCTTCTTCTATACAGGGTAATATAAGGGAGCTTGAAGGGCTCCTTAATGGTATTATTTGCCAATCTGAATTAAAAAACCGCAACCTTACACTTAATGAAATAAAACCATTTATAAAAAACTCTGCTAAACCTAAAAAACTTTTGTCTATAAAAGAAATAGTGAAGGTTGTTTGTGATTTTTACAGCATAGAAGAATCGTTTGTGTATGAAAAAACAAGAAGGAAGGAGATTTTGAAACCTAGACAAATAGCGATGTTTATTCTTCGTGAAGATTTTAATATATCATATCCGTCTATAGGAGAAAAACTTGGTGGCCGCGATCACACCACAGTTATGCACTCTTGTGAGAAAATTAAGGTTGAGATAAAAAATGATTTATCTCTTATGCAAGAGGTGGATCAAATAAGAGCTATGTTTTAATTTGTGTAGTAGTTGTGGATAATTAAAAAAAGGACTGTGTATAACTCTAAATAAATACTTATTAAAATAAGATGAAAAAATATTATAAACAGTTTAGAAAAAATTATCCACAATTTCTTATTATTTTAATAAGAAATGTAGGTAGTATTTCAAAGGATATTAATAAGTTATCCACTTATCCACATATATAGTATTAATAATAAGTATTTATTTAATAATAATAAACAATTCAAAATGAACTTTTTTTGTAATAGAGAAACAATTCAAAAATGTATTATGAGTGCGGAAAGGGTTACTGGTAAAAATTCATCATTACCAATTTTAAATTCTGTTCTTATCGCAACAAACAAAGATTCTCTTATTATAAGAGCAACAAACCTAGAGGTTGGTGTTGAGTTTCAAATACCTGCAGAAATAAAAAAAGAAGGAAGTGTTGCGGTTTCAGGTTCTCTTCTTTCAAATATACTTTCAAATATACCAGATGAAGAAACAATCACTGTTTCTGTAATAGATAATGTTTGCAAAATAATAACAAAAACAAAGAATATAACTGTAAAAGGTTTAATTCCAGATGATTTTCCAACTATACCAGTTATAACAAATGGAGAAAGCTTCACAATACAGTCACAAAATTTTATACAAGGAGTTAAATCAGTTCTTATGAGCGCTGCAATTTCCGACATAAAACCAGAAATTGCCAGTGTTTATATATATCAAAAAAACAAACAGTTAGTTTTTGTTGCTACAGACTCGTTTAGGTTGGCAGAAAAAAAGATAGACTACATTGGAGAAAATATTTCACACGGAGTGATTATTCCAGTGAAAAACATCATAGAGATAATTAAAGTTTTTGAAGATTTAAAAGAAAATATTTTATTCAAAATAACAAAGACACAAATTTCATGTAAAAGTAAATCCGCATATATTACTTCTAGGGTAGTTCAAGGTATATACCCAGATTATGAGCAGATAATACCAAAAAACAACACTACTGAAGTATTAATTTTAAAACAAGATTTTATTAATACATTAAAATTATCAACAATTTTCTCTGGTAAATTTAACAAAATCCAATTTATTATAAACCCACAACAAAAAAAATGCTTAATAAGCACAAAAAACTCAGATATTGGAGAAACTGAGTCAACCCTTACTGTTAATATATCAGGAGAACCAATAGAAATATCACTTAACGGAAAACACATATTTGATAGTTTAAATGTGATAGCAGAAGATAGTATTGTTATTCAATTTAATGGATCAAATAAACCAGCGGTAATTCGTGGGGTTGGAGATAATTCATTTATATACTTAACAATGCCACTTACTAAATAAAGATGTTACAACTAAAACAACTACTAGATAGGTTTAAAAACCTATCAAATAATGAAAAAACAAAGAAACAAATAATTATAAATATATTAAACAAAAACAAACTACCAATTAAAATAGAACAAATATCTATATCAAAGAACACTATTTTTATTAAAACTCAACCAATTATTAAAACAGAAATAGTGCTTAGAAAAGAAAAAATACTAAAGGAAATAAAAGAAACACATGGGCTGGAATCAATAACTATTCTTCAATAATCAATTGAGTGCTAAAAACTCCTTTATTAAAAACAGAATCATAAACAACTATATCAATTATATTTTTCATATAGATAGAAGACATACTACTAGGTAAAAAAGAGAAAATAAAAGGACTAATATTTTTTTTATCAACAAGTTCACCATTTAAATAGAATTCAACACTACTTACTGGATACTTACTTACAACAGAAACATAAAAACTAATATTCTCATCTATTTTATATGATTTGTTGTAATCAACGCCAGACATAGAAACAACAGGAATAGCGTCGGGGGTACGACTTGTGTCGTATTCAGTTGGAATAAAGCTACGATCGCCCTCAACGAATCCCTGCCTCAAAACCCACTCACGTACAGGTATTTCCCAAAGCAAGTACTGTGAGTCGTTTTGAGGGTTAATAGGAGGTATGCCACGAGGAGAGTTTTTATTTATCCAATGAAGGATAGTGTGGATATTTGGAACAACCAAGGTAATACGAGCCTCTATGGGTGTTAGTGAAGTAGCAAGCTTACCAGAAGCTTGGTCAATTATATATTTTTCCCCACCCTGCCAAATACCTTGGAGTGGAGCAGGAAGAGAAGTCAGGTCCTCTTTTTCTTGAGCAACAAAACGCTCAGAAGGAGTGATTTTCATTGCCTCCTCCATAAATGCGTGCCACACAGGTGTTATAATAAAACCAGCAATGTTTTTATGAAGTGGAGAATTATCATTATTCCCAGCCCACATCCCAACAGAAATATGAGGTGTATACCCAACTGTCCATACATCGCGGTAATCGTTAGTAGTACCAGTTTTTACCGCAACATCCTTACCTGGGAAATAAAGAGCAGAGTTCGCGCCAAATTCAGGAGTCCTCGCCGCATTATTAGATAGAATATTTGTAACACTGCGAGCAATTTCACTAGGGACAACTTGCTCACTTTTTTGTTTAAACTCTTCAACAACCACACCATCTTTGTCTTCAATACGAAGAATTTGTGTGGTTTGGTTGCGCATCCCGTCGTTTGCAAATACACCGTAAGATCCTGTTAAATCAAGAAGAGAAACTTCGCCACCTCCAAGAACGAGAGTAAGGCCGTACAAATTTGCGCCTCCAAGACTTTCAATACCCATACGGCGCGCCATGGTCAAGGAATCCTTAATACCCGCTAGATAAAGGGTTTTTACCGCAGGAATGTTGAGTGACTGCGCGAGAGCATCCCTCATTGAAACAGGGCCACGATATTTACCATCATAGTTTTCTGGCATATAGCAATCCTCAGGCTTTACTAAAGGAGAAAAAGGAACCCCTTTTGCGTCACAGTTTGTGCTAAAGTTTGTTTTTAGGTCAAAAATAGTTGTTTCTGGCGTGTAGCCTTTCATAAAAGCGGTAGCATAAACAAAAGGTTTAAAAGTAGAACCCGGTTGACGGTGAGCAAGAGCCACATTAAAATTCCCCTCATTTTTCACATCAAAATAATCTCTTGATCCAACCATCGCGAGAACTTGTCCATTTTTAGGGTCTACCGCCACTAGAGCCATATTTTTGGCCTCAAAGTTTTTTTCAATATCAGGACCATAGCTACTTATTACGGACTCGGCTTTTTGCTGTAATTCATAGTTGAGGGTTGTAATAACTCTGTAACCATTTTCTCGAACAGCAAGGTCGCCGTATTTATTAGCAAGATATTCTTTCACCCACTCCACAAAATGAGGAGCGCGAATACCGCGAGGTTCGCGAGGAAGGAATTCCACCTTTTCCACAAGAGTTGTCTTGTATTCCTCATTTGTAATAAAACCGACCTCATACATACGACGCAAAACAAGGTTTTTTCTTTCCTCTAGTTTATCACGATGGTTTCCGTACGGAGAATAATAGGTTGGAGCGTTTGGAATTGCCGCAAGATACGCAGACTGCGCGAGTGTGAGGTCAATTGCCTTTTTCCCAAAAAAAGTCATGCTTGCTTCACCAATACCATACATGCTTCCGCCATAAGGAATTTCGTTTAGATAAAGAGCAAGAATCTCATCCTTTGAAAATGCTTGCTCAAGCCTAAACGCAAGAATAATTTCCTTAAATTTTCTTGTTATAAGTTTTTCATCTGTTAAAAGAGTTTTTTTAACAACCTGCTGTGTGATAGTAGAACCACCTCCACGTGTGCCACCATAAAGGATAGCGCGCGAAATACCGCGGACGCTAATACCGCTGTGATTATAAAACTCTCTGTCTTCAATAGCGATAGAGGCGTTTTTTGCCCAAAGGGAGATGCCTTCAAAATGAACAACTGTCCTTTTTACTTCTTGATGAACATCATAAAGGAGAACCTCGCCAGTTCTGTCGTAAATCTTTGTGGATTGAGCAACCTTACGTTCGGGGAACTCTCCAAAATCTGGGAGTTTCATAAATGAAGCCCATAAAATGAGCGATCCTATAAAAATAAAAAATCCACCCACACTAAAAAGAAACACATTTTTCCAGTGTCTCAAAAAGCGTCGGAACTTATTTTTGGTGGAGCGAGTATTGCGCGCCATAGGATTTGATTAATATAACACAAATAACCATCGTAGGCGAGATTACGCGTTTGTGTTAAAATGTTCTTGTTATGACAGAAGACGAGCAGATAGACGAAATATTAACCCGAGGAGTCGCTGAGGTGATTCATCCAGATGCTTTGCGCGCGAAACTTCTTTCTGGGAGGAAGCTTCGAATTAAATTTGGAGTAGACCCCACAAGCCCAAATATCCATCTTGGGAGGGCAACAGCAATATGGAAACTTCGCGACCTCCAAGATCTTGGGCACACCATTGTTTTTATTATAGGAGATTTTACTGGTGTTATTGGTGACACTTCGGACAAAGAAGCAGAACGCCCAATGCTCGCGCGTGAAACTGTAGAGGAAAACCTTGCTACATATTTTGAACAAGCAGGGGAAATTCTTGATATGGAGAAAGTGGAAAAGCATCGCAATACTGAATGGCTTGAACTGCTTACGTATCGCGAGATTACCGAGCATGCGGAAGTTTTTTCTCTTTCAGATTTTATTTCCCGAGAAAATATAAAAGTTCGTCTTGATAAAGGGCTTCGCGTTTCACTGAGAGAATTATTATACCCGCTTATGCAGGGGTACGACAGCGTTGCTGTAAACGCGGATGTAGAAATTGGAGGAACAGATCAAAAGTTTAATATGCTTTCAGGAAGGAAACTTCAGGAGCATTTCAAAAAAGAACCACAGAGCATTTTGATGTTGGATTTGATAGAAGGATTGGATGGACGCAAAATGAGCTCAAGTTGGGGGAACACTATCAACTTAGCCGATACCGCAGATGATATGTTTGGGAAAGTGATGAGTCTTCGTGATGAGTTAATTGTTAAATATTTTATACACGCAACGAGGGTGCCTATGAGCACAGTAGAAGAAGCGGAAGCCTCGCTCGGTCGCGGGAAAAACCCGCGCGATGTGAAACTACAACTCGCAGAAGAAATTGTATCAATGTACCACGGAAAAGATGAGGCAGTTCGTGCGCGGGAAGCATTTATTTCAACTTTTCAAAAGAAGGAAATTCCTGAGGATATTGAGGAGATAAAAGGAGAAGGAAAACTTGGAGAACTTTTGAAATCAAAAGAAATTGTTTCATCAATGACAGATTGGAGGAGGCTCGTTGAGGAGGGCGCTGTGAAACGACTTAGTGGAGAAGAAGAAAAAATCACAGACGACACATTGTTTGCTACACCAGGTGTTTACAAAATAGGGAAGAGAAGGTTTGTGAGAATAATTTAGCAAAATAAAAAACCGAGCCGAGCACTAGAATAGTGCTTGGCTCGGTTTTTTATTTATTTTGCTAAATTGTTATTCAATCTCGCGAGTGCTGAATTCCATTTCAACCCCTTCTTCCTCTATTATGTCGTCGTCGCCAAGATCAACACCATCATCTGCAAAATCAACATCATCACTAATGGCCATTTCTTCCTCTGTTACTTCATCTTCGGACATATTTTTATATTTAAATTAAGAACCCGAACAACCTTTTTGAACGGGCTTTCATAGTTGTAGCAAAAAGTTTTTTTCTATGCAAGTGATTATTTTTAAAATTGGGGATAAAGTGTGGAAAGCGATAAAACAACACTAACACCCTTTATTCTCAAGGGTTTTTCGAGGGCGTGCGTGCGCAAAATGAGTGAGTCCTATGGCTATTGCGTCCATTTCGTCGTCTTGCTTTATAGAACCCGCGCCAGAAACAAGCTTTTTAACCATAGACATAACTTGAGTTTTTGTAGCCTTCCCGTAACCAGTCACCGCGACTTTGATCTGAAGAGGAGTGTATTCATAAATCTCAAGCCCTAAAATGCGCGCTTGGTATAGAATAGCTCCGCGCACCTCGGCGACCCTCATTGCAGTCTTTTGGTTTGTTTCTATAAAGAGATTTTCAATAGCGAGAGCTTCTGGCTCATGCTCGTCTATAATACGCGCCACTTCTCGTCCTATAAGCTCCAATCTGTTCATAAAAGGAATATCAGCTTTTGTTTTAAAACATTCAGAAAAAACAAGCTCCTCCTTGTTTCCCTTATCCAAAATGGCAATACCGAGCCTCTCATAACCAGGGTCAATTGAGATAATCCGCATAATAGAAGTGTAACACTTCCTCTGCTATACACTCAAATAAATAGACTTCACTCCTGCATCCCAAACACTAATCATGGCAATAGAACGCTATAGCGTTCTATTGCCATGATAGGGGAAAAGGAAGGTAGTTTTGTTATAAACCAAAATCCTTGTGCACGTAACACAGGGATTTTGGTTTGTTATTGTATTATTCAGCGTTTGTGTAGACCTCCTGCACGTCGTCGTGGTCGTCAAGTTCTTCAAGGAGGGATGACAAGGCTTCGCCGTCCTCGTCTGACAATGGAAATGTAGTTTGGGGCTCGTATCCTTCGGCTGTTTTACTAAATGCCCACGTTGCCGCGCCTTGCCCCGCGAGTGCGAGCCCACGTTTTGAAAGAATGTGTTTAATCTCCGCGACAGTTCGGTAGACCTTCAATAAGAATAGCGCAACCGCCAGGGCCGTATGCTTCGTAAAGCACCGCCTCCATGTTGCCTGCGTCTCCACCAGCGCCTTTTTTGACCGCGCGTTCAATGAGCTCATTTTGCATATTCTCCTTTTTCGCGCGCTCAATCACGGCGCGCAAACCAGGTGAAGTGAGGTTCCCCGCCACTTTTTTTGACTCCAAAGCAATAAGCTTTGAGAATTTCCCAAAAATCTTGCTTCTCTTGCCGTCAGTAACCGCCTTCTTATTCTTTATTTGCGACCATTTGTTATGTCCAGACATAATATTATTTTGAAAGCATATCAGAAAAGTAAATATTTTCCCAAACCCAATCCCCAGCAATTATCCGCGCTCGCGAGGAATTGCTGGGGATTGAGGCTGGGAGCCTATAAATAAATGGGGACAGCCACCATTGATTTGTGTGAAGTGTGTTGTAATTTATTTCACAGAAGTTTTCTTTGCGCTTCTTCTGGTGCATCAAAACCGAGATGCTCATAGGCACGTGGGGTGGCGAGGCGACCACGTGGGGTGCGTTCAATGAGGCCGAGTTGGAGGAGGTAGGGCTCGTTCACTTCTTCAAGTGTTGCCATTTCTTCAGAGAGCGCAGCGGCTATTGTGGAAAGTCCGACAGGACCGCCTTTGAATTTCTCAATAATCACCTCCAGGATTTTTCTGTCCAAAGCTGTGAGTCCAAGCTCATCAATCTCAAGCAAAGCGAGAGCGTCAGCGACGTACTTGGAAGACAAATCGCCTTTGTGCACCTGTGCAAAATCCCGCGCGCGTTTCAAAAGGTAGTTTGCGGTGCGCGGGGTTGCGCGACTGCAACGAGCGATTTCCCGCGCAGCGTCATCTGAGAGGGTAATGCCAAGAATGTTAGCCGAACGTTTCACTATTTTCTCAATCTCGTCCTCGGTGTAAAACTCCAAACGGAAAGTCCCTCCTGAAAAACGCGAGCGAAGAGGGGAGGAAATGAGCGCCACTCGCGTGGTCGCCGCAATCATTGTGAAAGGCGGGAGGTCTAGCTGTATCGTGCGCGCGCTAGGGCCTTTGCCAATAATGATATCAAGAACTCCAGACTCCATCGCTGGGTAGAGGACTTCCTCAATCATTTTATTCAAACGGTGTATTTCGTCTATAAAGAGCACATCTCCTGGGGAAAGGTTGGTCAAAATAGACGCTAAATCGCCGACTTTTTCAATAGCTGGGCCAGAGGTTGATTTCACTTGACAACCCATTTCGTTCGCGATAAGATGTGCCAACGTTGTTTTTCCGAGCCCCGGTGGCCCGTAAAAAAGGACGTGTTCCGGAGGATGAGAACGCTCTTTTGCAGCCTGAAGAAGAATTTTTAAATTCTGTTTGATCGTTTCCTGACCTATGTATTCGTCAAATTTATTAGGACGGAGAGTTTGGTCAAGAAATGAAAAATCCCCAGACTTTTCAAGGTCATTTTTGAGTTCTTCCGGATTGTTGAGTTGGGGGCTTGACATAAAAATTGATTTGTGCTAGTCTAGTTTTAGAGATGAATGGAAGGCAATTTTTTGTTACAGTCTGTTTTTTTAAAAAAGATCCTATACATAAGCCTCTCTTAGTTGTGCCTTCGGGTTCACATGGTTCTGGACGAGGACGCATTGGTACTTCGCTTTGTTGCAAAGACCACTGATGCCATCCTTAGACCAATTCCTAACTCACTTCCTTGTGTTGTGAGAACTGATCGAGGTTTATGTGTGGGATTTTTTCTTTTGTGTTTGTTTGGCGCATTACTTCGTTACGGATGAAATTTACTCCCGCGCAGTATTATTATACAGCTTGGTCATAAATTTCATCCACGCCTCGTACTGTACCTAAACAAACACCAAAGAGGTTGTGTGGCGCAGTACTTAACTCTCTGCGTACGCGAACTACACTAAAATTCATAGGAACGCAACTAGTACTTCCTAGAAATTGTATCGTTTTCGTGAACAAAAAACAATTGACCTTCTGGCGTAGATTTGGTATCGTTTTTATGGGATACGGTTTCTCGCACCGAATTGCGAGTTTGTTGTTTAAATAAGGGGAGTATGTAATGACAAAGGGAAGTACAAAAAAGATCGTTGTTTTGGGAGTTTGCGCGGATCACCACGCTGTCTATTCGGAGGTTATGAAAGACCACAAGGTTGTATTTGCGACCTCGCATGAGGACGCGCTACGAGCGGGAAGAAACGCGGATGTGGTCGCGGTCAACATTGATAAGCATAACGAGTTTTTAAACTCGATGTTTGACCGGTTGTATGAAGGCAAGGTGGTTGCAATCGCAACAAGCAGAAAATTAATGAACAAGCTTGTAGAGTTGCCAAATGGCGAAAAGATCGACCCTGTTTGCCAACGCACAGCGCCCGAAGAAATTATGCGTTTACTCGCTGTATAAGAAAAGCCCGACAACGCGAAGCGTTGTCGGGCTTTTATATTATTATTCGCTCTCCAAATCCACTACTCTCTCCACATCATCAAACGATGTTAGTCCTGCGAGAATTTTTTCAATACCGTCTTCGCGCATATTTAGAAGCCCCTGTTTTTTTGCGATCTCGCGAATCTCGCGTTCCGAAGGGATTGCGTCTAGGAGAGCCTCAATCTCCGCGGTCATAAGCACTGCTTCAAAGATCCCAACGCGCCCACGATATCCTGTGTTGTTGCATTTCACGCAACCACCACCTCGCCATACTTTTTTCGTTTGCACATCCCCGCCAACCTTTTCTTTAATATGCGCCGAAACCTCGTTAATAATTTTTTGCTCTCGTTCGTTAGGAGTGTCTTCTTTTTTACATTCGTCACAAAGCTTGCGCGCGAGACGTTGCGCCAGGGCAACGGTGAGCGAAGACCCGATAACCTTCGGAGTTACGCCCAAATCTATAAGACGCGGGATTGCTCCAGCGGCTGTGTTGGTGTGAAGAGTGGAAAATACCATATGGCCAGTGAGGGAGGCGTTAATAGCCACCTTCGCAGTCTCACCATCGCGGATTTCACCAATCATAATTACGTCTGGGTCCTGTCGCATTGCCGAACGGAGCCCCTCCAAAAAGGTATAGCCTTTTTCTGCATCCACTTGTGTTTGAGACACGCCTTTCAAATGATATTCAATAGGGTCCTCAATCGTCATCATTTTTATTTCAGACGAATAGATTCTTTTTAGAAACGCGTAAAGTGTGGTTGTTTTTCCAGACCCTGTAGGGCCCGTGTTCAAAATCATTCCGTGAGGTTTTTTAATTTCGCGGTCAACTATCTCCAAAAGTCGCGGTGACATACCAAGGTCTTCAAGTGTCACATCTAGTGATTGGGGGTTGAGGATACGCATCACCACGCCTTCGCCGTACGCTCCGGGAATTACCGACACGCGCATTTCAATTTCCATTCCAGAAATCTTGATACTAAAACGCCCGTCTTGGCTTTCGGTGCCGACGTTCAGTTTCAACCCCGCGAGAAGTTTCAAGCGCGAGCTAAATAGACGATAGATTCCAGAGGGGAGTGTTGCAACCTCGTGAAGTACGCCGTCTATGCGGTAGCGAATATGAATAGAATCTTCAGCAGGTTCAATATGAATATCCGATGCGTGGATACCAATAGCTCCAGCCATCACAGTAGAAAAAATATTAGAAATATGGCGAGCTGTTTTTTCGGTGACGGTTGTCTTGAGAGCTCTTGTTACGTCCTCAAGAGTTGTGAATTTTTTCACAAGACCATCCATATTCTCACCAGAAATATCCACCATCCCCGCTTCGCTTTTTGTAGCGCCGGAAATTTCATTGTAACGCTCCCACACCTTTTCCAAACTTGCATGCGACACGAGATACTGGTCTATATTGTATCCGCGTTCCGCGAGTTCTGTGAGGACTTCTTTCGTGTTTGCTTGCATTGGTGAAAAAAGCGCGACTTTTAGTTTTTTATTTGCGAGTTCAAACGGAGCAATGAGGGCCGCGCGCGCGAGGTCTTCCTTGATGAGCCCAACCGTAGTCGTGTCCACGGGAACACCAGACAAATCCGCGTAAGGGATGCCGTACTTTTTAGACATTATCTGCAAAAAATCCTCCTCTTCCTTTTCGTGAAGTTTTGCAATCTGGTCATCACTGCTTGTGTCGTCAAAACGCAACATAATATTTCAATATTATATGGCTTTTGAGGGGAAGTCACCACTTGACAAAAATTATGGATTTGGTAT
>PCUO01000029.1:16162-18529 GCA_002771015.1 Candidatus Yonathbacteria bacterium CG17_big_fil_post_rev_8_21_14_2_50_43_9
AGGTTCGCGTTTGGAGAATCTACCGTTCAATTGAATTTTGAAAACGAGAGGAGAAAATCATGAAGAAATTCATGCTGATTATCCTGGCAGCAATGTTGCCAGGATGGCTTTCAGGTTGCGCAACCGAAAACCCGAACTACAGAAGCGCGCAGACGATCGGTGGCACTGTAGCAGGGGCATATATTGGCTACAAGGTACTCAAAGGCGGTATTCTTGGAGGTCTCGCTGGAGCGGCTATTGGTCACGAGGTTACAAAGGGTGCTCACTGGAAACCGGGGGACGATGAGATTGTTTATATTGACCCTCCTTATCCAACTGGGCCCTCTGGGTATTCTCAGTATTCTCAGTGTGGCGCGGTCGCGGTATATTGCGACACAACGCCGAAGCAGGGAATGTACCCGCCAAGGCCTGGTATGTGCAACGACCCCGACTCTGGAGGAGAAGCTTCCTACGAGAGTTTGGTACGTCGCGCACAGCAAAAGGCTGGATGTTACAATACTTCAGGATACCGCGCTCAATCGCAGTATGCTTCTCAACCTTCTGTTCAGGTCGTCTACCCGCCAAATTTGTGGGAGCGTCCTGGAAATAGACAGAAAACCGCAGAGAAAAAGCATGCAGTGGCGGTAGACGGTCCGAAGGTGAGTAATTACCGCGACGAGCCGATGGTTCATCCCAGTTGTAAAACAGGGAATTACGGTGCCGATGGTGTGTGTTTAGGCAATCTAGTTGACGGCCTAGCAAATGAGCAAAGAGCATGCGAGGGTAAAACCACAAATGCCGTTTGTCCCAAGGCATACAACCCAGGAAAGTGGGCGGGGATCTATATCCGCCTGAGCAACGACCTTGCAATACGTCAAAGGGAGGAACAAGGAGGTGGATTTACAACAAAATAGCGGAAAATCTTTTCGCGAAGCCCGAGATTCATAAGCTCGGGCTTTTTCTTTGCCTATTGACTTTTTTGTCCAATATGCTATAATATAAAGTATTATGAATAACATTATATTCCAATCAATTCGTGCCATAGCAGTGCTCACTATCGCGCTTTTTGCGTTTGTTGGTGACGTTCTTGCAGCGCCTATGCTAACGCCAGTAACCGCAAAATACGTTACAGAAAACAACGCTACTATTGTTGGACATGTTTCAAATCCGCAAAAAAACTCAACTGTGTGGTTTGAAATCTACAATAACAACAATGCTCCAACAGCGGTGGCGGTGCAAGGGATTTGGGACGAGGGAACTTTTGAATGGAACATTCGCGATCTTAACCCAGGGCAGACATATTCGTATCGCTCGGTAGCAATGGGAGGTGGGGCGACCGTTTACTCTCCAGTTTCGTCGTTCACAACATTAGTACCAAAGCAAACTTCTCTAACTGTTACATACCAGTCAAATTCGCATGTTGTTACACCAGCACCAAAAGTAAACCAGACAGTAGAGCCAGTTGTGGCTGTAAAAAAAACAACGACAACTACTCCGTTTGTGACTGAGGACGGTTTTACAAACAAGAATACGGCTGCGGTCATCGGGCCAGGAAGTGGCATCTTCCCAACAACGCTTATTGGGTGGGTAGCGCTTATTATTGCGATACTGTCAGCTACTCTAATAGGGCGCATAATTTATGAATCAACGGAAAAACGCAAGAAGGAGGATGAAGAGGAGGATAATGAGGAAGTAGAAACCGAGTAATTTTTTAATCGCTAAAACGTCACCAACAGTAGGAAAGCACCGCTCAAACATGGAGCATTTGCTGGGGGTTGACTTTTTAATCCATTATGATATAATAGTACCAGAATTTACCAATAGAACCTTGTTGAATTTATGGTTTGAAAAATCAATGAAGAAGGAGGTGTGATGTGGAAAATAATAGCGAAACAAAAAGCAAAGGCAATAAATGGGTATGGGTACTGGCAATCATTGCATTACTACTGTGGTTCATTGGGCTTGTTGAGTTGAGCTTGTGCGAGAAAACACTTTGGGATAATAGAAGCAGCAAGATTATTCTCAATAACGAAAACAAGATAGTAATGAGCAGTGACATAAATAAATGTTGCTGTGACACATGCAAGAAGCCCAAAAAACAAAAGGCTAAGGTCAAGGTTAAACCAAAACCAAAACCGGTTACGACGGCCAAAGTAAAGTTGCCAAATGTTGGAGACGAATGTGAAGCCGGCGGGAACAAAGGCAAGGTCGAAGTTGAAGTCCTCAGTGATGGAAGCCAGAAACTTCGTTGTGTGTGGAAAGCGAAAAAACCACAACAACCAACATTTGTCACCAAGCCGGTTGAACCCAAAGCGATACTCAGCACTGTTGACCCAACATTTGGCAAAACAGAAGTAGAGTTTACACCACTCCCTGAAAAGGAAGTGG